>JBDSYB010000080.1:0-22940 GCA_039925885.1 Verrucomicrobiota bacterium
ATGGCCCAGGCGATAGAACGTTTATTCGCGACGCCAAAAACAATTCCGATTTTTCCAGCAAGTAGTGACATAAAATAAAATTAACCTCAGAAAATTTATCCGTTTTCCTTTCGGTAACGCAACCAAATCAATGCAAACAAACCTCCGAGCAAAAGCCCGCTCACGGCCCAAATGCTGACGCCGCTCACCTCCGGGAAAAAATAATTTGCACCGACGCCCACACTGGCCCCGACCAATGTGCCAAGGCCAATCACCGCTTCATGCACGCCGCCATGCTGGCTTTTCGACGCGCCGCCGTGCATTGAATAATAAAGCGACGAATAATAAATCAGCCCGACGGACAGCCCAAAAAAAATCTGCGCCACGAGCAAAATCCAAAACTGGGGCGCGAGCATCAGGGCTATGAAACTGACGACCAGGGAAATTTTCGCGGTCAGCAAAATGCCGAAGCGATAGTGCCAACCGGGCCAGAGCCAGAACCAAATAAATGCGCCCATGCGGACAAAAAACCAGACGGAACAAAAAACACCCGTCATGGTGGGCGAAAGTTCAAAACGTTTGGCCACGACAGGGATCATCGGAATAGCCGTGTTGATTGCCACATAAGCGAATGGGTTGGCGAGCAGCGCGTAGCGAAGGAATTTTTTCTGGCCGACAGGATTTGCCCGTTCGCTGGAAAGATTTTCTCTCTCAATCGGTGAAGCAATTATTTTTTCAGGTTCAGGCGCGACCTCCTTTTTTCCCAGCCAGAAAACGTGCGCTAATTGAACTAGGTGGATCGCCGCCGGAATCCAGAACAACGCGGTGATTCCAAATTTTTCGAGGAGGGCGCCTCCGACGAAATACGAAACTGCGCTGACGCCTGACCAGACGATGTTGTAAATGCCAGCCATGCGCGGCAGTCGGTCGGCGGGTTCGCGATCGCTGATCAGCGATTGCAACGTCGCCCAGGTGAAACACATTCCGAAAGTCCAGCCGAGCATCACCGCAACTTGCGCCGGGGCGAACGGGAGAAAATTTCCCGCGCCCAAAGCAACGCTCATGATCGCAAATCCAATTTTCAGCGCGGCAAACTTTCCGAAGCGATGCGCGAACCAACCGCCGAACCAAGCCGCGCCAGTGTAAATCAAACCGTGCAACGCCACCAATCCGAGGTTTTCCGAGACGCCAAAATGAAGTCGATTCTGTGTGTAGAAAAAAATCCAGTTGAAATAGATTCCGGTGGCGAAGGCGTTGGAGCCTTCAATGATAAAGACATTCGTTTTGAACTGGCGCAAGGTCATCAAACCGGTGGCAAAATTAATGTTGCTTTTTCATACGTCGAATTTTTTCGGTTTCAACCGGTTCGCGCTACAGGTCAAAAATTTTGCAGATTGAAAAACTTAACCGCGACGGAGTGTTTTTCAAAACTTCAAGGCACAGGCACGTTTTTTTCCGTCATTACCTGAAAGCGTTTCAGAAACCATTCGCGACTGTTTTTGGGATTGCCGCTAATCGGCGAGGGAAATTCGTAGCGCGGCACAATTGCGACTTGCAAAACTTTCTTTTCAAAAAGTTTGGGCAATTTTTCCGTCGCCATTGATTGGGCAATAAATTTTGGCAACGTGAATTTGCTCAATTCCTCGTATTCGCTGTCCGAAAGATGCGGCGCGCCGACGAACGAAACCAGCGCGTCCATATTTTTATGTTTTTGCATCGTGCGCACAAAACGGCCGGAAGAAAAACCGCCGCCCGTTCGATATTTCGGCTGGTCTTTCGTGTCCAGCATCAACACGTCATCAATTTTTATTGCCGATTTTTCCAAGGCGGTTTTAAACGCTTCCAACTGCACTTTCAGTTCGGGCGTCTTCGGAGTGTTGATCGCCACCACGATGATTCGCCCCTTGTTGCCCAGAAGTTGTTTTGTCTCCTCGGCCATGACTTCGCCGATGCCGCGATGGAGCGTCTCGTTCACTTGCGGCGGACGAAATTGCGTGAAGTAAATCCAAACGGCAGAAGCGCAAATGGCCGCAACGCACCCAATCGCGCTCCAAATATTTTTTGTGCGTGGATTCATCGCATTTAATATCTCCAGCGAATGTCCTTGGTGCTGTTGGTCGAGCGGACGCTCGGCAGCGTGAACGTGTCAAATGTCGAAGCACTGCCGTCGAAAAAAACCATGTTGGAACGGGTATTTTTTCTGTGTCGCGCGTTGATGCGTTCGTCCTTGCCGTTGTGAATCCAAAAGCCGTCGAAAAGCATCGGCATGTTAGGGAAGCGCGCCGCGGTGTGGAATTTATTTAGGTTTACCGATTTCGTTCCATCCATGGGAATGCGCGTGAAAGGCCATTTGGTGTAACTGCCGGTCGAGCCATTGATTCCATACCAGCAATCGATGTAGAATTTTTTCCCAGTGCTCTCCGAAGCGTAGGGCCAGGCTTTCGCGCCTTCTGGATCGTCGCGGCTGGTTGGGTTGAACGAATACGCTTCTGGAAGTCCGGATGGACAGCGAAAAACAGATTTTGCCGTAGGAACGTTGAAGAAGGTTCCCGAGGTCGGCGCGGGAAGATATTTTGCGTTGTAAAGAATGGTGGGCCAACCTTCCTGAAACTTTGCGCCTTTGCTCACATTATATTCGGCGGGAATCAGCGCGTCGCGGTTTTCATCGGCGTAGAGAGTGATCGCAATCGCCATTTGTCTGAGATTACTGACGCAAAAAATGCTGCGAGCTTTCTCCTTGGCGGCGGAAAGCGCGGGCAAAAGCAACGCGGCCAAAATCGCGATGATGGCGATGACAACCAAAAGTTCGATCAACGTGAAGGCGAAGGCCGTGCTTCCATCGCGCAATTTTCTATTTTCCGCTCGGCAATGCATAATTTGATCCACAATCGTAAGGTAGCATAACAAAAACTATTAATGCAGGATATGATCAACCTTTCTGTCGCTAGTTTGAGTTTCTCTGGTAAGCTGTAACAATTTTATGACACATTCTCGACGCCGCTCTGGGATTATTTTCTGCTCTTTAATCATGGCTTTGACCGCGATCATTCCGGCCCGCGCCGACGAACTCTGGACCAATTCGCTCAGCGGTTTTTGGCGCGACACGAACAATTGGTTTGGCGGCATTGTCCCGACGTTCGGTTCGACTGTGCAAATTACCAACGCTGGAACGAAAACTGTCAGCATGGATTCCGCGACGCAGGCAGCCAACTTGTCGGTTCACCGAATTTTTCTCAACGCACACATCGGCTCAACGAACACACTTCAACTTTCCGACATTTCCAGCAATTCGCCTTTGACGATTTTATACACCTTAAACCTGACGCGGGGAGGCGCACTCGCCTTGTCAAACTCGACGATGGTCGTGGATGGAAATCTTGGCGGCACCTTAAACATTCTGGCTGGAACGGCGATCTTCGAGAACAGCACGGTGGATTGCAGCGCCGTCACCGCGCGCGTCGGAAGAACCAATAATGCTCCCGGATATTTGACGATGAAGAGCGGCCAATTTATGGCCGACATATTGTTGGTGGGCGAGTTGTCGGGCGCACAGGGATTTTTAACTTTGTCCAACGGGCAGATCACCGTTTCCACAGTGCTGAGCTTGGGTGATACTGCAAATTCCACCGGCACAGTAAATATCGCTGGCGGCACCCTTCTCGTTACCAACGGCTTCGTCCGAGTGGGAAATCTCGGCGCGGGACAAATGACCTTCACCGGCGGCTCCGCCAATTTTTCTTCGGAAGTGCATATCGCCGACAACGTCGGCAGCAGCGGAACAATTTCTCTTTTGGGCGGTCAACTCGTTGTCACCAACGACATCACTGCCATTGGCCGTTTCGGTGTCGGCCAGATGATTGTGTCGAACGCGACCGCCACGCTGACGAATGTTTCTGTGGGACGCCATGTTGCGGCGCGCGGCACGCTCACGGTTCAAAGCAACGCGCTCGTCAATTGTTTCGGCGATCTTTCGCTCGGTCGGTTCGTCGGTTCAACGGGAATCGTTTTTGTCGTTGGAGGAATGCTGAGAATGACCAATGACACCATCTGGGTCGGACGTGAAGGCAACGGCCAGCTCACGCTTTCCAACGGAACTGCGATTGCCAAAAATTTATTGGTCGCGGCAAATTTCACCAATACATCCAGTGGGAATATGCTCGTCGCGGGAGGAACGCTCGTTTTGTCCTCGAACCTCGTGGTCGGCAGCACCGGTCTTTCAACCGGGATCGTTTCTATCGTTGGCGGGAATATATTTCTCACCAACTCCGCAAACTCAGCTTATCTGGAAATTCCGCAAGGCTCGGTCACGTTGGCGGGCGGCACTCTCACGGCGGATATTTTGCGCCTGACCAATGCGACGGGCCAATTTGTTTTCAACAGCGGAACCTTGGAAAGCGAAAGCACCTCCGTCACCAGCGGCGCTCCGTTTGTCGTGGGCGACGGAACCAACTCGGCGACGTTCCGACTGCTCGGCGGCACACACACTTTTCAAAATGGTTTAGTTATTTCCAGCAACGCGACGGTGACGGGTTGCGGAACAATTGTCGGCAGCATCGTGAACAATGGAACGCTATCGCTTTGCGCTTCGACGATTGTCAGCATCCAGAGAACCAACGGAACCACCATTTTCTTCACGACGATCAGCGGGAAAACTTACACGTTGCAGTATAAAAATTCTTTGAGCGACGAGGGTTGGACTTCATTGCCGGATCCCGTTATCGGAAATGGAAACGTCATGTCAATTACCGATTCGACGCCGCAACCGCCGACGCGCTTTTATCGAATCGCGTTTAACTGATCCCCAATTTCTCTTCGCATAATTTAATTAACGCTTCGGTAGTTTTGCGCCGATCTGGATATTGCGTGCTCAGAAAAATATGTCGGACGAGCGTGAGCGTTGCGTAAATTTTTACCGACGCGCGGCTGCTTTCTCCACTGAGTTCGACGAATCGATTTTCCAACGCGCGTTCCACTTCGGCCAATGCACTCGCGTTTCCAAATGTTCGAAAGCTTTGCTCGGTGAGATGGCCGAGAAAATTTCCAACGTCCAATCCCACGTCGCCGCTGCAATATAAATCGAAATCAATCAGATAAATTCGCGCGCCATCGCTGATGACTTGTGCCGGATAAAAATCCCGATGACTTCCGCATTTCGGCAAATCAGGATGCGTCGCGGCCAGTGCGTCACACGCTTGCAAAATTTTCCCCAAGCGCGAGTCCCATTGCGGTTCTGCTTCCTGAACTTTCCCCAAACAGGTTTTTAAAATTGAAAGTTCATCCGCCAGCGTGTGCGTCCGTTCCGTCGCGACCTTCGCTTGATGCACTTTGAAAATCGCCTCGGCTATTCGCGCGGCCAAAAGCGTTGCGTTTGGTTGCAACAAAAGCTCCGTCGCCGTTGCGCCCGGAATTTTTCGCTGAAACCACATTTGCAATTTTGGAATGACGCCGATTGGTTCCGGCACAGAGATTCCATCCGCACTTTTGTCGTCGAAACCAGCGCGCCAAAATTCATCGAGCAAGCGATAACCTTCGTTGCCAAAACGGCGCGCCCGCATTTTTCCGATGAGCGTAGCGGATTCTGTTGGAGCATCGGGCCGCACGATATTTACGTCGTATTCGACGAGGCAACGTTTGCCCGGCTTGTGCCGCACGACGCGGATCGTCTGGAGCCGCAGTCGGCCTTCACCCGAGAGACGCGGCAAGCGGCGCTTGAATTCCTTCCGCGCCCGTTCGGAATCCAGCGCCAGCGCTAGCGCTGGCATTTCCCGGTCCGCCACCGCGTTGAATGGATCGGAAACCGTGATGCTCATAAGGATTTTGGCCCCTCCAGGATTTCCGACCACAACGCCAGCAACTGATCCACCTGTCGCGCGAGCGACAACTGTGTCTCTGCAACGCGTCGCGCCGCGAGGCCGAACCGCGAACGCAGCGTTTCGTCCCGCAACAATTTTTCGAGCGCATCGGCCAGCGCCGTCGCGTTTCCCGGCGGCGCGAGAAATCCGGTCTCGCCTTCCCGCACCAGTTCCGGCACGCCGCCGACGCTCGTCGCCACCACCGGCAGGGCGCACGCCGCCGCTTCCATGAGACAAACCGGCATCCCCTCGCTGTCGCTGGTCAGCACCGCGATGGCGGCACGCTGCCACCAACCGAGAACCTGATTCTGGTCTGCCGCGCCCGCGAACTCCACCCACCCATCGAGTCGAAGCTGTTTCGCCAGCGTCTCAAGTTCGCCGCGCATCGGACCGTCTCCCACCACCACGCAGCGAAAAGTCAGACCGCGATCCCGCAATTGCGCGCAGGTCTGCAGCAGCAAGGTCTGGTTCTTCACCTTGACCAGCCGCGCAACACAAACGATCAACGGAGTTTTCGGTTGCTCTGCCAATGCCGGGCAAAACCGCTCGGTGTCCACGCCACAGGGAATCACCCGCATCCGTTCTGCCGGCACTCCAAACGTACCGGTGAGGTGGTGCACGTTCGCCTCCGAAACCGTGACGAACAGTCGCGCCGCCGCCGCGCGCGCCGCAAAATCTTCCGGCGGCTTGTCAAAAATGTCGTATCGGTGGGCGGTGAACGTGAAGGGCACGCCGAGTTCGGCGGCCAGTTCGCGCGCCACCCCGGTCGGGCGCGTGGCGAAATGCGCATGCAACAGGTCCGGCCGGAATTCCCGCAGGACTTCGGCGAATTTTTCTTCCTCGTAAACGGCGCACGCTTCCAGCCCGGCCTCCAGCACCACCGGATGTCGTAGTGTTTCCGTGGGCCGGCGCAGCGACAGCACGCGCACTTCGACGCCGCGCCGCCGTACTTCCGCCAGTTCGTTGGCCACAAACGTCTCGGACAATTTCGGGAACACCCCGACCACGTAGGCGACTCGGCGGGGTCTCATGGTCGGGACCTCCGCGGACGCTTGAGTGCTCCGGCCAGCTTCACCACGCGCGCCGCGTTGTGATCCCAGGTGAACCGTTGGTGAACCAATCTCGCCGCAGCTCCTCCCAACTTTTGGCGCAACTCAGGATTCGCGGCCAACCGCTCGCACGCCGTCGTCAAGGCCTTCAGATTTCCAGCGGGATAAAGCAGCCCTGTTTTTCCGGACTGCACGATCTCTCCGACTTGTCCCAAGTCCGCCGCCACCACGGCCACGCCGCACGCCATGTATTCGAATAGTTTCAACGGCGAAAAATAAAAAGGGTGGTTGACCCTGGGATACGGCGCGAGCGCGAGGTCAAATCGCCGGATGAGGGCCGGCACGCGCTCGTGCGGCAGCGCGCCGGTGATCGTGACGCGGCGTTGCAGGCCGCGTTTTCTGAATTCGCGCTCCAGTTCACCCCGCAACGGGCCATCGCCCACGATTACAAGTCGCGCGCCCGGACGCCGTTCGCTCAAACGCGCCAGCAATTCGGGCAGGATCTCGACGCCGTGCCACGGTCGCAAACCGCCCACGAAGCCCAAGGTGAGGCGCGTCACTCCGTGCGCGCCGTCCTTCTTGCGTAATGCCCCGGCGCGCACGGAGTGACGTGCCCTACCTTTCGCAGGAAAAAACAATTCCGGGTTCACGCCGTTGGGCATCACGTGAATTCTTCCACGCTTCACGCCCAGCGAAATGGCGTGTCGGCGCAATTCTTCCGAGACCACGATCACCGCGTCCGCGCGCGTCAGCGTCCAACGCTCGGCCCGCGCGGCGAGATCACCGAAGCCGGTCGCGCGATACGCCGCTTGCTCGACAGCCAACGGCGCATTCAACTCGACGACGTGCGGCACGCCGAATTTCTCTGCCAACCGCGCACCCGCCGTGGCGTGCAGTGATGCGCGTTCGTAGATGACGTTGGGCCGGTTACGCATGAACCAGCGTTTGAGTCCGCGGGCGATTTGTTTGTTGCCCAGAATCCGGCGCAATTCGCCGGGCAATGTGTTTTCCACGCCGAGCCGTTCGTTGAAATCCTTGAACAACTTCGCGGCGGTGATGACGGCGGGATCGGGCGGAATGTGAATCACGCGCGCCTGCACTGTCGCTGGCTTTCCAGTTCCCGGCTTGGTGAGCGTGTGCGCCGCGAGCGTGACGCGATGCCCGGCGCGGGCCAGCGCGGCGATGAGTTCGCGCACGTGAACCGCCGCGCCCTTGCGGCCCAGCACCGGAATTCCGGGGTCAGGGCAGAGGTAAAGAATTTTCATGGCGCGGTTAGTTCGGTTGTCGGGTCGTCGTTTTTGGGCGGCGCTACTTTAGCTTCACAAAGTTGGCCAACGCTGTTATTTTGCCACGGATATGTTGACCATCGAAGGCACTTACAAAGACGGCAAAGTGGAGCTCGCGGAGAAACCCGCGCAAGTGAACCACTCGCGCGTGCTGGTGACATTTCTGGAATCCAACGGTGTTGATTTACAAACGCACGGAATTGACGAAACTCACGCCGCCGAACTCCGCGCGCGCCTGAAAACTTTCGCTGAAGATTGGGAACGACCCGAAGCCGATATTTATGACAAAGACCCGGCGCGGTGAAGTTGTCCTCGTGCTTTTTCCCAATTCCGATTTGCGCACGGCCTAGCGGCGTCCCGCGATGGTGATTCAACGGAACAACCTCGACAGCGGTCTTGCCCAAACCATCGTTGCCATGATTTCGAGCAACCCTTCGCGGCGCGGTCATCCCAGCCGCGTTACTGTGAGCGTCAATTCTGCGGAAGGCAAAACTGCCGGACTGCGGCTGGACTCCATTATCATGACGGACAATTTGGCAACGGTGCTGGATTCTGAAATTGTTTCTGTGCTGGGTAATTTCCCGGAAATGAAAACCGTGGATGCGGCGTTGAAACACACTTTGGCACTGGATTGAACGTTGTTCACCCTTCGGACTAAACCGGGCGCGAATCATGATCGCTGGCGCAACGCGTCCGTGCTCCTGGCTTGGTCCAGATTTTCAAGCCCCTCGTCCAACAAGCTCTCAAGCTCTGGCGTCATCACCACTTCCCCACCTTGACGACGGGACTGATGTTCGAGCAACGCCTCCAGGACTACTTCATCCGATCCTTTGTAACCGCTGGTTTGAACCAGCTCCGCAACGTAATCTTCAAGATTTCGTGGCAAGACAACGTTCATGCCGAAACGATAATCTGCCGCGAAATTGTGGTCAATCGACAATTCCCCTGCGTGAAAAAGTAGCAGCCGACGTGAGAAGGCTCGGACTTCTTCTGTGGGGCGGATTAACAAACCGGGATATTTGAGCCCCATCACCTCGGCTGCTACGAATTCCATTGAAGGCGAGCGCGTCATTGTCTTTCGCATCTTGCACGCGAAGGGGGCATCGACGGCAGCTTTGAATTCAAATAGTAGTGAAAAGTTCAATTTCAATTCATCAGAAATAATTGTAGGCGTTCTCAAGCGTGTATCATCTGGCCACGCTTTCACTTGGACAAAGAGCAAAAAGTTTTGAATCATCGCCGCACTGATGACCAACCCTCTTGAAACGTATCTCGAAGAATTAAGCGCCATTCGTTCTTCGGGCGCGGCGGTCAAAGAAACTTCCGGCTACGGCGCGCTCGCCAACCTTTTTAACGCCATCGGCCAGTCACTGAAACCAAAAGTCCGCTGTTTCATTCATGTGAAAAACAGCGGCGCGGGTTTGCCCGACGGCGGCTTGTTCACCACAGATCAATTGAAGAATACGGACGAGGACGCTCCATTGCTTGGCATCCCGCTTCCGTCGCGCGGCGTCATCGAAGTAAAAGGGACGGATGCAGAAGTGGACGACATCGCCGACAGCGAGCAAGTTCGCGGCTACGTCAAACTTTATGGACAAGTGCTGGTCACAAATTACCGGAGTTTTCTGCTTCTGAAACGCGGTGACAATGGCAAGCCCGTCCACTTGGAATCTTTTCAACTCGCGCCCGACGAAAAATCTTTTTGGGCCGTCGCCGCGCAACCACGCAAAGCGGCGAATGAACTGGGCGAACGCTTTGCTGAATATCTTAAGCGCGTTTTGTTGGCCGCTGCGCCGTTGAACAACCCGAAGGATGTAGCTTTTTTTCTCGCGTCGTATGCGCGCGATGCCCGCGCCCGTGTCGAAGGCGCGGGCAATCTTCCAGCACTCGCCGCCATCCGCACCGCGTTGGAAGAAGCGCTCGGCATGAAGTTTCAGGCGGTGAAAGGCGAACACTTCTTCCGTTCCACTCTTGTCCAAACTTTATTTTACGGCGTGTTTTCCGCGTGGGTTCTCTGGCACAAGGAAAAGCCGCAACGCAAAAACGATTTCGATTGGAAATCCGCCGCGTGGACGCTGCACGTTCCAATGATCAAGGCGTTGTTCGAGCAAGTCGCCACGCCGACGAAACTTGGCCCGCTCGGTCTGGTGGAAGTTTTGGATTGGACTGCCGCCGCATTGAACCGCGTAGAGCGATCGGAATTCTTCGCCCGCTTTGTGGAAGACCACGCCGTCCAATATTTCTACGAACCGTTCCTGGAAGCCTTCGATCCCGAACTGCGCAAAGAACTCGGTGTCTGGTACACGCCTCCTGAAATTGTGAAATATCAGGTTGCCCGCGTGGACACAGCGTTGCGCGAGGAACTGAATATCCCCGACGGCCTCGCTGACCCACGCGTGTTCGTGCTTGATCCGTGTTGCGGAACCGGCGCGTATCTCGTGGAGGTTTTGCGGCACATTCACAAGTTCATGAAAGACGATCAAGGCTTGGGCGCGTTGGCTGAACTTTATACGAAGAAAGCAGCGCAAGAACGAGTCTTCGGCTTTGAACTTCTGCCAGCGCCTTTCGTCGTCGCGCATCTGCAAATGGGTTTGTTGCTGCAAAACCTTGGTGTGCCGCTTGATGATGTAAAGGAACGCGCCGCGATTTATTTGACCAACGCGCTCACCGGTTGGGAACCACCATCAGAGGATGCGAAAAAACAACTCACGTTTATCATTCCTGAATTCAAGCAGGAAAAAGAAGCGGCGGATGAAATCAAACAAGAGAGGCGCATCATCGTCATTCTCGGCAATCCGCCTTACAACGGATACGCAGGGTTGGCCGTGGAAGAAGAACGCGATTTAAGCAACGCTTACCGCACAACCAAACGCGCACCGGCACCGCAGGGACAAGGCTTGAACGATCTTTATGTCCGTTTCTTTCGCATGGCAGAGCGGCGCATCGTGGAAAAGTCCGGTGAAGGCATTATTAGTTTCATCTCTAACTACAAGTGGCTTGATAGTTCCAGTTGCACAGGAATGCGGGAAAAGTATTTGGAATTTTTCGATTCCATCACGGTGGATTGTTTGAATGGCGATAAATACAAGACCGGCAAAGTCACACCCGAAGGCAAGCCCGACCCCAGCGTGTTCTCTACTGAATCCAACCGCGAAGGAATCCAAGTGGGAACGGCGATTACGACGCTTGTTTGTAGGGGACGACGTGAGAAGTCTCAAACTTCCGGGGGCGCATCTTTGCGTCCCGGAGGGACACCGGAAATTAGCCGGGGGCAAACGAGTAACGCGAGTGCCGCCCCCGGTAAACGCCCCCAAAAGAAATCCCGCCCCGGCGGGGCGGCGGAACCGGCGAACATTTCCGGCGTCCCTGCCGGGACGCATGATATTTTGGGATCATCACCGGGGGCGGCGGACGCGGCGTCCTTGCCCCCGGCTAATTTCCAGCAGCCCTCCGGGCTGACGGCAAAGGAAATTTATTTCCGTCACCTCTGGGGCAAGAACAAGCGCGCCGAATTGATGGAATCGCTTGGTCAGCCACTGGAAAAAATCTACGATAAACTGAAACCGGCAGTGGACGTTGGCTTGCCATATCTTCCATCGCAAACACAAGTCAGCTTCTTTAAATGGCCCTTGCTGCCGGAGCTTTTTCCGATTTCGTTTCCCGGCGTTAAGACTAGTCGTGACGAATTTCTTGTGGATATGGACAAAGATGCTCTCTTGCAGCGACTGGAGAAATACTTCGATCCAAAAATCAGCAATGAAGAGATGCGTCGTTTTGAACCATGCGTCATGACTGACGCTGCTCGTTTCAACGCAAAATCAACACGAGATTATTTATCTAAACGCGGGATGATTCAGAAGAACATCGTCCGCTACTTATACCGTCCCTTTGACACACGTTGGCTTTATTGGGAGGCGGAAACAAAGCTTCTGGACGAAAAAAGAGCTGAGTATTTTCCTTACGTCTTTGAAGGGAACGTTTTTTTGTTTGCAACCGGCAAGACCCGAAAAAGCCTTATTGAGCCTGCACTTTTCACGACCTTGCTCAACGACCTTAATTGTATGGACAGCGGAGCAAGAGGATTTCCTCTTTTTGTTCCAACGTCTGTTGATGAGGGAATGTTTCGTGAAATGGCATCAACAAAACCAAAGGTCAATTTGAGCGAAGCCGCGAGCGAATATCTAGCATTGCTACGCTTGGGTAATAAAACGGAGGAATTGTTTTACCACACCCTCGCCATGTTGCACGCGCCCGAGTATCGCTCAGAGAATGTTGGCGCATTGCGCCAAAACTGGCCGCGTGTTCCATTGCCCAAATCACGAGAAGATTTGCTGGCATCAGCCGCTTTGGGCAGACAAGTAGCTGCATTGCTTGATACGGAAATGTCTGTTGACGGCGTTACCAAAAATGCTCGCGCAGAAATAAAGGCGATTGCCATGTTGTCCTCAAATACAAATCTTTCCCTCACTGCCGGTTGGGGACACGGCGGACAAAGCGGCGTGACCATGCCCGGCAAAGGCAAACTCGAAACGCGCGGCTACACGACGGAAGAAGCAGCAGCTTTGACTGGTGGGGCGAGCGTCCCCGCGAGCCGCTCTTTGCCCACAGACGCCACGGCTCGCGAGGACGCTCGCCCCACCTTGACGAATTTACTTGGACAATTGACCCACGACGTTTTTCTCAACGAAACAACCTGCTGGCGCAACGTTCCCGAAAAAGTCTGGGACTACACCATCGGCGGTTATCAGGTGATGAAGAAATGGTTGAGCTACCGCGAGTTTGAGTTGCTCGGTCGCGCGCTCACGCCGGATGAAGCGCGGGAAGTCACCCACATGGCGCGGCGCATTGCTGCGCTGATTCTGCTCCAGCCCGAACTCGATAAAAATTATCAAACCGTAAAATCTGCTGCCGCTGTATGGAGTGATTTCGTAACTGCGGGCAAGTAAGGCAAAAAAAACGGTCTCCGTTTCCGAAGGCCGCTCGTGTTTCTAGATTTTATTTCTATGCCGGAGGTGAGCCATGCGGTCAAAGACGCGCACTATTTTCAAGAACAGCATCAGGCTGGCGAGTGGCGCGACCGCGGGATTGAGATTCGCGATACATCGCGGCGTAGCGTCCATTTAATTTGCACAAAATTTCGTGTTGGCCGCGTTCGACGATTCGGCCGTTTTCAAGATAGAGAATCAAATCGCAACGGGTCGCGTGTTCCAGATCGTGCGTGATGAAAAAAGTGGTTTGATTTTCGTAAAGATTTTCCAGCGCTTGCAACACAGCGGTTTCATTTTTCTTGTCCAGCCCAGTGGTCGGCTCGTCCAAAATTAAAATGGGCGCTTTGCGAATGGCGGCGCGGGCGATGGCGATGCGCTGGCGTTGCCCGTGAGAAAGTGTGACGCCGCGTTCGCCCAAAACGGTGTCGTAACCTTGCGGAAGATTTTCTATGAACTCATGGGCGTTGGCCAATCGCGCGGCGGCCATGATTTGTTCGAGCGACGATTCGGGCGCGGCGTAGGCAATGTTGTCGCGCACGCTGGCGGCGAACAAAATGTTGTCCTGCAAGACGACGCTGATTTGCGCGCGCAACGATTCCAAAGTGAATTTGCGGATGTCTTGTCCATCAATGAGCACGCGGCCGTGGAGCGGATCGTAGAGGCGTAAAATCAAACTGACCAAAGTGGATTTGCCGCCGCCGGATGGGCCGACGAGTGCGATGTGTTGGCCGGGTTGAATTTCCAATTTTATTTCGTTGAGCAAATCCTGGCCGTGTTCGTAAGCGAAGGTGACATTTTCAAAATTGACCTGGCCGCGAAAGTTTGGCGCGCGGATGGCGTCGGGAAGATCGCGCACGTCGGGGACGCGTTCGAGCAAATCAATGACGCGTTCGCCGGCGGCGGAGGCTTTGGCCATGCGCCCGGCGTATTTCGCAAAATCCTGAACGGGGCGATACGCGGATTTCAGATAGGCGAGAAAAACCAAGAGGTCGCCGGGAGAAATTTCGTGAGCGAGCACGAGTCGCGTTCCATACCAAAGCACCAACCCGGTGGCGATGGCGACGAGGACATCGACGGTTCGTTCCAACGCGGCGGAAAGACGTTTGCCTTTCACGTCTTCGCTCATGTTGCGTTCGCTTTCGCTGGAGAAGGCGAGCGCAAAAGTTTTTTCAAGCGAGAGCGCTTGCACGGTTCGGATCGCGTTGAAACTTTCGGCGGCGGTGGAAGCCATCGCGCCTTCCTGGCGACGTTGTTTTTTGGCGACTTCCCGAATTCGTCGCGTGAGAGAAAGGGTGCGCAGCCAAAACAACGGCAAAACGCAGATGGCGCAAAGAGCGAGTTGCCATTTCAAAAAAAACATCAGACCGATCATGCCGATAACGATGAGTCCTTTCGCGATAGTCGGGAGCAGCGCGGTCACGGCGACGTCCTGCAACATTCCAACGTCGCTCATCATGCGCACGACGAGGTCGCCGGTTTTGGATTTGGTGTGGAATGAGAGCGAGAGAAATTGAATGTGGCAATAAAGTTGGTTGCGAATTTTCCTCAGAACGCGATTGCCGATTTGGGCGAAGCCGATGGTTTGATAATAGGAAACCAGCGCGCGCAAACTGGTGATGACGACGATGCTGATGGCGGCGATGGCGAGCAAGGTCATCGGCGTAAATTGATCGAACCATGCGGTGATCCAGTGCGGGGCGCGATCTTTTCCGGTGCCGATGACGCGGTCGAAAACAAATTTCAGCGGCCACGGTTCGAGAAGTCTGAGGCCAACTTCGACGAAGAGCGCGGCCATCGAGGTAGCAATCAAACCGCGATATTGTCGCGCGTGCGGCCAGAAATATTTCGAGATGCGCCACAAGCTCGGCAGACTTTCCGGCAGTTTTTTCGGAGAAGCCATGAGTTACGAAACCAGACGAATTATTTTTTCAGGCGATTCGACTTGTTGGTGGGCGAGCTGGAGTAAAAGTTGAGCGGCTTTTTTTGCGCCATCAAAGTGAAGGCGAGAGGGCGAATGGGCAGAGCGTTTTTGACGAGGTTGGTGCAAGGCGATTTGGATTTCGTGTTGGAGCGTTTGCGAATTTAATTTCTCTGGATGAAGCGAGCGGAGCAATCCGAGGCGCTCGAAACATTCCGCGCGAATCAATTGCTCGGAACGCGGATAAACGCGCGGCACGCAAATGGTTGGCACTCTGAAAAAGGCGCTTTCGGCGAGTGTGTTGTAGCCGCCCATGCAAACGAGCGCGTCAATCGAAGGAAATAAACCGGACAAATCAGAGAGGAAAGTGAAGATGGGAATCCCGGACGTGGCGGCGGACGCGTGGAGTTTTTCCAATTTGGTTTCAGGAATCATGGGGCCGGAGACAACGACTCCTTGCCACGGGGCGTTGGTCGCGGCTTGAATAAAATTTTCTAAAAGCGCAAAGCCGTCTTCGCCGCCGCCGGGAGTCGCCAGCACAATGGGACGCGAGCGATTTTTAAAAATAGCGGCGATTCCTGCATCATTGGTTTCTTTGTGAGTGGCAGGGTTGACGATGTAACCGCAGAAAGAAGTTTTCGCGGCGACGTTTTCGGGAAATTGATATTCGGCAATCGGATCGAACACGGCGCGGTCTCCGTAAATTAAAACCTGATCATAATTTTCGTCGATGCGTTCGAGCATGTTGTAAGGTGCCCATTCCTGAAGAACTGTCGTGCGGTCATCCAGAATGTCGCGAAAGCCGAGCGCAGTGCGAGCGCCGATGGCACGGGCGGCTTCCAAAGCGGCGCGAAATTCTCCCTTGGCTCCGAACGGATGTTTGTCCACGAGCACGACGGACGGGCGAAAAGATTTCACCGTGGTGAGAAGCAAATCAGCGCGGAGGGAGCGGATTTCCTCGACCGAAATTCGCAGTCGGCGCGAACCGTAAGAATCATTGGCGAGTTTTTGCAACCCCGGAAGCTTGAGCACTTCAACTTGTTCAGGCAGTCCGAGGCGATTGACTTCATCCGCGCCAGTGACGATGAGAATGGAACTTTTCGGCGTCAGCTCGGTCAAAGCGCGCGCGACCGCAATATGGCGTCGGGTGTGACCCAAGCCCAATCCGTCATGTGAATAAAGTAAAAAACGCATACCCGAACGAAAGCATTGATTGGCCAGAAAGTAATCCAAGAAGAGCAAAAAGCCACTTGGACTTCGCTTCTCGTGGTGCATTACGGTGGTTTAACTTCTTCAATCGCCTTGCGGCAATACCATTTCACGGCGTTGGACATGGCGGGTTGCAATGTTTCCAAATCACTTTCCGAACACCAACGAATGGCGTGATGTTCTTCAACGGCGCATTTCGTTCCCGTAAAATTTTTGGGTCGCGCCCAATAAATCATTCCGATGTGTTCGTGCGTCTCGCTGATGCGATGGATGTCGAGAAAACGCGGGGCGATGAGGGCACGGGTGCCGGGTTCGGTGGTGGGCGGACGTTCGCCGAGGAGTTCAACGTCGAGACCGCTTTCTTCTTTTGCTTCGCGAAGCGCCGCAATTTCGGGATCTTCGTCCAGTTCGATGTGGCCACCCAGCGGAAGCCATTTGTCGAGTTTACGATGATGGATCAAAAGAATTTTGGAATCGTGCACGACAAAGATTGCGACGGTGAAATCTATTTTTTCGTGAATGTGCGCCATGTGCCGACAACTTGGTGGGACGATCAAAAAGCGTCAACGCTGTTTGCGGATTTGAAGTTTAGTGTTGAAGGTCCGTTCCTCACTTTCTTTAATTCTCCGAGAAACAATTCTCCCGCGCCGTTGTCCAATAGATAAGCCTATGAAAACAATCCCACCGCTCTCTCCCACCTCTTCGTCCGCAGTTCTGCGCGAGAAAACAGATTTGTTTTTGACGAGGAATGGTTCTGCGCCACACTCCTTGGACAACTCAATGCATTCCTCTTTTTTAACTCCGCGCCAGGTTTATGAAAAAATTGGAGAGAGCATCGCGGCGGTCATGAAAGGCCAGACCACTTCGATTCGACGGCTGCTCGCGGCGCTGGCCAGCGGCGGCCATGTTTTGCTGGAGGATTACCCCGGAACTGGCAAAACCACGCTCGCAAAAGTTCTGGCGCGTTCCATTCAGGCTGATTTCAAACGGATTCAATTTACACCGGATTTGTTGCCGTCAGATATTCTGGGCGTCTCTGTTTTCAACCCGCGCGAGCAAAACTTTAATTTTCACGAAGGCCCGGTGTTCACCCACATTTTGCTGGCGGACGAAATCAACCGCGCCTCACCGCGCACCCAATCGGCGTTGCTCGAAGCGATGGGCGAAAATCAGGTCAGCGTGGAAGGCGACCGGCGAAAACTTGCTGATCTGTTTTTTGTGATTGCCACGCAGAATCCAATTGAGTTTCGCGGCACCTATCCGTTGCCCGAAGCGCAGATGGATCGCTTCGCACTGCAATTTGACCTCGGCTACGTCAGCCTCGAGCATGAAGTCGCCGTTCTGACTTCGCATCAAACCAATCATCTTGTCGAAAATGTCGCGCCGTGCGTCACGCTGGACGACGTGCTTCGGCTGCGTCACGCCGTGGAGGAAATTCGCATGAGCGAAGAATTGAAACATTACGTGGTGAAGCTTGTGGCCGCGACTCGTTCTGCCCCCGGAGTGCAACTGGGCGCAAGCCCGCGCGCTTCGATTGCGTTGATGAAGGCGGCGCAGGCGCTAGCGTTGTTTGATGGCGAGGAATTCGTCAGTCCCGAACACATCCATGAAATTGCTGTGTCAGTGATCGCCCATCGTCTCGTGCTTGAGCCGCAGGCGAAATTTTCCGGCTCCACCGCGCGAAATGCGGTGGCAGAAATCTTAAAACGAATTCCTGTTCCGGCGTAACGTTGGAGCAAGCGCCGTATGTTTAAGCGCTATCTCTATTTTAATTATCGCGCCTTTTCCGCACTTAAATTTTGGCTGCGACGACGGGTCACTGCGGCAGGCTGGCTGGTGTTGGGCGCGACTCTCGCGGCCGCCGCCCTGGGGGTGGACACCAACGTTTCCCTGGCCTACCAGACATTCACACTTTTGTTTTTTCTGATGCTGGCCAGCGTCTTTCTTGCCTTAGGACCGGGCGGCAAAAATATTTCCGTCGAACGAATTCTCCCGCGCTTTGGTTCGGTTGGAGAACCACTTTTTTATACGATCCTTTTGCGAAACAATTCCGGCAAAACGCAACGCTCGCTTAATTTATTTGAGGAAATGGCCGACCCGCGACCCAGCTTCGAAGAATTTTCGCGCGCGCCGGAAATGGACCGCGAAGAACGCACCGTCTTGGATCGCGCTTATCGCTTCGATTGGTGGAACCGGCTGTCCTCGCGCCAGACTTACGCCCGCATCGAAGGACAGTTGCTTCCCGATTTGCCCGCAGGCCGGGAGCAAATTTTTCGCGCGGAACTAATGCCACTCCGCCGCGGCGTGATGCGTTTGACGGGTGTCGCCCTCGCGTCGCCCGATCCCTTCGGGCTGTTTCGTTCGCTGCGAAGACTTCCCGCCGCGCAATCCGTTTTGATTTTGCCCAAACGTTATTCCATGCCTCCGTTTGCTTTGCCCGGCGCGATGAAATTTCAACAAGGCGGCGTCTCCATGGCCTCGTCCATTGGCGAGTCTGAAGAATTTGTGGCGTTGCGCGAATACCGTCCGGGCGACCCGCTGCGCCGCATTCATTGGAAGAGTTTCGCCAAGATCGGCAAGCCCATCGTCAAAGAATTTCAGGAAGAATTTTTCGTGCGGCACGCGCTCGTCCTCGACACTTTCAGCCCGCAAACCAACAGCGAAATTTTCGAGGAAGCTGTTTCAGTGGCGGCGTCCATCGCCTACGGAATTCGAGACGAGGATTCGTTGCTCGACCTGATGTTCGTCGGCCCGCAAGCGTTCTGTTTTACCAGCGGTCGCGGCGTCGCTCACACCGAGCAGATGCTGGAAATCCTCGCTTCAGTCCAGACGTGTCGCGACAAGGATTTTTCGTCGCTGGAACATCTGGTGCTCGAACACAGCGCCCAAATCAGCGGCTGCATTTGCGTTTTTCTCGAATGGGACGAGCCGCGAAAGACATTTGTCCAATCGCTCAAGGCGCAAAATATTCCCGTTTCGGTGTTCGTGGTGACGTCGTCAAAAGATTCGTTGGCACTCGGGCCGATGGCTGATGAACCGCAACATTTTCACACGCTGCCGTTGGGCAAAGTCGCGGAGGAACTCGCGCTGCTATGAAGACGCCGCCCTTTTTACTCGGCGCAACGCTCTTGTTTTGGGGCTGGCAAACCGAGTTGCTCGTCTGGGCTTTGCCGATGGCGCTCCTCGTGGAAACGTCCCATTTTATTTCTACGCGCTGGGATTTTTCGCTGATTGACCTCAAACGCATTTGGAATCTTTGCGCGGTGCTGTTTTTCGGCGCGGGCGTGGTTCTTTATTCATCAGAAGAAGCAGGGCGAGTCGCTTTGCGCTTTACGCAATGGCTGCCGTTCCCATTTTTTCCAATGATGCTCGCTCAAGTTTACGGCAGCCGCGAAAAAATGCCCCTGACCGTCTTTTCGTGGATTTTGCGACGTTCACCCGAAAGTGTTCTCGCCAACAAAACGTTGAACATTTCATTCGTTTATTTCGGCGTCTGTCTTTTGGCCGCCAGCGCCACGAGTCAGAGCAGCCCGCTTTTTTATCCCTGCATCGCACTTTTGATTGCGTTGGCCCTCGCAGCCAATCGCCCGAAGCGTTTGCCCCAAATCGTTTGGATGATTTTGATCGCCAGCGTCAGCCTCGCGGGCCATTTCGGGCACCAACAACTGCACGCGCTTCACTCGGCGGTCGAGGGCACTTTGGCGCGATGGCTCGTTGGCTTGTTCAGTCGGCAATACAATGTAAACGAAAGCCGCACTGCCATCGGACGAGTCGGGCGCATCCAACTCTCTGGAAATATCGTTTTGCGTGTGCGACCGGACACAGGAGAGGCCGCCCCGCCCCTTTTGCGAGACGCCAGTTACGATGTTTACAAGCAAGGCATCTGGCGCAGCAGCCAAAATGAATTCGCGCTCGCGTTCGTGGAAACCAACGAAGTCGTAAATCTGCAGCCGGAAAAAAAATTAAATTTCTCCGTGCATATTGCCGGCTACCTCAGTCGAGGCCGTGGACAACTGGCTTTGCCGCCTGGAGTTTTTGCGTTGAGCAATTTTCCAGGGGTCCTGAAAACGAACCAACTGGCGTGGGCCAAAGTTGAGGAAGGACCTGGCTTGCTGGATCTCGTCGCCTCGTACGGTCCGGGAAAAACCTTTGACGGCGCGCCGACCGACTCGGACTCGCATGTGCCGCGCAGCGAAGGCCGAACAGTGCGCGAAGTCGTCGAGAGTTTGAATCTCGATGGAAAAACCGAGCGCGAAAAACTGGAAATCATCAGCCGTTTTTTTCGCGACAACTTCACCTACTCTCTGGACATCACCCGCCAACACACGGATGCCACCGGGCAAAAAACGCCTTTGGGCAAGTTCCTCACCGACGCGCGCTCGGGCCACTGCGAATATTTTGGGACGGCAGCCGTTCTGCTGTTGCGCGAAGCGAAAATCCCGGCGCGCTACGCCACTGGCTATCTGGTCGATGACTCGGAACGAAAAGGAAAAACGTATGTTGTCCGCGAAAGGGATGCGCACGCCTGGGCACTCGTCTTTCGCACCAATAAAAATGTTTGGGAAGACTTCGATGTCACCCCGGCCTCGGCGGATCGCGCGGCCAAATTCAAGGCCTCTCGATGGGAGCCGCTGCGCGATTTTTTCTCGATCTTAAAATTTTATTTTTCACGCTGGCGCTGGAGCAAAACCAGTTACAGCGCTTATTTAAAATGGTTGCTTATCCCGCTTATTTTATTTCTCGCGTGGAGAATTTTTTCCAGCAAACAACGGAAGAAAAACGCGATGGACATAAATGGCTCCGACTTCCCATGGCCCGGTCAGGATTCCGAATTTTATTTGTGCGATAAAAAATTGAGCGACGCCGGTTTGGGAAGGCAACCCCACGAATTGCTCAGTCAATGGCAGGCACGTCTTTTGCCCACCGTCCCTTTGCCTGAAAGTCTGCAACGCATATTTGAACTTCATCGCCGACTGCGCTTCGATCCGCGAAGTGTCACGTCGGAGGATTATAAAATTTTGAAAAGCGAAGTTCAGCAGTGGTTGGAGGCCTTTGATGAGCAAACCAAATCCAAGGAACCAGCAGAAGTAAAGTAGGTCGGGCGTCCCGCCGCCCCCCCTCAACGCGGGTCAATCCATCGCCCAAGTAACACCAGATTATTCAAAAAAGAGCGCCGCCATGGCCGTTCGGCTTTGTAATTCATTGGAAAAACTCCTTGTGAAAAATTTCACGATACTGCAATTTCTCCGCCGCTCCCGACAAAACAGTCGGATTTCGGGACGTTGGGTTCTAAGTTTTGCGAGTGTAATGAAATCAATTTTTACAGCAGTCTTTTTGTTCATCGCCGCTGTTTTTGCGAACGCGGTTGAGCCGGTTCACGGTGAAACCGTGCTCAAACCCGGCCCAGAGCATGAAAACATGGAACACGCGGCGACTGGGGTTTCCGAGGAACACGGTTTGCCTCTCAAGCCTGTCGAAATTGGTCACATCGGTTCCTTTCCAATTACAAACTCCATGCTCGTGACTTGGATTGTCGCTTTGGCTCTGATTGGCTTTGCTCAATACGCCACTCGCGACATCAAAAGAATTCCCGAAGGCGCGCAAAATTTTTGGGAGTTTCTCGTCGAAAGCCTCTACAAATTTTTGGAAAATATCATCGGTCATGCGCTCGTCAAAAAAACATTTTGGTTCTTCGCCACGATTTTCATTTTTATTCTGTTCTGCAATTGGTTTGGCTTGATTCCGGGAGTTGGAACAATTGGTTGGGGTGTAAAAGATGCGTCGGGTCACTTTCGTTTGACCGAACCTTTTTTCCGCGGCGCGAATGCTGATCTCAATATGACCTTCGCCATGTCGATTATCTTTTTTTGCTGCTGGATTATCTGGGCGCTTCAAGCCAACGGCGTAGGCGGCGTGTTCATGCACATCTTCGGCGCAAAAGGGAACACAACTGGCGCACTCAAAATGTTGATGGTCGTTGTATTTTTCCTCGTTGGAATTTTGGAAGTGGTTTCGATTTTGTTTCGTCCAGTTTCGCTCAGCTTCCGTTTGTTCGGAAACGTTTACGCTGGCGAAAGCATGTTGGAAGCGATGGCGAACATTGTTCCGAGTCTCGCGTGGTTAATTCCAATTCCGTTTTATTTTCTCGAAATCATGGTCGGTTTGGTTCAAGCGCTCGTGTTCATGTTATTGACGGCGGTGTTCACATTGCTGATCACCCAGCACGACGAAAGTCACGAAGCAGCGCATCATTAAAATTTAAAAATTTCGGTGGCTTGACCGTGTTCAATCGCGGGAGCCGCTGGGAAAAACGAAAGGAAAACGTATGTTAACGCCAATGTTGGCAGAAATGACGGGAAATATTCACATCGGTTTGGCAGCGCTCGGCGCGGCGATCGGCGTGGGTCTCATCGGTATGAAAGCTTCGGAAGCAGTGGGACGCAATCCCGGTGCGGCGACGCCGATTCTGGTGCAAGCCATTCTGAGCACGGCCTTCGCTGAAGGTATTGTGTTCTTCGCGATTTACCTCGCGAAAGGTCAATAATCATTCGGGCGCGGAAGTTAAATTCCGCGCCTGATTTCCTTTAGAAAAATTTTATGCACGATTTTATTTTATTAGCGGCTGCGACAGAAAATCCGATTCAGGAAATTTCGCGCAC
>JBDSYB010000081.1:0-7730 GCA_039925885.1 Verrucomicrobiota bacterium
CCTGAAAACGAAGCAAATACCCAAATCGGTTTCTCGTCCTCCCCAAAAAAAGGCAGTAAAGCCTGAATTGCAGACCGGCCAGGTCTGGGAGCTTGAAGGTTCAAATGTCCATATCGGCCTGATTGGAAAGACGCTTGTCCATTACAAGCATTTTAAGGGAGATACCAAACGTGCCCCTATTTCCCTTTCCGGAAAAACCACGCTGGAAAAATATCTCAAGGAGCACAAGGCGACTTTAATGCCGCATATTCCTTCCGCAGCGGCTCCTCGTCAGATGGCTTAATTGGTCGCCAATTCTGCCGTTTATCCGGCAGAGTTTTGTGAGGAGGTCAGCGCCCTTGTGGACATCTCAAAAGAAATCCAACGGCGGCGCACGTTCGCCATTATTTCCCACCCGGACGCCGGTAAAACCACGTTGACGGAAAAGCTCCTGCTTTACGGCGGCGCGGTGCAACTGGCCGGTTCCGTCACCGCGCGTAAACATCAACGCGCCACCACTTCCGACTGGATGGAACTGGAAAAAAAGCGGGGCATTTCCATCAGCTCAACCGTTCTGCAGTTTGAATACGACGGTTACTTCATCAACCTGCTCGACACGCCGGGCCACAAAGATTTTTCTGAAGACACTTATCGCGTCCTCACCGCTGTCGATGCGGTCGTGATGGTGATCGACGCGGGAAAAGGAATTGAATCGCAAACGCTCAAGCTCTTTGAAGTCTGCCGGCAACGCGGCGTTCCCATTTTCACGTTCATTAACAAGTGCGATCGCCCGATGAAAGATCCGCTTTCCTTGCTCGACGAATTAGAACGGGTCCTGGGCATCGGCGCGTTTCCCGTCAACTGGCCCATCGGAACCGGTTTTGAGTTTCAAGGCGTTTATGATCGACGCGCCAAACAATTTCATTTGTTCGAGCGGACGGTCGGTGGAAAACATCGCGCTCCCGTCGAGGTTGGTGGATTGGACGATCCAATGATTCGTGAGCGGCTCGACGAAGAAACATTTCGCAAGGTTTCCGAAGAATTGGAAATGCTTGAAGGCGCTGGTGAAACCTTCGACGAAGCGGAAGTACTCGCCGGAAAAACGACGCCGGTTTTTTTCGGCAGCGGCGTAAATAATTTTGGGGTCCAACTTTTGCTGGATGGTTTTTTAAAACATTCTCCGCCGCCCAAATCGCGCGTCATGGCCGGGACGGAAATTGCCCCGGAAAACCCCGCGTTCTCAGGATTTATTTTCAAAATCCAGGCGAACATGGATCCGCGACATCGCGACCGCATTGCATTTGTCCGCGTCTGCTCGGGAAAATTCGAACGCGACATGTCGGTGACTCATTCGCGCTCCGCGAAAAAAGTGCGCCTGTCCAGTTCTCACAAACTTTTCGGCAACGAACGCGAAACCGTGGACGAAGCTTTTCCCGGCGACGTCATCGGACTGGTCGGTCACGATAGTTTTGGCATCGGCGACACGCTCACGACCGACCCAAGTATTCATTACAAAGAAATCCCTCGATTCACACCGGAAGCTTTCGCGTATCTGCACAATCCCAATACGGCGAAATATAAACAGTTTCGACAAGGGTTGGATCAACTTTTGCAAGAAGGCGTGATTCAGGTTTTACATCTGCGCAACACCTCCATCAAAATTCCGCTGCTCGCCGCCGTGGGTCCGTTGCAGTTTGAAGTCGTGCAATTTCGTTTGGAGAGCGAATATGGCGCGCCATCGCGTTTGGAATCCGCGCCGTGGACGGTCGTCCGCTGGCTGCCACCGGAAATTAAGGAAGAGGAACTGGATGCCCTTTCGTTGCCGACGGGCGCGCGTCTCGCCTACGACATGGGGCAAAATCCCGTCGCCCTGTTCGCCAACGAATGGTCGGAAAATTATTTTGCTCAAACCAACGCTAAAATTTCGTTGTGCGCCTTGCCAGTGCAAACCGCGAAAGCTTAAACAACCTTTGCGTTTTGCAAGCGCTCCATGGCCTCCTGCAATGTCGCTAGAGCCTGCAAAATCTGAGTGCGCGTTTCATCGCCGGGCGGCGAGAGAGGATCGTTGATCATCGAAGACATTTTTTCCAGGAGCGGGGGCGTGCGCTTTTGCAAGCTCGCCATATTTCTTTCCCAGTTCAGCTTTTTCTTGGCGCAATTCAAGAGGTCAGTCAAGTAATCGACATCTTCACGAGTCGTACTTCGGTTCTGATGTTTTTGATTGACCACTTCCAACTCATTTTTCAAATCAGTGATGGTTTTCTCGCAGCGCTCGATGTCTTTGACCAACGCGTTAAGTTCGAAAACCATTTGTCGCTGTAGAGCGCCAAGTTTTTCCATCGCCTTCAATTGTTTACTTGTCAGCATGAAGGGAACTTCGGAGTTCATTTTAAAAATTCAAGCTCAAGACAATCCGCGATTTATTCTGGGGAAATTCGCGAAAGACTTTTCATTCTCTCTCGTGGAATGTAACAAGAGCAAATGCGTCGAGTTTTCGCGGTTGGATTTTCCGCAATTTTATTTTGGGTAACGATCGGGTGCCTTTCGGCGCGTCGTTCTTTTTCGATTTCGCCGACACCTGAAATGAGCGTCGCTGAAGTAACAAACTATGTTTTCGGGGGCTACACCGGCGAATTTCCCAGCCCGCCCCACGCCGACGGAAATCCGAAACGCGCCATTATTATTTCGTGGAAAAATTTTCCATTCAAATTTGTTTTTTCCCACGAAGCGAGTTATTGCCCGTGGTTTGAATTTCCGTCGGGCGCAGGTCATAGCTTTCAATTCTTCGAGGGCAATGATGGATGGGGCGAAATATTTAATCGTTTTGGCCGACGCGAAACGAACAGCTTCGTTGAAATTCTTGAACGCGGGCCAAAACAAGTTCATGTCCGCTGGACTTATTTCGGCGTGGAACGGGAAACCGGCGTGCGAGCGTTTCGCGGCGTGGAAGATTTCTGGGCGTTACCGAATGGACACATTTTGCGGAGGCAGACTTTCCAAACCCTGATGCCGGGCGACCCTCATGGTTACGCTCGTGAACCGATTGAAATGATCGGCCTGTGTCCCAAAGGAAAATTGTCTTTCGACGTGTTGGAAAAAAATTCATCCACAGGCGAAAACCATTCGCTCGCCGTGCTCGACGCATTTTCGACGAATCGTTACGACGTTTTTTGGAAACACAAAACAAACACGCTTTGGGAATCCACTCCGCGCCGCGCTGGTTGCGATTGGAAATTGCTGGAAGATTCGCGTGGCGTGGTGCTGGTCACGCCATTGCGCGAAGGCGCGGCGTTTTGTGTGCTGGGCGACGCTGCGGGTTTTGGCCACGAGTTCACGCGCCTCAAAGAACACTCGTTCAAAGACACCGGCGGCGAAGGCTGGATTTCGATGTGCTGGGATCACTGGCCCATCGGCTGGCTGGACGCGAATTCGGTGAACGCCGAGTCGTTCAAAAAATATCCAAATCATTTTTCGCCAATGGGAATGGATTTGTTTGCGTTGAAAAATGAAGACGTAGAGAACCGTGTTTTCTATTCACTCATCGGCGTTGGGAAAGAAAATCTCGAACCGCTGCAACGCGTCGCGCGGAGTTGGCTGGAGTCCGGCGAATCCAATCTGGCCAATCCAAAGAAAGTCGCCAAGCTGCCCCAAACATTTCGCTGAACGCGTCAGGCATCCTGCCTGACGTAGAGGGCGGCTTCCAGCCGCCCGGAAAACCGTTTGGAGTTCCGCCTTCAGGCGGCTCGGGCGCAAGTTTGTCAGCCGAGCCGCCTGAAGGCGGAACTCCAAACGGAAATCCGCGTCGCTGGTTTGGTGGCAGTATCAAGATGCGCCCGATGCTTGCCGCTACTGGCATTTATCCTTTCAAAATCCCGGAACCAATTTATTGTCATTAGCTGATGATTGCCCCGCTGATTCTGAGAATATTCCGTCAATACTGTTTGCCCTTTGCACTGTTATGTTTTTTCTGTTTCAGCTTTGTCATCCCCGTTTCCGCCGCGCCGCCTCCTGGACATTATCTCGTCTGGTCTGACGAGTTCAACGGCACGTCCCTTGATCTCTCGAAATGGGAACTCTGGGGCGGACCGATTGAACTGGCCAACAGCACGCTTGATGCAGTCACGGTCGGCGGCGGCAACATGACGATCACCACCTACACTACCAACGGTAATCATTACATGGCGATCATTAGCACGGCGGCAAGTCTGCTGGTGAAGTACGGCTATCTGGAATCCAACATTCAATTCAACGATTCTCCCCGCGTCTCGTCTGCGTTCTGGCTGCTGTCGCCCAACAACAACGCCGTCGAAATCGGCGACCCATCCACCCAAGGCAACGAAGTGGATATTGCCGAACATCGCGCCGTGGACATCAATGGCAATGATATTTCCGGCTCGATTCAAAACGCGATTCATTGGGATGGCTACGAGGCGGATCACAAGCAGGTCAACAATTTCCCGATTGGTTCGGGATTGAACACCGGCTTCCATGCCTACGGCTTCCTTTGGACCGCGACCAATCAAAGCTTTGCCATCGACAACACGACGGTTTACAGCCCGACAGTTGCTCGGTCGGACCGGTCGGAAGTGATCGAACTTAGCGCCATCGTGAACGTCAATCCGTGGGCCGGCCAAATCCCACCGGGCGGTTACGGAAATTTCTCGACCAGCACCACGAAATTTGTCGTGGATTACGTGCGCTACTACGCACCCACCACGACCGTTTTTTGGACGGGAGCCAGCACTGCGGAATGGACGAACGTAAATAATTGGTTAGCCGGCCGCGTGCCGAAGACCGGCGATGATGTGCAATTTTCGCGGTTGGGTATCGGCAAAAACATGACGCTCAAACAGAATTTTACTTTGGGCAGTTTGTCGATCATGGAGGTCAATCCGTTTTCCCTGAGCGGCAACACGCTAACTCTTAACTCCGGCGGCATTGATATGGTTTCCGCCCTGAACGATGCGTCGATTAGTTCCGCGATTATTTTAGGCGCTCCACAAAGTTGGAAAATTGGAAAGTCTCTCGCCCTTACCGTCAATGGCGTGGTCAGCGGTTCGGGCAGTTTGACGAAAAGCGGCTTCGGCACAGTTTTTTTGCAGGCCACAAATATTTACACGGGCACAACCACGGTGAGTAACGGAACTTTGATGGTCAACGGACGTCTCGGCGCGAACAGCGTGACGGTGACGGGCGGCAAGCTCGGTGGAACCGGCAGCATCGCGGGGCCAGTCGTAGTGAAAGTCGGCGGCACGCTCGCGCCCGGCGCATCCATCGGCACGCTCGCGATCAGCAACAGTCTCACCCTTCAACCCGGCAGCATCATCTCCATCGAGATCAACAAATCGGCAGGCACGAGCGATAAAATTATCGGGCTAACCAGCGCTAATTATGGCGGCACACTTTTGGTCGCAAATCTTTCCGGAACATTAGCCGTGGGCGATGCTTTCAAAATTTTCGACGCGCTAAATTATGCTGGAGCTTTTGCGAAAATCAGTTCCGGCGCGTTGCCTCCAGGTTTGTCGTGGTCCACCAGCACGTTGAACAGTGACGGAAAACTTCGCGTGATGAGCGCGGTCCTCACGAATATCACCGCGCAGCGAACGGGCAATCAGTGGAACCTTTCCTGGCCCACGAGTCACACCGGCTGGCTTCTGCAAATGCAGACCAACACGATCAACGTTGGTCTGAGTAACAACTGGTTTGAGGTCGCGGGTTCCGATTTAACCAATCGCTTTATTTTCACCATCAATCCCACAAACGCCACCGTCTTTTTCCGGCTGGTCAATGTGAACGATCCAACCCCACGGTTCGCGCGTGGCGATCTCGCGGTTCTACAAGTTGGCAACGGCGTCATCAACGCATCCGGCGCGCCCATTTCCATTATCGATTTTCCAACTTACGGAGGGCCTTCTTCTTTTGGCGTCGCGCTTCCCACCACCGGGCCGAACGCGTTTCTTTCTGGAAGCTCCGCTTACAACAGCAGTATGACTTTGTCCGCTGATGGGCGCTCCCTGGTTTTTGTCGGATACAATTCGCCGGCGTTGGCTTCTGGCAGCATTGATTCTTCCACGGTGCCGCGGGCGGTGGGTTCCCTGAGTGCATTGGGTGTTTTCACTTTGAACTTTGCGACAACGACTTTTTCTGGAGGCACCATTCGTTCTGCAGTCACCGATGGGTCAGATAATTTTTGGGCCAGCGGCGTCAACAGCGGCGTGGTTTATTTGGGAAACAATTTTTCTTCGGTAACTCTCGCGAACAATCCGGTAGCGACGCGCGAGATGCGGCTGGTCAACGGGAATATTTATTTCACTGCCGCGCAGGCATCGACCGGTTATGGCGTGATGGGTTTCAATGGATCTCCGACTTCCGCGTCAACTCCAACGCTGGTTTTGAACACCGCTGGAATCGGCGTGGGAAATCCCAGCCCAAAAGGTTTCGCCTTCAATGCAGATTTGACCATCGCCTATGTCGCCGACAATCGCTCTGCTGCCAATGGAGGAGGAATTCAACGGTTCAATTGGAACACGAATAACGCGACTTGGAACTATGCCTACACGTTGGGTAATACGCTGACCACTTCGCAACAAGTCTGGAGCATGACCGCTGATTTCAGCGGAGCAAATCCTGTGATTTACGCGACGACTGGAGAGGCCACGATGAATCATTTGGTTTCAGTGACCGATGCAGGAGCAGGTTCTGCTTTCTCAATTATTGCGACGGCTGCAACGGGAAGCGCGTTTCGCGGAGTGTCATTCGCTCCGTAGCGTCAGGCATCCGTGCCTGACGTAGAGGGCGGCTTCCAGCCGCCCGGAAAAAAGGTGGATGGGTGAAGGCGTATGAAAAATTTCCAGCGGCTTCAAAATTTCGAGCGACTCGTGTTGCGCGAATTTTTTCCGCCGGGCTGGAAGCCACGGCTCTACGGCAGGCAAAGATGCCCGCCGCTACGATGCATTCGACATCGACTTTTGTATCGCGGAAATTTTATGTTTGCGCCCGCATGAATTTTGTGAATTTTCCTCGTGTCGCCAAAGCCGTTGCAATCCTGTTCGCATTCGCTGCGGCGTTTCTGACTCACCCCTCTTTCGGAAAAGATCGGGGGCCACTCAAATTAACTCCGACCACGATGGCAAAATTAAAACCGTCCGGCGAAGTTTCAGTCGCCGAGGTGTCCGATTATGTTTTCGGAAATTACACGGGCGATTTTCCCAGTCCGCCGCACGCAGACGCAAATCCAAAACGCGCCATCATTATCTCGTGGAAAAAATTCCCGTTCCGTTTTGTTTTTGCGCACGAAGGAAGTTACTGCCCGTGGTTTGAATTTCCCTCTGGCGCGGGGCATTGCTTTCAGATGTTTGAAGGCAACGACGGCTGGGCAGAATTGTTTAATAATTTTGGACGCTTGGAGACGAACAGTTTTGTTGAAGTCCTGGAAAACGGCCCTAAACAGATTCACGTGCGCTGGACTTATTTCGGCGTGAATCAGGAAGCGGGCGCGCGCGCTTATCGCGGCACGGAAGATTTCTGGGCGCTTCCCAATGGCAACGTTTTGCGTCGGCAAACGTTTTCGTCGCTCATGCCTGGCGACCACCGGGGTTACGCGCGCGAGCCGATTGAAATGATCAACATGTGTCCCAAGGGAAAGCTGTGGTTCGACGTGCTGCAACCCGTTCCCGCCACGGGTGAGCATCACGCGCTGGCTGCTCTTGACGTTTTTTCGACGAATCGTTACGACGTTTTCTGGAAACATC
>JBDSYB010000082.1:0-4207 GCA_039925885.1 Verrucomicrobiota bacterium
ACATCCGGCCCGCGGAACAAAGCGCTTTGCTCCATGGAGCGGCGAATTTCTCCGCCGCGCGGAAACTCGGTGAAATTATTGATGCCGCGCCCGAGTTTGTATTCGGGACCCGCGCAACCGACGAGACTGATGGCGAGAGCGGCAAACGATATTGAGGAGATTAATTTGCGCATAAATTTATTAGGTTGCGTCACGGTAAACGCGAAAATTTTTGTTGTAAAGCGAGTTTTCTTGGACAGTTGAATCAGCCTTTCTCCCCGCGCTTGATGACTGTCGCCAAGAGAATGCTCAACAAGAGAAACACCCCGAGGACGCAAACAATGGCCGCGCCCGTCGGGAAATCGAATTTGTAGGAGCTATACAAACCGACGATGCTGGCAAGGGTCGCAATAATCCAGCCGATCGCCAGCATGGCACCAAGGCGCACGCCCAAAAAATTGGCGCAAACCGCTGGAACAATCAGGTAGGAAAAAACCAGCAGCACGCCGCCGATGTGGACGAACGTTGTAACTACTATTCCGAACAGGGCGTAAAAAAGAAAATCCCAGGCGCGAATCGACCAGCCTTCCGCTTCAGCGCGCGACTCCTCGAAGGAAATAGCGAGAAACTTTTTGCGAAAAACGAAATGGAGAAGAGCAATGATTGCGTAAAGCACGAACGGTTTCCAAACCTGCTCCGGCCTTTGCAGATAAAGCAATTCGCCAACGAGCGTTTGCTTCAATTCCTCGTTGCCGTGCGGGCTGTTGTTCAACAACAAAATTCCTCCGGCGGCGGCCACAACGTAAACGATTCCGATCAACGCCTCCTGCGGAACTCGCGTGTGTTCCTTCGTCCGCGTCAGCGTGAAGACGGCCGCGCCGACGAGCGTAAACCCAACCGACATCGCATAGCTCTGCCAATCGTGCGGTTCATAATGCAGCAGGATGGCGACGCAGGTGCCGAGGGTGGCGACTTGCGCGAGGGCAAGGTCCACAAAAATCACGCCCCGCCGGATGATGTGCAGCCCTAAATACACGAGTAAGCCTGGCAAAACCAGGCACGCCACCGTAGGCCACAACATGAAATGCAATGCGTCACTCATAATTTTTCAGGAGGCATTTATTTTTTTTCCGCCAGTGCGCCAGCGAGCGACTTCACCAAACCATCCATCCATTGCTCATAGGTTTGGCCTTCTTTTGGAAACGCGGGAAAATCCAAAACAGTCGCTCCCGTGTGGCCTGCGACCGCCTCCGCCGTTTTGCGATTTTGATACGCTTGCGCCAAAATCACTTTCACATCGTCTGCTTTCATTTTGCCAATAACTCCAGCGAGATGCGCGGGCGAAGGTGGGATTCCCGGTTTCGGTTCGAGGAACAATTCCATTTTCAAATCGAAACGCCTGGAGAAATACAGCCAATAATTGTGATACGTCACGACTTCCTTGCCGCGAAAAGGCGCGAGCGTTTTTTGCCACTCGGCAATTTTCGCGTCGAGGTGGTCGTTGAAATTTTTCAAATTCGCTTTGAAGGACGCGCACGACTTGGGCTCAAGTTGACAAAACGAATTGCAAATGCGCTGCGCGGCAATTTTCGCATTCAGCGGATCGGTCGTGTAATGCGGGTTGCCGGCAGCGTGAATATCGCCTTTGGAACGGTCGAGGGTGCTCGGCACTTCCAATAACGAAACGCCTTCGACGCACGAAATGCGCCCGGGTTTTCCGGCTTCAAGTTTCGAGTTGCGCGCCCCATCCACCAAGGCGGGCAGCCAGCCGATTTCCAACTCCGCGCCGCCTTCGATCAGGGCGTCCGCGCGATTTAGCTTCACGATGAAACTGGGTTTTGCATCGACGAAATGCGGATCTTCATTTGGCTTGGCAAGCGTTGTCAGATCGATCTTATCGCCGCCGATTTCCTGAGCGATCGCGCCCAATTCTGTCGTGCTGGCAACGACGTTCAACTTGGCGTGGGTTGATGAGGCGAGCAGCGTCGCAGAGAGGATGGTAAATAATTTCTTCATAATTTTAGTTGGTGTTCATTGTTTAAAACATTTTGCTCAAAACTTGTGCGCTCCGTGCGCACCGAGCAGGAATTCCATTTGCAGCCAGATGGAATGTTCGGTGCCAAAATGCTGGCCTTGATCGTGATTGTATTGGAGCCGGATTTTGGAAAATTCGCTTGGGAAGAAGGTCAGCACGGGCGAGATGCGCCAACGTTCGCCGCGAAAGGGATCTTCCGCATCGAACCGCGCCGAATTTCCACTCGCGTAATCTCCACGAAGTCCCGCCACCCAGCGGGGCTTGAACCCCCACAAGATTTGCGAATACGCTCCCCAATCGCGGATATTTTCCGCAGGCAATGGCGTCGATGCAGTCGGGTCAGCGCTTGCGCCGAAGCGTCGAAAAATTCCTTCTGTCTGCCACGAGACGAAAGGAAATCCCGCAGTTGCGTCGGCTGGTTTCCATTTCCAATAAATATCCGCGCCGTAAATTTCCGTGCGATTGCGCGAGCCGGTGTTGTTGGGTCCGAATGCGCCCGAGAATCCGCCCACCAATGTTTGCGTGTCGGTGATTTCGAAAGACGACGCGACGCGCGGAGTGAAAACCAAATCCTGCGGACCGCGCAAAGTGCGAGCAATGGTGGCGCGTCCCGCAAAACGATTTATGCCGAGATCGTCCGGCTCTCCCTCGTTGCGGAAGCTGTGCGCTGTGCCGCCTTGCCCATCTAAAATTCCCAGAAATAATTCCGTGTAGAATGGCGTCGGCGCGAGCCAGGAAAGTTGCGCTCCCACATTTCGCAAGCCATCTGGCCCGAAGGCGCGTGTTGAAATAATAGGCGAATCGACGAACGCCCATTGGTGCGGATGTTGAGGATTATTTCGTCCGAAGGCGGCGAAAAACTGCCCACCTTTCAATTGAAGATTCGCCGGCAACGAAGTCGATTGTAGATACGCTTCTTCGAGTTCAATGCCCGTTTCGTTGTTGTTGTCCAACTTCAAAACGATGTTGGCGAAACCTTTGAAGTAGGGATCGACCGCGCCGTCGAGCGCGATTTCCGCGTTGCGTAAAGAGAAGCCGCGCTTTTGCGGATCGTGATCGCCGAGTTGAAGTTGGGCGTAAGGATCGTGCGCTGAGGACCAACCGGCATCGATCAGCGCATCGAAACTGATATTCATATAGGCAGCGCCCGCGCGCATCGCGGTGATCGGTTGCGAAGGCGACCATGGAACAACCGTGAGTGAATTTTGATTTTTGGATTCTGAGGTAGGAGCTGCGTTGGTTGCGCCGAGTTCTGCCGCCAATTGAGCCTCAAGTTTTATTTGGTCTTCCGTTTTTCCCGGCGCATTCGTAGCTGCGGGAACGCTTTTTGTTTGGGTGAATTCATCCAATTTTTTCGTCAGCGCCTCAATTTGTTGCTGTTGAGCGCGAGTGACTTTTTCGAAACTTTCCTGCATCTGCTGCAACTGTTTTTTCAATTGCCCTACTTCATTTGTCTCCTGGGCTGGAAGCGTTATCGCGCTCAGGCAAAGGACAGAAGACCATCCTATTATTTTAAAAATTTTCATAACTTCTCTGGTTAAAAACTGCGGCGCACATTTTATGCGCAAAATTAAAAAAGAAAAAACGATGAGCCACACGACCCACCGACAACGGTTAGAGAAGAAATGAGACAGGCGGTGCGCGGCTGGGGGACGAACAGTAATCGACCGAAGGTAAGGCCGGGATTTGCGCGGGAAAAGCGGCGAGAATCAAACCGTCATCGGAGAAAACAAGTTGCAAGGATGTGTCACTCGACAAAACATGATGCTTTTCCAGCAATGTAATGGCGCATTGATGATCGGCTTGCGCGGCATCATGATGCAGCCATAAGTGGAAAACAGGGCTTGCCGAGAAAAGCGAAACCATTGCCAGCAACGCGATCAGCAAACCCGCCAGAACCGACTCAGAAAGGTGCTTCCGCCGAGTTTTTTTTCGCAATGGTTGCACGGTGAGGGACTTAATCAAACTGTGGAATTGAATGCAAGTCTTTGGTTTTTTCGGCGCAGAAGATGGCGCGTTCTGGCGGGTAGAAAGGCCGTTTGACGGCGCGTAGTTTTGGAGCAATTGCGCGACAAAGGGATCAATTGCCAGTGAGGAGTTATTTGTTACGCTCTGCCAGAAAATCCTGATTTGATGCGAAACTTTTTCTTATTTTGCGCCTTGTTTTTTTGCGCGCCCCTGTGCCTCGCTGCA
>JBDSYB010000083.1:0-10939 GCA_039925885.1 Verrucomicrobiota bacterium
GCCGATCGGCGATGACGTCGAGCCTCTCTGGATCACGTATTATTCCAGCATTTTCAATCCAGCGCGCGTGAAGGTGCGCGCAATGAAAGCGCAAATGCCGGTGCGCAATTGGAAAAATTTGCCGGAAGCACGAGCCATCGCGCCGTTGCTCGCTCAGGCGCCGCAACGCGTCAACGCGATGATTGAACGCAGTGATGTTCAGCTCGTTCGCGAAAGCGAATACGGCATCGCTCGTCCGCCGCAAACTACCGATTGGAATCTTCTGCGCGATGCCGCGTTGACTTGCCGCGCGTGTCCGCTGTGGAAAAACGCGACCTGCACCGTTTTTGGCGAAGGTCGTCTGGACGCTCGTGTTGTTCTCGTTGGCGAACAACCGGGCGACACTGAAGATCTCGAAGGTAAAGCCTTCATTGGTCCCGCTGGCCAGTTGCTCGACCGCGCGTTGGAGCGGGCAGGGGTGAATCGTCAGGAACTTTATGTGACCAATGCCGTGAAACATTTCAAGTGGGAACCGCGCGGCAAACGTCGCATCCACAAAACGCCCAACGCTCGCGAAATCGCCGCCTGCCGTCCCTGGTTGGACGCGGAATTGGATTTGCTTAAACCCGAACTCGTCGTTGCGCTGGGCGCGACGGCGGCTCGCGCACTGTTCGATTCGCCCCTTCGCGTGACGGAAGAGCGTGGGCGATTTTTGGAGTCACGCTTTGGCCGCACGCTCGTAACGATTCATCCATCGGCTCTGCTGCGCATGCCGGACAAAACGAATTTTGAGACGGAGTTCGCGCGATTCGTCGCCGATTTACGTCTGATTTTGCGATCCAACTAAGGTCTGTTTTCCCGGCAAAAACTCTGAAAAAAGGATCGGAATAGAGTAACGTGCCCAATGAGAATTTTGCCGGCCTTCCTTCTGATTTCGCTCAGTGTGGGAATTTGTGGTTGCACCAGCGTCCTGCAACGGACGGGCATCGCGCTTTTTTACAAAAATGCGAATCTGCCGGAATCGCAAGTGCGGCGTGAAGTAGTTTATCGCGAAGGCTCCACGCTGCCGAAACATCGCCTCGACCTTTTTCTTCCGGCACCGACGAAAACAAATTGGCCTGTTCTCATTTTCATTCACGGCGGTGGCTGGACGGAGGGTGACAAAAGCTTGCATGCTGGTGGGGCGGATGTTTATGGCAACATTGGCCGGTTCTACGCGGCTCACAACATCGGTGTGGCGGTGATTAATTACCGTCTTCAACCCGGCGCAAACTGGCGCGAGCAAATTGACGACGCCGCCTGCACGACCGCTTGGATTCATTCGCACATCGCGGAATTTGGCGGGGATGCGCGACGGCTTTTCGTGAGCGGCCATTCCGCTGGAGCGCAACTCGCCGCCCGCATCGCGCTCGACTCTGCGCCTCTTAAAAAATATGGACTCTCGCCCGCAATTTTTTCCGGCGTCATTTCTGTGAGCGGCGCGGGCCTCGATCTCGCTGATGAAAAAACCTACGAACTCGGTGCCTCCCGAAAATATTATTCAGATCGTTTCGACAACACGAACGATTGGAAAAAAATAGCGTCGCCCGTCAATTTCGCCAAGGCAGGCGCGCCGCCCTTTCTTATTCTGTATGCGGGCGGAGAAAAAAAACCGTTGCAGCGCCAATCCCAACGATTGAGCGAAGTTTTATCGCAGCAGGGAATTTCAAATCAAGTGGTCGTCGTCCCCGGCCAAAGCCATGCACGAATGGTTTTGACCTTGAGCCGACCCGACAAAATTTCCGCGCCCGCCGTGCTGGAGTTTATTGAAAACCAGATTAAAAAATGAGGGAGGTTTGCGCCTAAAAAATTTCCGCGCAATACGGCAGCCTTAGTCCGCGCCACAAGCGCGAGTCGCGGCGGATTTTTGGTAATAATTCTGATGGTATTTCTCCGCCGGATAAAATTTCGTCGCGGCATGGATTTCCCCGACCACGGGTTCATTCCATTTTCCAGAGTGGTTGAGTTTTTCTTTCACCCGTTCCGCGGATTGCCGCTGTTCCTCATCGTGGTAAAAAATCGTTGAGCAATGAGCTGACTTTGCGCCGTTTTTTGCCAGGGGATTTCGAGCGTTCAGGAAATTGACCAGCAAGTTTTCATAATTCACTTTGGTCGGATCAAACGTCACTTTCACGGCTTCCATGTGACCCGTCTTCCGCGTTACGACCGATTCATAAGTAGGATTTTTTGTCGTTCCCCCCGTGTAGCCCACGGTTGTGGTGATGACTCCAGGAATTTTTTGCAACGTCTCCTGCAAGCCCCAGAAACAACCGCCAGCAACAGTCGCCGTGGCACGGTGCTCGGGGTTAACCGGGGCGGGTTTGTTTGTGTTCGCTCCTGCCGCCCAAATCGCTGCCGCCGCAGTTGTCATCACCAACGCTGGGAGCAGATATTTCATGGGAATGAAAATTAGCCCCGGTGCGCATCTTTGTCGAATCCGTGATTTGGATGGGAGAGAGTGGAAAATCGGAAATGTAGCGCGTTTGGATTCTCCTTCTGACATTTTCGGATTTGCGGATGCGCGCGTGATGAGGGAGGGAACGCAATTGGAATTCGTCCCTACTACAAAAATAATTCAGCCCGATGGGTCACGTTCCGACTTTAAAAAGATTTTTGACACCCTTTTAAAATTAAGCCAAAATTTCCAAATGCTCGTTCCTGTGCAAAAGAATCCCTTCATCGCCTTTGCGTTCCATCAAACCTTCCCGGCTGTGGCAGTTTTTTTATTTTTTTTAATCCTTCCCGCGCGCGCAGATGATTACATCTGGATTGGGCCTGTTAATAGCTTGCCTCCTTATACGACAACACAAAGTTGGTTCAACACCAACTACTGGAGTCCCAATGGGGTTCCCGGCGCAACGGATGGAGCGGTCATCAATTCCCGAACCGTTCAGTTGAACAACAGTGTGCTTGTGAATTCGATTCTTCTGAATACTTCCACATTACAAGGACCTGGCCCTCTCACCGTCAATGATATGGTGGTTTCCGGAACAAACGCTTTTGTGGACGCCAGCGCGTTGAACTTTACCAATTATCCCAACGGTGACTTCCGCTACGAACTTTTGAAAACAGCGAGCTTCAGGGGAAAATCGGCTACCAATGTAAAATGGGAGAACAGAGGCATAGTCACTTTGAGCAATATGTGGTTCTTGGCGCGCGGTTCGATGTACACCAATACTAACAATATTTACAACGTGCGATGGATGAACAAAATGGGAAGCTCCATGGTTTTGGCCAGCAGCAACTATTTCACTTTCGAGAACAAGATCAATTCACCGCACACTGTTTTTGTAAATGAATTAGGTGCCAGCATGCACAAACCAAATACCAACGCCGCTCGGATCGACTGGCCGTTGCGTAATGAAGGCACTATCAATGTGCAGGCTGGCAACCTTGGGTTTACCTATGCGCAATTACTCAACGGCCCGATCAATGTTGCTCTTGGTGCATCGGTCAACTTTGAAAATTCGGGCGAGAATCTCGAGATTGGCCCCGGCGCGACCTTTGAAGGCTCTGGCATTTTTGGTTTTTACGGTGACAACAATAGCACAAACCTCGTGTTATCCTCCATTTTGGTGAATGCCCTCGCCCGAATGACCAATGTCAATTGGGTCGGAGCAGGCGCACTGTTTACCCGACCGATTTTTGCGAAAGGTGTGAATTGGAAAATGCCCGCGCAATTCCTGATGGGAGGCACGGCCGACGGGACTACGACCAGTTCACTTTTAAACGCGGGCGTTTTCGTGGATGCAGGGATCAATTGTGTTCCCGGCGCGTCGATTGTGAATTTCCCACCTGGCTATTATTACACCAGCAACTCTTTTCCATTTGGCAATTATCAAGGAACCAACGAAGGTCTTTATGGGTGGTTCACCAATTCGTTCGGTGCGACGGTTCATTTTCCAGTTGTTTCTCCTAGCCCCACCAGCATGCGATGGAATTTCTACAACAACGGTCTTCTACGCTTTGATCCGAACGTCCAAGCGAATTTCCTTGGAACCTGGGCCCAAGGGCCATTCGGCATCACGGAACTCTCAGGCAACGGCATCGAGGCGAGCGCGCGTTACAATCTGGAAGGAAGAGTCAACGGTTGGGGAAGTATCACGTCACACAATGCGCGGGTCAGTTGCGTTCTTTCACCCCACGGCAGCAACAGCCCGTTTGGAAAAATCTCGCTCACCACCGAGAACAGTTTCACCACTCCTTTCCCCACCAACACATTCGTCATGACGTCGGACACCGTGCTTGAACTTGATTTCGGCACACCCGGAACGACGAACGATTACATTTATGTGAGTGGCCAAAACCAATCGCTGGCGGGCAAGGTGAACATCCGCGCGCTGGATGGCTTTGGCCCCGGAATTTATCCTATCTTCAACGACGCAACGGCGAACCTGCGTTTTGGCTCGGTGCCGCCCGGTTACCGCTTTTCATTTGTCACGAACATGAGCACGTTTCAACTTTCGGTTCAGGTGACGTTGCCTGAACTGCCAGTCGCCTCGCTCCAAACGACAAACTACAACGGCGGCACCAATGGCTTTCAACTTATTCTCAACACGCTCTCCAACGCCAACTACTCGGTCGATTATGCCGACCCTCCGCTCCTCACTCCGTGGCAACCTTGGACGAACGTGATTGGAGATGGAGGTGCCATTGCATTGCCAGTGGATACCTCCTTACCCGCTCGAATATTCCGAATCATAGAGAATCCCTGAGGGTCTTTTTTCAAATCGGGATAGGGACGCATTCCACCTCGTCCTAAATATTTTTTCCATCGTGACCAATAAAAAGAGAAGGCGGAGGATGGGGAACCCAACGCGTTCGGACTTTCCCTCCGAAGTTTTCGGATTTGGAGGTGCGCCAAGGGTTAGTCAGGGACCCGGTGGAACGCGTCCCCACCAAGCAAACATTTCTGCAAACTTTCCTTGAAGGCCGTCTGCAAAGACCTTGCTGAAATTTTTCGAAAGCAAAGCGCGAAATTTTCATCACGACATAATCAATCGTCGGCTCGTGAGCTACGCGGAAGTTTCGCGCGTGATGTCGTTCTTGAGTTCATCGAGCAGGCAGTTGACATTTCATCCATGCTCAAAATCGCGTTGATAAAGGTACTAATCGCCGCGGCTTCCGGCTGGGTAATTCTCAATCTTCTTTGACATGCGCCGTTACCACTATCTGCGCGATCCGCTATTTCTCATGAGTTGCGCCGCCTATGCCATCAATCGCTGGCTCATCAAGCCGCACCTTCATACCGGTTTTCTCCATTCCCACTTTAATGACCTCTGGCTCATCCCCTGTGCGCTCCCGCCGATTCTCTTGCTTCATCGGCGACTCGGCCTGCGCCAGCATGACCATGCACCGACGTTGTCTGAAATCACCCTGCATCTGATCTTTTGGTCCGCGTTGTTTGAATGGATCGGTCCGAAATTTGTGCCGCACGCAACGGGCGATCCTGTTGACGTGCTGGCCTATGTTACCGGGGCAATTCTCACCGGTCTGTGGTGGCAACGGCATCAATGGCTTTCCCGACAAACGTCATCATGAGCTTCGACCTCCTCGCGCCGCACTATCGCTGGATGGAATTCTTCCTCGCGGGCGAAAAATTGCAGCGCTGCCGCACGGCATTTCTTGGTGAGATTCCAGTCGCCCGGAATATTCTTCTGGTGGGTGAAGGCCACGGCCGTTGTCTTGTCGAATGTTGCCGCCGCTTTCCCGACGCGCAAATCACTTGTGTGGATGCCAGCGCACCGATGCTCGTTCAGGCGCGCCGCCAGCTCCTGCGCCGCAATCTGGAAACCAACCGGGTGGATTTCATCCACGCCGACGTTTTGGACTGGACGCCAACCGACGGGAACTACGACCTGATCGTCACCAACTTTTTCCTCGATTGCTTTCGTGCGGATCAGTTGGAGCAAATCATTGCCCGCCTTGGTGCAGTCACGACTCCGGACGCGAATTGGTTGCTGGCCGATTTCCAAACGCCGCCCGCTGGATGGAAGCGGGTTCGCAGTCGGCTGATTCTTTGGACGATGTATGCCTTCTTCCGGGTGGTAGCACGGTTGCCCGCCCACCGGCTCACCGCACCGGATTCAAATCTGGAACGTGCCGGTTTCACGCGGCATCGCCACTTGGAAACCGAATGGGGTTTGCTCCACAGCGATTGGTGGAAGCGGTAGTCCTCTGCGACTGATTTTGAGTGAGCGCAAACATTTCTGCAAACTTTCCTTGAACGTCCGGCCAAAGGCCATCGCTTCGCCGACACTTTTCATTTGCGTGGCGAGTGTGATTGATGGCCGGCTGCGAAGCTACCACCGATTCACGACAATCCGTTGATCGGTTTATCATCGCGACTGCAAAATTGAATGACCTGACCGTGGTGACGGCGGACGAACGGTTTGAGGAATATGGTTTGGCGGTGGTAGACTGAAACCCAACGTGTGTGGATTTTTCCTTCTCCCGTTTTCGGATTTGAGAATGCGTTCAGGATTTGTCAGGAAACGCGGTGGAACGCGTCCCTACCAACGTAATTCGTGAACCGTGCCGCGAAATTTCCAATCATCCATATTCTTCACAAGATTTTTGCGAATGGGATTCTCGCGAACGTAGAGCCACTTCTCGGAATATTCCTGCGCGTTCCGCAGACGATGATGAAATCCTTTCCGCTGCCACTCCCAATCTTGATCCAGATGTTTGCGACTGAATTGGCTTTTCCAAAACGTGATCCATTTCTCGATGGTGAATTTCAAATCGCGCGGCGCGCAGAAGAGATGAAGGTGATCGGGCATCAGTAGATAATCGCCGACGAGCCACGCGTCGGCTTTGCGCCAGATTTCTTCGAGCGATTTTTGCACGGTGGGTTGGGTCAGCCACGGCTTGCGATCTTTTGCGCAGACTGTCAGAAAAACGATGGTCGGTTGATCGGAAAGAATTTTCACGCCTTGCGCTGGCGTTTTGCGTCCTGGAATTGGTTCCAACGGAACGAAGTCTTCCATGCGCGAGAACGTGACAGAATTTCCAAACGCATCGCAACCCAATAAATCATGGTAGGGACGCGTTCCACCGCGTCCCAAATATTTCTTTCCTTGTGGCAAACGAAAAAGAGAAAGCGTGAAAATGGAAACCCGACGCGTTCGGATTTTCCTTCTGACGTTTTCTGGTTTGCGATGCGTTGGGGATTAGTGAGGGAACGCGGTGGAACGCGTCCCTACCAAGCCCAACGTAAATTTTCGGTCGGGATGAATCCACGTCGTCTCGTTTATTTCTTATGAAATGAGAAAGGGAATGAAGAAAAACATTGCGATTTCAAAAACATCGGTAGGGACGAGTTCCACCTCGTCCCTGACATCCCGACGACGTGAGAAAAAGAGAAGGCGTAAAAATTGGAAGCCCAACGCGTTCGGATTTTCCTTCCGGCGTTTTCGGGTTCGCGATGCGTTTGGGATTAGTTAGGGAACGCGGTGGAACGCGTCCCTACCACGCGTAATGTAATTACTTCGTTCTCGTTTATTTCCTGACGAAATGAAAATGGGAATATGGAAAATCAGAAAGCGTTGCGATTTCAAAAACGCCGGTAGGGACGAGTTCCACCTCGTCCCTGACATCCCGACGATGTGAGAAAAAGAGAAGACGTAAAAATTGGAAACCCAACACGTTCGGATTTTCCCTTCTGACGTTTTCGTGTTCGCGATGCGTAACGCGTCCCTACCGCACGTAAGGTAATTTCGACGGGATGAATCCATGTCGTCTCTTTTAATTTTTATGAAATGATAAAAGGGAATGAAGAAAACAGAATCGTTGCGATTTCAGAAACATCGGGTGGGGACGAGTTTCACCTCGTCCCTGACATCCCGACGACATGAGAAAAAGAGAAGACGTAAAATTGAAAACCCAACGCGTTAGGATTTTCCTTCTGACGTTTTCGGATTTGCGAATGCGCTCGGGGATTAGTTAGGGAACGCGGTGGAACGCGTCCCTACCGTGCGCGTCGTAAATTTCGGTCGGGATGAATCTAAGTCGTCTCTTTTATTTTCTTATGAAATGAGAAAAGGGGATGAAGAAAACAGAATCGTTGCGATTTCAAAAACAAGGTAGGGACGAGTTCCACCTCGTCCCTGACCTCCCGACGGCGTGAGAAAAAGAGAAGACACAAAAATTGGAAACCCAACGCGCTCGGATTTTCGTTCTGACGTTTTCGGGTTTGCGATGCGTTTGGGATTAGTTAGGGAACGCGGTGGCACGCGTCCCTACCACAAGTTTCTTACTATTTGGAGAATGTAATCTTTTCTAAAACATTTTTTTGAAAGGACTTGTCTTCATCATCAGCAAAAGAGCTAACGAGAACGAGAGCATAACCTTTCATAACAGTTGAATAATAGTTTTGTTGGACTGTTCTCCCCCCGATAGTCATCTCTGCCTCCATAACGTCAAAATCAACTCCGCCAAGTTTCTGGCTCAATATATCTTCTGATATAGAAACCTTTATCTGACCGGCTTCAAGCCCTTGCTTGACTTGAAAAAGATAGTCTTTTCCACTTTTAATTCCTGGAAAATCGCGCACCTTTTCCGCCATTGCCATAATTGAGGGATTAAATGGAACAGGTGATCCGAGGCGAGATTTAAATACAGCGAATAGATTCACAGTTTTCAATTCGGCGGCTTTGATCACGGCTTTTAAATTTTTATCATCACCCGCCAAAAGCTTGCCTCCCATATTATTGAGGCGTTGTTGCGCTTCTTGATCTTGCACACTCCAACCGCCAGGAAGGGGCATTGTGAACGCGAAGTATTTGTTCTGGTAGACCGAGTTATTTACAGTCCCAAAGTCGATCTCCTCGCTGGCCTTTTTTCCGCATCCCACCAGCAAAAATGAAAAGACGAAGATGCGAAATATTCCCATTGACCCATTTAGGAGCTTTGTTTGGTTCATAATTAAAGTTTTTAATTTTCAATTCTTCGCCCCTGCCAACTCCTCCTCAAAATCCACAAGCTCCTTGATCTGCACCAGGAACCAGCGGTCGATTTTCGTGAGGTTGAAGATGTCGTCGAGGGTGAAGCCGGCGCGCAGGGCGTGGCGGATGAAGAAAATTCTCTCGGCGTTCGGAACGGAAAGTTTCCGCGAAATCACGTCGCGCGGGAGGATGTCGCGGTCGCCGTAAATTTCGGTGCCGATGCGCCACGGTTTGCCGTCGCCGCCCAAACCGCTGCGGCCGATTTCGAGTGAGCGCAGGCATTTCTGCAAACTTTCCTTGAACGTGCGGCCAATCGCCATCGCTTCGCCGACACTTTTCATTTGCGTGTTGAGCGTCGGGTCGGCGTTCGGAAATTTCTCGAACGCGAATCGCGGAATCTTGGTCACGACATAATCAATGCTCGGCTCGAAGCTCGCGGGGGTTTCGCGCGTGATGTCGTTCTTGAGTTCGTCGAGCAAATAACCGACGGCGAGTTTGGCGGCGATTTTCGCGATGGGAAAACCGGTCGCCTTCGACGCGAGCGCGGACGAACGCGACACGCGCGGATTCATTTCGATGATGACCATGCGGCCATTGTCGGGATTGACGCCGAATTGAATATTCGAGCCACCCGTTTCCACGCCGACCGCGCGAATCACGGCGAAACTTTGGTCGCGCATGATTTGAAATTCTTTGTCGGTCAGCGTTTGAATCGGCGCGACGGTGATGGAGTCGCCGGTGTGGACGCCCATCGGGTCGAAATTTTCGATGGAACAAATGATGACGCAGTTGTCGGCATTGTCGCGCATCACTTCCATTTCGTATTCCTTCCAGCCGAGGAGCGATTCTTCGATGAGCACTTCGTTGACGGGCGAAAGTTCAATGCCGCGCTTGGCAATTTCTTCAAACTCTTCGCGATTGTAACCGATGCCGCCGCCGGTGCCGCCGAGCGTGTAAGCGGGACGAATGATGAGCGGAAATTTACCAATCTTTTCCGCAACGGCGCGGGCTTCATCCATGTTGTGCGCGACGCCGGAAATCGGAACGTCGAGGCCGATGGACAACATTAAATCTTTGAAAACAAGGCGGTCTTCGCCTTTTTGAATTGCGTCGGCTTTCGCGCCGATCATTTCGACGTCGTATTTTTCCAACACGCCGGAGTGATGAAGTTTCATCGCGGTGTTGAGCGCGGTTTGTCCGCCGAGAGTGGGGAGCAAAACGAGTTTGTGAGGCTGGGTGGCACGGCCAACTTGGCCGTGCTGCGCGGCAACTTGCCGCGCAGAACCGGCGGGCAGGTTGCCCGCTGAAACAGGCTGGTAGCCCGTTCCACCCAGTTCAATCGGGACTCCCATTCGTTTCATTTCCTCGATTTCGCGCACGATAATTTTCTCCACGCATTCCGGCGTGATCGGCTCGATGTAGGTGCGGTCGGCGAATTCCGGATCGGTCATGATCGTGGCTGGATTCGAGTTCACCAGGACCACGCGATAGCCTTCTTCGCGCAGGGCTTTGCACGCCTGGGTGCCGGAATAGTCAAACTCACAGGCCTGACCGATGATGATCGGACCGGCGCCGATGATGAGGATGGATTTCAGGTCAGAGCGTTTGGGCATGAGCGTAGATTTCGGCGAGGGTTGAGCGCGCCGAAACGCGCGGCAAGCGGGAAAGCTGAAAACTCGTGTCACGCCTCACCGCGCAGATGGATTCCCTAAGCGTGAGCCACTTGACGAAGGCGTGAACCATGTTTCACATTAACCATATGGAAACCGTGACCATCCGCGAACTTCGGCAAAGCTGGCCGGCGGTTGAGAAGCGACTGGCGTCGGCTGGCGAACTTATCGTGACCCGTGATGGCCAAGCCGTTGCCGTTCTAAACAAACCCCGACAGGTCACTTCACAAAGCCCAAAGAAGCGTCTCGATGCCGAGACGCATATGAAAATGCTGAGTAAGGTTTGGGGCGGAAAACCGCCCGGGT
>JBDSYB010000084.1:0-32647 GCA_039925885.1 Verrucomicrobiota bacterium
GGACCACCGACTCTTCCGGCACGCGATAAAGCACGCGCAAATCGGTCGTGACCTGCTGGAGATCCGATGAAAAACAATCCGCGCGCAGGTTTTGCGTCCGTTGCCGGATATTGATCGGCGCGATGGATGTGATGAAGGGCGTTTTGAATCCGAAACCGGGAGCAAGAAATCGGTCTTCCGCTTTCCCGAGTGTAATTTTGATCCCACGCGTGCCCGGCTCGACCACGTAGGTGCTGGTGGACGTAATCACGACCAGGACGAAAATGATTACCGCCACGCCAATAAGTTTTGGAAGAAAAGTCGGGTTCATGGCTTTGCGCTAGGATTGGTTTGCCGAGAAACCGGAGGCGAGTTTTGTTTTTTCGGCGTGACGGGGCGTTCCGATTGTTTGAGGCGGTCAAGATCCTGCATCGTGAGCACATTGTTGGCGCCACTGCCAATGACCATTGGCGCAATGCCATCCCACTTGTCCACGATCTGCAAGTCGATGTAAGTCGGATTTTCTTTCAACACCCGACCGCGAATACGAATCGATTCCGCTTCGCCCTTGGCTTTAATGACAGAAGTATCCGCATCAATTTGCGCGCGTTGCTGAAAATATTTGGATTTCGCCGCCTCCTGCTCCTGAACCATTTTTGCTTCGATGGCATTTTCGAGTTCCTTGGTGAGCGCAATATTTTGGACAACGATGTCTTCGATGACGAGCAACGTGCCAATTTTTTTGCGGGCAAGTTCCAACGCGCGGGCTTTAATCATTTCCCGACTTTTCACCACTTGCTCGGCGCTTTGCGAAGCGGTTGCTTCCTTGATCGCTTCATGCACACGCGGAGCGATGAGACTCTCAAAGGGATCGCCGTAATAATCCTGAAACAGTTTCACGACCGAGCTTTCCGGGATTCGAAACAAAACGCGCAGTTCAATTTGAATTTGCTGCAGGTCGGAGGAATAACATTCCGCTTTGTCCTCGGCCGTTTGTTGCCGGATGGAAATGGGATGAATGGTGGTAACAAACGGGGCTTTGACGCCAAAACCTTCTGGCTTGAAAGCGGGCGATACCTTTCCCATCGTGACCTCAACGCCGCGATAACCCGGATGCACAACGTAGGTGCCAGACGCTGCCATCAGCACGATGCAAAAGAGCAGAATCGCGCCGCCGACCAACCTGGCAATGTTTTGGGGACTCATGATTATTGAATTGCTCGGAGCCTAATCTCGTTGCGTCCCGACACGCAATCGTTTTGCCCACATACTAAATTCCACAGCAAAAACGGCACTCAAATCTTTGAACTGTTTCGATGCGACCGAAACCCTCATCGCAGCTTTCCCCAACTCACGGCAGCCAAAAATAATCGAGGCTTCGATAATTTCCGTCCACGGTTTTGACGATTTCAGAAAACAACCGGGCATTCTCCATTTTCATTCGCGTTGGGATTTTCAAGCGGCCACGGCGGAGAATTCATAGACGGGCGTTTCCAGAACGCGCGCAGGTTTGACGTGCGAACGAATAATCGTTTGCAACCGATCCACGGTTTCCGGCGCGAACAATTGTTCGCCGGTCTCGCGGCAGACCCGACAGGGAACATGTTCAATGATGACGAAGCGTCCGCCCACCTCTTGGGTGTAGGTGACAACGCGTTCTTCGAAGGATTCTTTCCAGTCGTATGTTTTCATTGTTTTCTCTCTTTTAAATTCTCGCTCCACTCTGCGGGATCAACTCACGGCAGCGAAAAGTAATCGAGGCTTTGATAATTTCCGTCCACGGTTTTGACGATTTGCATAAGGACGTCGTTGACGAGCGTGCTTGCGCCGAAGCGGAATAAATCGGGCGTGAGCCAATCGTCGCCGAGGGTTTCTTTGACCATCACGAGATAGGCGAGTGCTTGTTTGGAATTGCGAATGCCACCGGCGGGTTTCATTCCGATACGAATTCCGGTCGCGAAAAAATAATCGCGAATTGCTTCGAGCATCACGAGCGTCACGGGAATCGTCGCGGCGGGTGAAACTTTTCCGGTGGAAGTTTTAATAAAATCTCCACCCGCTTCCATCGCGATTTGGCTGGCGAGACGAACGTTGTCGTAAGTGACGAGTTCGCCAGTTTCCAAAATGACTTTGAGATGCGCGGTGCCGCAGGCTTCTTTGACCGAAACAATTTCGTCGAAAACTTTTCCGTAATCGCCGCAGAGAAATGCGCCGCGATCAATCACCATGTCGATTTCATCCGCACCATCACCAGAAGCGCGACGGGTTTCTTCGAGTTTTACGCGCAGCGGAACTTGTCCACTGGGGAAACCTGTCGCTACGGAAGCAACATGCACGGGCGAATTTTCTCCGAGAAATTTCCGCGCGTATTTCACCATGTTCGGATACACGCAAACTGCGCCGCAACTCGGCACTTCGTATTTCGCTTCGAGCGGATGCAGCGCTTTTTGACAGAGGTAGGCAACTTTGCCCGGCGTGTCTTTTCCTTCGAGCGTGGTGAGATCCATCATCGACACCGCCATTTTCAGCCCCGCCAATTTCGCGCTGGTCTTGATGCTGCGCTTGGTGAACGCCGTGGCACGCTCTTCGATCATCACCTGATCCACCGTTGGAACCACCGCGCGCAAAGTTCGAAAACGTTCGATCGGTTTCATCGGGAGCGATGTTGTCATGCAGAAACTCTATGCAAAGTGACGGGCGCGCGCAATTTCAGAAACGCCTGCTCTTTTCCTTTAGGCAAATTTAGAACAATTCCGCCTCTGGTGTCTCAACGAAGTCAACATAGCTTCTACGGAAGGGCAACGAGTTTTGAACATTTGTCCTGAAAGTGACTCTATATTCACGGAACAAATGGAAAACACATGAACACATTTAAAAAATATTTAGGCGGCATGTTGGTCGCCGGTCTGACTCTCAGCAATTCATCTTTGTGGGCGAAGGAAACAAATTCTTCCGCGCTTAACATGGCGAGGCAATTGAACCAGGCGTTTATAGAAGTAGCTGAACAAGTTTCGCCCGCCGTCGTCGTTATCGAAGTTACCCAAAAAGCAAGCGCACCTAACTCGGAATCCGACGCCGACAATCCTTTTTGGGACATGTTTCCGCCTGAACTCCGGCGCCGCTTTCAGGACCGCAACAATAACAATGGCGGCCAGCGCGGAGATCAACCATCTCGCCCGAGAAAGCAGCCGCGCTCGACGGGTCGCGGTTCCGGCATTGTGGTGACAGAGGACGGATACATTTTAACCAATAATCACGTTGTTGAAGATGCGGAGACCATCACGGTGCGCTTCAAAGACAGCAGGACATTTAAAGCCACCGTGAAAGGTCTTGATCCGCAATCGGATTTGGCGGTCATCAAAATCGACGCGAAAGGATTGGTGCCTGCGAAGATGGGCGATTCTTCCGCGACGCGCGTAGGCGAATTTGCCATTGCGGTCGGAGCGCCGTTTCTTTGGGAGTATAGCGTCACGATTGGGCACATCAGCGGCAAAGGCCGTTCGATTCCTAACCAGCCCAAGATGGATCAGGATTTTTTACAAACAGATGCGAGCATCAATCCGGGCAATAGCGGCGGACCGTTGGTCAATCTTTATGGGGAAGTTATTGGAATTAATTCAATGATTTACGGAATGAATACCGGCATTGGTTTCGCCATCCCCAGCAATCTCGCCAAACAGGTGATGTCTCATCTTATTCAGGATGGAAAATTTACGCGCTCACGGATTGGCGTGGGCATTGAGGATTTGCGAAAATCTCAGGATTTTAAAACATGGGTTCCGAACCTGGAAGATGGAGTGGTGATCGTGATGATTCAATCCGACGGACCAGCCGCGAAATCTGAACTCAAGGTGGGCGATATTGTGACTGCGGTGGATGGCACGCCGGTCAAGACCTCACGTGAATTAAAAGAAGAGATTGCCTACAAAAAACCCGGACAAGCGGTCACGCTCGACGCAGCGCGAGTCGATGCCGCAGGCAAAATGAAAAGTTTGAAAATCAAAGTCAAAACCGATGCGTTGCCCGATGAAAACGAAACCGCGTCAAATAATCGGAGCGGAAATTCCCCAGCGGAGCCGACCAACTTCGGCCTGACGGTTCGCCCGCTAACGAAAGAACTTGCGGACGAATATGGAATCAAGTCAACGACAGGTCTTCTTGTGACGGCTGTCGAAGATGGCAGTCCCGCTCAAGAAAGCCGCATTAAAGCAGGAGACATCATCACTGAAGTAAACCGCGCTCCAGTCTCGAATATGAAGCAATTTCGCGAGGCTTTGAATGGCGTCGACCCAAAAAAAGGTGTGATCATTAATTTTGTCAGCAAAGGCACCAGCCGTTTCACCGTTCTCAAGGACGAGTAAAAAACTTTTGGTGAAGGGAAGAGATGCGCCGGTTTTCCCGGCGCGTTTCTTTTCATGGAGTTGCAGTTTACCCGGTGCTCGACTACTTAACCCGCATGCGATTTATCGGCAGCATTATTGAAAAACTTCAGCGCCATCCCAAGCGCGTCGTTTTCCCCGAAGGAACCGAGCCGCGCGTCCTGCAGGCCGCTCGGCAGTTTTATTCGTTGCGCCTCGGCGCGCCGATTTTACTGGGCGACCGCACGAAGGTAAAAGAAGCCGCCGAGCGCATCAATGTGTCGCTGGAAGGCGTTCGCATAATTAATCCTGCGGAAAGCGAAGACCTGCCCAATTTTGCCAAGCGTTTTGAACTGGTGCGCCGTTACAAAGGTGTGAAAGAAACGGAGGCGCTAGACGCCATGCGCAAGCCAAATTATTACGGCGCAATGATGGTCGCAATGCACCAGGCCGATGGATTTATTTCCGGGACGAACGAAAATACCGGAAGCGTGTTGCGCCCACTTTTTCAAATCATCAAGGTCGCTCCGCAAATCACCACCGCTTCCAGTTGCATGATCATGGAAGTTGAGGACACGCGCTTCGGCGAAAACGGTGTCATGTTCATGGCGGATTGCGGCGTTATTCCAGAGCCAACTGTTGAACAACTTTCGGACATCGCCGTTTCCACTGCGCAACTTGCCCGGCAATTGCTCGGCAAAAAACCGCGCGTCGCCCTGCTCTCTTATTCCACCAAAGGCAGCGCCACCCATTATACCATTGGCAAAGTCCAAGCCGCGACTGCGCTCGCCCAACAAAAAGCAAAAGCAATTTGTCTCGTCGCAGATTTCGACGGCGAACTGCAAGTCGATGCCGCGCTCGTCCCTGAAATAGCCGACCGCAAATTGCCCGACAGCCCGGTCGCGGGTCGCGCCAACGTGTTGGTTTTTCCTGACCTCAATTCTGGAAATATCGGCAGCAAACTGGTGCGGCACATTGCGCGCGCCAACGCCTACGGACAAATTCTTCTCGGGCTGGATCGCCCGGCTGCCGATGTATCCCGCGGCTCCAACGCGCATGATATTTTAGGCGTTGCGGCAATCGTCGGACTCCAATCGATTTCCTACAACGAACTTTATCCGGATGCGGGGAAAAGATTGCCGGGGGAAAATCAATGAAAAATTAAAACGCAAAATTAAAAATGAAATGCTGTCCTGCATGGGCCAAAACATTTTTAATTTTGCATTTTTAATTTTAAATTTCTAGAAATGAACACAACCACCCCCCGCGTTTTCATTGCAGCAACCCGCCAGAACGACGGGAAAACCACTGTCTCCCTCGGCCTCATGGCGGCCCTCCAAAAATTTTATTCCCGCACGGGATACATCAAACCGGTCGGCCAACGCTTCGTCGAAATCGCCGAATACAAAATCGACGAAGACACCGTGCTGATGGATAGCGTTTACAAACTAAATTGTCCTCTCGTGGACATGAGTCCGATTGCTGTCGAGCCGGATTTCACCCGCAAATACCTGGAGTCGTCCAACTACGACGCGCTTTCCAAGAAAATTCAAAAAGCCTTTGATCGCGTCGCGTGGGAAAAAGATTTTGTTCTCTGCGAAGGTTCAGGCCATGCGGGCGTCGGGTCGGTTTTCGATTTATCGAACGCGCAAGTTGCAAAAATTCTCGGCGCAAAAGTTGTCATCGTCACGCGCGGCGGCATTGGCAAACCGATTGATGAAGTGGCATTGAATCAGGCGCTCTTCGAGAAAGCCGGTGTCGAAATCATCGGCGTGATCATCAATAAAGTAACCATTGATAAAATTGATTATATTTCCGATTTCGCGCGCCGCGGTTTGAAGCGGAAAGGATTGGAGTTGCTCGGCGTCATCCCGCACCACGAAATTCTTTCCCACCCGACCTTGCGCTCCATTCTCGAGGAACTGGGCGCCGAACAGCTCAACACTTCCACACAGGTAAACAACCTGGTGCAAGATGTGGTCGTCGGCGCAATGAGCGCGAACAATGCAATCCAGTTTTTTAAACCCGGCGTGCTTGTCATCACTCCCGGCGACCGTGAGGATCTCATTTTAGCTGCGGCGGCGACCCTCTGCGGCAACAGCGAACACTCGCTGGCGGGCATCGTGCTAACGGGCAATTTGCGACCTGGCGATAATGTCTTGAAGGTGATTCAAAATATGGATTTTCCCGTCCTGCTTGCCAAAGCGGACAGCTATGAGGTGGCCTCCCGCGTCCATGATTTAATTGTCAAAACACGGCCCGACGATTTGGAGAAAATCTCCGTGATCCGCGATTTGATTCGCGACCACGTCGATGTGCAAAAAATCCTCGATAAATTATAAATCTTTTTCGTTTTCAGTTTTTAGCCTGACCGCCAACTTTTTTTATGTCGCTCTCATTAAATCCGAATCTGGAAAGATTACCCGTCTATCAACCGGGCCGTCCCATCGAGGAAGTCGCGCGTGAACTCAATTTGCCGGCGAGCAGTTTTATCAAAATTGCCTCCAACGAAAATCCGCTCGGCCCATCGCCTAAAGCGCTAGCCGCGATGGAACGTGTTTTAAAAAATCTTCATCTTTATCCCGACGGGAATGCGTTTTATCTGAAACAAAAACTGGCGGACAAACTCGGCGTTGAACCTGGAAATCTCATCCTCGGAAATGGCTCCAACGAAATCATTGAGTTTGTCGGACACGCCTTGATGGCTCAGGGCGTCGATGTGATCGTTTCAGAATATTGTTTTGCGATTTATCCCATCGTCGCAAAATTGTTTGGCGCAAATGTGATTTCCGTGCCCGCCAAAAATTACGGCCATGATTTGCCCGCGATGCTCAAAGCCATCACGCCGCAAACGAAAGTTATCTTCGTGGCGAATCCCAACAATCCCACCGGAACGCTGGCGTCGCGGGAAGACGTTGTTCAACTTATAAATCGCGTTCCGCCCAACGTTTTGCTCGTGATGGATGAAGCGTATTTTGAATTTCTTTCCGACCCAGTCGATTTGCTTCCGCTGATTCGCACCCGCACAAAACCAAATTTAATTTTGATGCGAACGTTTTCCAAAATTTTTGGACTGGCCGGTTTGCGCGTTGGTTACGGAATCGCCGTTACCGAACTCATTGCGTCTTTGGAAAGAATTCGCCAGCCGTTCAACATCAATTCCATCGCCCAAGCCGCCGCGCTCGCCGCTTTGGACGACACTGACCATCTGGAAAAAACACGCGCGAATAATTTCAGCGGAAGGCATTTTCTCGAAACAGAATTTCGCAAAATGAAATTGGAATTCGTTCCGACCGCCGCAAATTTTATTCTCATTCGCGTCGGCGACGGCCAGAAAACTTTCAATGATTTGCAGAAACTCGGCGTGATCACGCGACCAATGAGTGGCTATGGATTGCCCGAGTGGATTCGCGTTTCCATCGGAACCGAGATTGAAAACGAGCGGTTTCTGGACGCGCTTAAAACCGTTCTTGTTTCAACCCCAAAATCCAATTGATTCCCGAAATGCTCGGCGTATTGTTTTTCCATGGTCAACGAAACTTACCGTTACATCACGCGAACACCCGGAATTCGTGGCGGCAACGCGCGCATCGAAAATTCCCGCATCGGCGTCCATGATGTTATCGGACTTCTGCAAAATGGCGAAACGGTGGACACCATTACCGTCACCTGTTTTCCCGACATCACGAAAGCACAGGTTTATGAGTGCCTCTCGTATTACGAAGACCACCGCGGCGAAATTGACGTGCTCGTGGCCCGGCAAATGGCTCCGCCCGATGCATGACTTTTTTATTGGATCACGATGCGCCCGATGACATCGCTTATTCACTTCGCGCGCTTGAGCATCAAGTTATTTTCTTGCGCGACGTGCTTTCCATAAAAACTGAAGATGAAGACATTTTGGATTACGCCTATCGGCAAGGTCATATTGTGATCACCTGCAATCGCGACGATTATCTGGACTTGGGAAAACGCAAACCTCATCACGGAATCATTATTCTGATGCGGAAGAAAACCCGCGTCGAAGAGCGCGCCGCCATCGTTCATTTACTCGATTGCGCTGGTGAATCCGGCATCGCCAACAACATCAATTTCGCATGAAACCAACCGACCTGCGGGGCATCCTCCAATACATTCCGAGCTTTCGGGAAAAGACCTTCATCATCGCCATCGACGGCGCGATTGTGACGGAAGAAAATTTTGCGAATATTCTGCTCGATGTGGCGGTGCTGCGTTCGCTCAACATTCGCGTTGTGCTTGTTCACGGCGCGGCAGCGCAAATCAAGGCGCTCGCCAGTGAAGAAAAAATTACGCCCTCAGATTTGGCGGGCAGCGGAATTACCGACGCGCAAACTTTAAAGCTCGCGCTCAACGCCGCGAACCGGCTCACCCACGAAATTCTGGAAGGTCTTTCGGCCAACGACCTTCGGGCGGCCTGCACCAACGCGATCATCGCGCATCCGCTCGGAATTATTCAGGGGGTGGATCATTTGCACACTGGAAAGGTCGAGCGAGTCGATGTGGAACTTCTGCAAACGTTGCTTTCGCAAGGAATTGTTCCCGTCGTGCCGCCGCTGGGATTTGATGGCGATGGAAAGACTTATCGGGTTAATTCTGATTCCGTCGCTCTCGCCGTCGCTGAAGCGTTGAAGGCGACGAAACTCATTTTCATCACCACCCAGGAGGGAATTGCTCATCAAGGAAAGCTCATTCGCCAGATGATTGTTGCGCAACTCGAACAACTTCTGACGAAACAAAAAAATGATTTTGCCGAGGAATCACTGTCCAAGGCGCAACATGCCTCCGCCGCGTGCAAGGCCGGAGTGCAACGCGTTCACGTCATCAATGGTCGCGTTGACGAAGGTTTGCTTGCGGAAGTTTTTTCCAACGAAGGAATCGGCACGCTGATTTACGCCAACGAATATGAGCAAATTCGCAAGGCGATGAAAAAAGATGTGCGCGCGATTTTGAAGCTGACGAAAAATTCTGTCGCGACGGATGAATTGATTAAACGCACTCGCGTCGTGATTGAAAAACAGATCAACGATTATTTTATTTTTGAAATTGATAAAAATCCGGTCGCCTGCGTCGCGCTGCATGTTTATTCCGAACAGAAAAAAGGCGAACTGGCGTTTCTCTACGTCAATCCGTCGCACGAAAATCAAGGAATCGGTCAGAAGCTGATTCAGTTTACCGAAAATAAAGCCCGCGAACTCGGACTAAATGAATTGCTCACGCTCTCGACACAGGCGTTTACTTATTTTCAAAGCAAGGCGGGCTTCAGCGAAGGCACGCCGGACGATTTGCCACCGTCTCGCCGTGAAAAATACGACGCCAGTGGAAGAAATTCTAAAGTGTTGGTGAAAAAATTGGCGAAAGCCGCTGGAGTTTAATGATCCCAGAATCAACAGTGCCAAAGGAATTGGAACTCGCGTGCGCACGTCTCGGGATTCTTCCGACTGAATTTATTTTTACGGCCAGCATCGCCACACAAACCGTTTCAGTTTTTGAACGCTATGCGGATCAATCGGTCGAAGGAAATTTTTCCAACTACAAACTTTTCGAAAAATATACCTGCTCCACCTCGCGCTTCGGAATCGGCGAAATCGCTGGCTCCAACATGACGCCACGCGGCTTGCATCGCATCGCAGAAAAAATCGGCGAGGGCTGTCCAGTGGACACCGTTTTCAAAGAGCGAAAAATTGTCGGATACACATCGGAGGGTTATCTCGAAGCACTGATTACAACGCGCATCATGTGGCTGGAAGGTTTGGAACCCGGATTCAATCGCGGCGGAAATGTCGATTCTCACGACCGTTACATTTATATTCACGGCACCGGCGATGAATCCACCATTGGCAGACCCGCCTCACATGGTTGCGTGCATCTCGCCGCTGAGGATTTAATTTCGCTCTACAATAAATTGCCGAGCGGCACGTTGGTTTGGATTTCGGAAAAATGATTCGGTAGGGCGCGTCACTCCGTGCGCGCCGTTCGTTTCCGCATATGCAACCACGGCGCGCACGGAGTGAAGATCCCTACCATTCGCCGAACTTCCGTCTTTTCGTTTTCCCGTTTTGCCTTAACTTTCCCTCGTGAATTTACCGGAACAGATGACGCAATTGGCCAAACAAGCCAAAGCTGCCTCCCGCGAACTCGCCAGGCTGACGACGGCGGAAAAAAATAATTGCCTGTTCGCGATGGCTGATGCGTTGGAAAAAAGCGGCGACGCCATCAAATCCGCCAATGCTCGAGATATGGAATCCGCCACTCAAATGGGAATTTCCTCCGCGATGCTGGACCGCCTCAAGCTCGACGACAAACGCATTGCCAGCATGGCAAAAGGTTTGCGCGAAGTCGCCGCATTGCCCGATCCCGTTGGAAGAATTCTCGATGAGCGCACGCGACCGAATGGTTTGAAGCTGCAAAAAATTTCCACACCGATTGGTGTTGTGGTCATCATTTACGAATCACGTCCTAACGTGACTGCTGATGCCGCGAGCCTTTGTTTTAAATCTGGAAATTCAACAATTCTCCGCGGCGGCAAGGAAGCGATTCACTCGAATCCAATCATCGCTGAGATCATGGTCAATGCGGCAAAGAAGCACCTCGCGGCTTTTCCTGAACACGCGATTCAAGTCGTCGGCACAACTGACCGTGACGCCATCAAAGAACTTTTGTCGCTCACGCAATACGTCGATTTATGTATGCCCCGCGGAGGAGAAAGTCTCATTCGCGCCGTCACCGAATGTTCCAAAATTCCGGTCATCAAACATTACAAAGGCGTCTGCCACGTCTATGTCGATGCCGATGCCGATTTGAAAATGGCTGAAGAAATTGCGCTCAACGCGAAGGTGCAACGCCCCGCCGTTTGCAACGCAATGGAAACGCTGCTCGTGGACAAATCTATTGCGGCGAAATTTCTCCCACAGCTTGCGCCGAAACTCGCGGAGAAAAATGTTGAGTTGCGCTGCGACACCGCAAGTCACGCTGCTTTTTCCCAACTGAAAACTGAAAACTTAAAACTGAAAACTGCTTCCGAGCAGGATTGGTTCACCGAATACAACGATTACATTTTGAACGTGCGCGTCGTCGATGGATTGGATCAAGCCATCGAACACATCACGCATTACGGCTCATCCCACTCTGACAGCATCGTCACGAAGAACGAATCGCGCGCAAAACAATTTCTCGCCGAAGTCGATTCCGCGACCGTTTATTGGAACGCCTCAACCCGCTTCACCGACGGCGGCGAATACGGCATGGGCGCAGAAATCGGCATCAGCACCGACAAAATCGGCGCACGCGGCCCGATGGGTTTGGAGGAATTGACCAGCTACAAATGGCTTGGTTTTGGAAGCGGGCAAATCCGAAATTGATTGATGAAATTCTTCCTAAAACTTCTGTGGATAATCGGCCTCTTGCTTCTCATTGCTGAAAAATGTTTCGCCACTGCTGGTAAAGACGGTCCGCAAATCAGCGGTTTTCCTCCATCACTGGTTTTACAGCAATCAGTGCAAGGCCCCGCGCTCTCCGAACTGACCTGGGAAAAATTCAAAGGCAAAGTGGTCGTTCTGGAGTTTTGGGATACCTCGTGCGGGCCATGCGTTCAGGCGATTCCGCACTGGAATGAACTCGTAGAGAAATTTAGCAGCCAACCAGTAATCTTTCTTTCGATCACGGATGATAATCCTGAACCGTTAAAAAACTTTTTGAAAATCAAGCCGATGAAAGGCTGGATGGCGATTGATGATCCCTTCGGTTCCACCCGAACCGCGTTCGGTGTTACAGGGATTCCGCACACGGTCTTGATTGATAAGCTTGGAAAAATCGTTGCCACCACTCATCCAATAAGTTTGAAGGCGAAACATCTGGAAGAATTATTAGCCGACCAACAAACCTCGATCCCACCACCAAAAATTGATGCCGACGAGGAACCGGTGAAGACGGTTTCTGCTCCAACGCGACGGCTGTTTGAAATTTCGATCAATGGCCCATTTTCACACCCAAAAAGTGCGTATAATTTTGCAGAATGGAACGAGACACGTGAAATGTTCACAGCCAATAAAGCATATCTGCCTGATGCCCTTGGAAGTTATTTTGGCTTTGAAAGAGAATTTGTCATTTCTGATCCGACTTTGCCTAAAGATTTATATGACATCATAGTTTGTGGCCCTACTAATAAATCATCTGAGCTACAGAGCCAGTTTGTGGCGGCATTTCAAGTAGCCTTTGGCTTCGACGTGAAAACGAATAGACGTGAAATGAAAGTTTACGAGATGACCTTCGCCAACACCAATGCTCCTAATTTAAGAGTGGCCACAAGTGCGGGCGGTGGTGGCGGAACTCTTGGCGGTTTCAAGTTGGGCAATTCCACAATGGAATCCGTTGCAAGTTCCTTTGCCGACACTTTCAAAATGCCCGTAATAAATGAAACCCGTTCAACTAACCTTTGGGAGATGAAAATTGGCTGGAAGATGACGGTGGCGGAAAACTTGCCTTATACAATTTATCGTCAGGTCGGCCGGGAATTAGCAGAAAAAGTTTTGGATGATTCAGATATGTCTCAGCCCGACGCCAAAATACTTCAAGCCGTTCGAGAAAAAATCAGCGCCGAGGACTTTGTTGTGTTGGAAACTGAATTGAAGAAACCTGCGGATGAACGCTTTCGGCCAGATCCAACCAATGTCGTCGAAGCTGCTCGCGAACAATTGGGACTTCGACTCACGTTGACCAACCGGATTGTTCCCGTGCTGGAAATAACCAAGAAGCAGGTGGATATACATTAATACCATTAAACCCCCGCTTGCCAGTCCGTTGCACCAGCGTTAATTTTTGCCCATGAGTGCGGTTGAAATCCTTGCCGAATTACCCAAGTTGAGCAGCGAAGAGCGTTCTGTCGTCCGCCGTCGTCTGCGCGAGCTTGACGAGAAGGACGAACTGCAATTTCTTCACAAATCCGCCGACGCAACATTCCGGGGTTTGGATAAACTGGAAACAAGGAATTTTTCCCATGCCGTTAGGTTTTGAATGGGATGACAACAAGGCGCGGTCAAATCAGGCCAAACATGGCGTGAGCTTTGAGGACGCAGCGACTGTATTTGGCGATCCATTATCGCTGACGATTCCCGATCCGGCTCATTCGCAGGCTGAACACCGGTTCGTCATCATCGGCCAGTCGCACCAACGAAAATTGCTGGTTGTCGTCCACACAGAACGAGGCGATAATATCCGCGTGATCAGCGCGCGCCGCGCCAGCAAACAAGAACGAACAGCGTATGAAGAAAGCAAATAGCAAATCCGCCGCACCGCAAATGCGGGATGAATATGATTTCTCGCGTGGAATGCGTGGCAAATATGCGCGCCGGTTCGCGCAAGGCACAAACGTGGTGGTTTTAGAATCGGATGTGGCGAAGGTTTTCCCAAGTTCCGAGGCCGTCAACAGTTCATTGCGCGCGCTGGCGGGAATCATCCGGCAGCAGAAAAAAGTTCTTGCGGTGAAATAGTCTTCTGCAACCGCGAAGGTTTTTATTTTTCCTATGTCGCCCCAACAAGCAGCGACGGCCATTCGCGACTCTCTTCCTAATAACGGTTTATTCGCTGGACAACAGTGGCGCGTTTCCCCTGCTCCATTTTCGCTCGGCACAGAACTGGCGAAGGAATTGGAAACACTTGGTCGCGTTCTTCTGCAATTCAATCGCGCGGTTAATTTGCTTTATCGCAAGAGCGTGGAAGGGAAACAGCCGGAGTGGATTGCTCAATTACTCGATCAAGGCAAACCCCCTGACCTCATCGAACTTCAACGTCATCCAAGTTTCAAAAATGAAATCCCGCGCGTCATTCGCCCCGACATTTTGCTGACTGAAAATGGTTTCAGCATTACCGAACTCGACAGCGTGCCGGGTGGAATCGGACTGACGGCGTGGTTGGGGAAAACGTATTGCGAACTCGAAACGCGGAATGCGGAACGTGGAAACGAAAGTTTAATTGGAGGCGCGGATGGAATGTTGCGCGGGTTTGAATCCATTTTTGGCGATGCAAAACAGGTTCACATCGTTGTTTCGGAAGAAGCCGCGACGTATCGACCTGAAATGGAATGGGTCGCTGAACAACTCGATAATTCAAAAATCAAAATTCAAAATTCAAAATTCTCAGAGTTTCAAGATGGCGACGCGGTTTATCGATTCTTTGAGTTGTTTGATTTGGCAAACGTACCAAATTCAAAACAAATTTTTGAATTAGCCGCCGAAAAGAAAATCCGCCTCACGCCTCCGCCCAAACCAATGTTCGAGGAAAAGCTTTTATTTGCGCTGCTCTGGAATAAAAACCTCCGCGAATTCTGGCGGCAGGAACTCGGTGAAAGTTTTCTCAATCGGCTTCAAAAAATTATTCCTTACACCTGGGTCGTTGATCCAACACCGTTGCCGCCGCAAGCTGCATTTCCCGAATTGAATCTGACCGATTGGCAGCAACTCAAAAATCTTTCACAACGTGAACGGGAATTGATTCTGAAAATTTCCGGGTTTTCGGAATTAGCGTGGGGATCGCGCGGCGTTCATCTCGGCAGCGATCTTTCTCAGGCGGATTGGAGCGCGGCGGTGGATCAAGCGCTGACGTGCTTTGGCCGTTCTCCGTTTGTGCTGCAACGTTTTCACAAATCGAAAGTCGTCGAAGCGAACTGGTTTGAATTTGAGAAGAACGAGTTAATTCCAATGCCTGGCCGCGTGCGGTTGTGTCCTTATTATTTTGTGTCAGGAGAAAATGATTCAGCCCGCGCCAATCTCGGTGGAGTGCTCGCGACAATTGTTCCCGCAGATAAAAAAATTGTGCACGGAATGCGCGATGCGATTCTCACGCCGTGTTCGGTTTGAGGGCAAAGGTAGGGCGCGTCACTCCGTGTGCGCCGGGTCCTATCTTGCAACGAGCGGCGCGCACGGAGTGACGCGCCCTTAAGAATTAAAAACTCAGCGCCGTCCATCGTACCAAGGACTGCAAGCATCACGATTTTTCATCGTTGCAGTTGGACGCAAAAAGGCTTTCAGGAAAAATCGGCCCAGTTCGCCGCGCCGATAGAGATGAATTTTGCGATCCGAAGTCAGCAAAGGATATTTGCTCACAATCACGATTTTCTTTTTCTGACTTCGCGCAAAGCGTTTCAATCGTTTACTCAAATCCAATTCTTCACCCGTAAAAAATTGGTGGTTAAAGCCACCGACCTTACGAAACGCCGCCGCTTCGCAAAAAATAAAAGAACCTGCAACCCAGTGAAGAACTCGACTGGTCACATTCCAAAGTTGAGTGAAGAAACGTGCTGTTGCATTCGAGGAATCCAGCCGAACGGTGCTACCACCGGCAATTGCCTGGCCTGATTCGATCACCTTTGCAACTTCACCCAAAAGTTGGGCAGTCGGAAACGAATCTGCATCAACGAATAAAAGCCAATCGCCGGTCGCCGCCGCGGCACCACAATTTCGTGCGCGTCCAATTTGATTGATGGGTTCAAACACGACTTTTGCTCCAGCGTCTCGAGCGATTTCCGAAGTACGGTCCGTTGAATTATTATCGCAAACAATAATTTCAGTTTCCCAATCCAACTGGTGAAACGCGCTCAAAGCCGTGCCGACAGCGCTTAACGATTGCTCGATCAGTTTCTCTTCGTTGAAAGCCGGCATGACTATGGAAATCTTCATTTCGTTGCAGGTTAAATCACGAACCTTTTTTTGCACAGATTTCCCTTGCGACACAAAGAGCTGACGCATCTAAATCTGTCGGGCGATTGCTCTCATTAACACCATGGCTTTAGCCATTGGTATCTACACAATCCGAAAAGTGGCCGTTTTAAGGTGGTTTTTCTCCCTCTCCTCTCCTTCGAAAGACTCTCAAACTCGTCCTGACATATTGATATGCGTCAGCCCTGGCCTGCGACCCTATTGACCGCGCGCAAATCTGCGCCTAGTTTTTTTGGGTGCATTTACGAGTTAAGTCGGCCAGCATTTTAAAAGTTTTTTGCGATGAAAAGCGGTGACCATGCGAAATCTTCAATTGATCCGGAAAGCCCAAAGCCACGCACGGCAGACCTGCCTCACCCCCACGCCTCGCGCAAACATTCTTTTCTACGGAAGATGGGTGTTGCTCTCTTTCTACTAATTATCATTGGCGGCATTGCTCGCGCGGCGCTTCCGTGGTTTGTGCGGGATTACGTAAATCGAACGCTCGACCGCAACCAACTATACAGCGGCGAAATCGGCAAGGTTCACATCCAACTTTGGCGCGGCGCTTATTCCATTGAAAACATCAGGATCAGCAAAACCAGCGGCAACGTGCCCGTTCCATTTTTTGCGGCCAAGCGGGTGGAGTTTTCCATCCAGAGAAACGCCCTGCTCCATCGCCGCATAGTGGGTCGCGTCTTGATGTTCCAACCCGAATTGAATTTTGTGGATGCGCCCAGCGACGCCGAAACTCAAACGGGCGCGGGTGGACCGTGGCTGCAAATGATCAAGGAATTATTTCCGTTCAAAATCAACAGCGCCATTATTCAGGATGGCTCGATTCATTTTCGCGCCTATCAAAAAGAAATTCCGGTTGACGTTTATTTGTCGCACTTGGAAGGTTCCATCGATAATTTGGGAAATATTCGCAATGAAACCACTCCACTCGTTGCTACAATCCAAGCTTCCGCCTTGGTCATGGATGATTCCAAACTCGAATTTAAGATGACGCTCGATCCGTTTTCTTACAAACCCACTTTTCACATGGCCACGCGCGTCCTCGGCCTCGACCTCACGAAGATCAATAATCTCGCTCTCAGCTACGGCAAGTTCGATTTCAAACGAGGTTGGTTGGATCTCGTCATTGAAACCGATTCCAACGAAGGCCAGGTGACTGGCTATGTGAAACCGCTTTTTCGCAATTTGAAAGTTTTCAGCCTCGCGGAGGATCTGAAAGAAGACAACATGCTTCAATTTTTTTGGCAGGCGTTGGTCGGCGGGGTCACTAACATTCTCAAAAACCGGTCGCGTGATCAGCTGGGGACGGTTATTCCATTCAGCAGTGATGCCTATAATACCAAGACTGACATTTTTGCGACACTTGGTAATCTTCTTCGCAATGCTTTTGTGCGCGCTTATTTGCCACGACTTGAGAATGATGAAACTGCGGTTGAAGGACTTCAGTTCGAAGCACCCCTAGTCTCTGACCCGGTTTCATCCGGCGATTTATAAATTTTAAAACTTACACAATTCATGAAAAACGAAAATGCCATTCAACCCCCAGCCAAATTCCGTGTAAATCAATTTTCAGTGTCGTTGCTGCTGCTGATTCTTGCGTCTGCGCTGACTGTTTTTTCCGGCTGTGGCAGCGGAAAGGCCAAAAAAAAGAGCAATGAATTCTTCACCTCCGGCAATCGCGAGGCTGACCAGCGCGCCAGCCAACGCATGGCCAAGGCCGAGCAACTCAACGGCTCCGGGGAAGGCGCGGGCGAGAAAAATTCCAAGAAAGCGAAGGCTGAGAAATCTGGCGACGGAACCAATAGCGCTGCGCAAGTTGAAGGAAAACTTTCACTTTTTGATCGACTTGGAGGCCAGGCGGGCATCGAGAAAATCGTTGAAGACTTCGTTCCTCGCGCGCTGCAAGACCCGCGCGTCAACTGGCAGCGAAAAGGCGTCAAGCGTGGTGGCTTTTCCCTCAATCGCGCCGACTCCGTTTCATGGAACGCCACGCCCGAAAAAGTCGCGCTCCTCGAAAAACATTTTGTCCAATTTTTTGCGCTGGCCACTGGTGGTCCCGTTCATTATGAAGGCAAGGAAATGAAATCTGCTCATGCCGAGATGCACATTTCCAATCCCGAGTTCGATGCCGCTGTCGGCGATTTGAAAGCGTCGTTGGATAAACTTCAAATTCCCAATAAGGAACAAAAGGAACTCCTCTCCGTCGCCGAAAGCACGCGCCCGCTTATCGTGGTGGATCGATGACCACAGAGCGGTGGAAATCAGTTCAGATTAAATTAAGAATCTGCGCCCGCACTTGCCAGCTGCGCTTCACTCAGGCTTACTTCGCCGAATAAATTTTATCGCGCCTGATGAACCGTGAACTTTTAGCCAAAGCCAAATCGCTCGGATTTTCCGACCGTCAAATTGCAAATCTCACCGGCACCACCGAAGATGCCATTCGCGCCGAGCGGAAAAAACTTGGACTCGTTCCCAGCTATCGCCTCGTCGATACCTGCGCCGCCGAATTTGAAGCTTACACGCCGTATTTTTATTCCACTTACGATGTCGGCGACGACGAAACAAAACCGTCCGATAAAAAGAAAGTGATGATTCTCGGCGGCGGGCCGAATCGAATCGGGCAAGGAATTGAATTTGATTATTGCTGCGTCCACGCGGCCTTCGCTTTGAAAGAAGATGGATTTGAAACATTGATGGTGAATTCAAATCCAGAAACGGTTTCCACCGACTACGACACGAGCGACAAACTTTATTTCGAGCCGCTCACGCTCGAAGATGTTCTGCACATTTACGAACGCGAAAAATGTTGGGGCGCCATCGCGCAATTCGGCGGACAGACTCCTTTGAATCTTGCACTCGCTTTGCAAAAAAACGGCGTGAACATCATCGGCACTTCGCCGCAAAGCATCGAAATCGCTGAAGACCGAAAACTTTTTGCGGCGATGTTGGATAGGCTGAAAATTCCGCAACCGCCGAACGGTCTCGCCACGAACGAAGCCGAAGCGCTCGTCATCTCGAAGCGTTTGACCTATCCCGTTTTGGTTCGCCCGTCGTTTGTTCTCGGCGGACGCGCCATGCAAATTGTTTATTCCGACAGCGAACTTTCTCATTACATGCGTTTCGCCGTCGAAGCGTCGCCAGAACGTCCCGTGCTCGTGGATAAATTTTTGGAAGACGCGACCGAGGTCGATGTCGATTGCATCACCGATGTCGGCCATTTCAAAAATTCCGACGAAGGAACCATCGTCATTGGCGGAATGTTGGAACACATCGAATTTGCTGGCGTTCATTCCGGCGATGCCGCGATGGTTTTGCCGCCGCACACGCTTTCCAAAAAAGTCATCAACACGATTCGCGATTACACCCACGCGATGGCGCGCGAACTGAAAGTTATCGGTCTGATGAATGTGCAATACGCCGTCAAAGGCGAAACGGTTTATGTCCTCGAAGTCAATCCTCGCGCCTCGCGCACCGTTCCGTTCGTGAGTAAAGCGATTGGTTTTCCGCTCGCCAAACTCGCTGCGAAAGTCATGGCCGGAAAAACTTTGAAAGAACTTGATTTTACGAAAGAAGTTTGGACGAAATATTGGGCGGTGAAGGAATCGGTTTTTCCATTCAACAAATTCCATGGGCAGGACATTTTGCTTTCGCCCGAAATGCGTTCCACCGGCGAAGTCATGGGACTCGACGCCGACCTCGGCATCGCCTACGCGAAATCACAGATGGCCGCGAATTCGCCGTTGCCCACAGCTGGAAAAGTTTTCATCAGCGTGAGCGACGCGCACAAAAACGAAGTTGCCGCAGTCGCCAAATCGTTTTCCGATCTGGGTTTTGAACTGGTTTCCACGAGCGGCACAGCGACGGTTTTGGAAAAAGCAGGCTTAAAAGTGCAAAAGATTTTTAAATTGGCGGAAGGCCGTCCGAACGCCGTCGATCTTTTGAAAAATCGCGAAGTCCAACTCGTCATCAATACACCTGCCGGCCAATCGCCGCGTGAAGACGAAGTGAAAATTCGCACAACCGCAGTTTATACCGGAACGCCGATAATGACGACGCTCAGTGGAGCAAAAGCCGCCGCGCTTGGAATTGCTGCGTTGAAGAAAAATGGTTACGCAGTGAAGACCATTCAGGAATATCATTGAGCTTTCAATGATGACGGCTCGCGAGCGAGCAACTCGTAAATCACCATGAGCGAATCAGAAAAAAATCCTGAAGGCCGAATCGCTTTATTCCAACGGAAAGAAATCCGGCGCCTCATTCACAACAACGAGTGGTGGTTTGTTGTCATTGATGTTATCGCCGCGTTGACAGATTCGGCGAATCCCAAAGGCTATTTTACAGATATGCGGCGGCGCGATCCGCAATTGTCTGAAGCTCTAAAGGGGGGTGGCAATTTGCCACCCCCCTTTGGTCTGGAGTTCGACACGGCAGGCGGACGACAAATGCTCCAGTGCTGGAACACCGAAGGCATCTTCCGTTTGATCCAATCCATTCCCAGTCCGAAAGCCGAGCCATTCAAACGCTGGCTCGCGCGCATCGGTTACGAACGCATGCAGGAAATAGAAGACCCGGAACTCGCCACGAAACGCACCCGCGCACTCTTCAAGGCCAAAGGCTATTCCGACGATTGGATTGAGAAACGGATGCGCTCCATCGCCATTCGCGACGAATTGACCGACGAATGGAAAAAGCGCGGCGTAAAAGAGCAGCGCGAATATTCCATCCTCACCGCCGAAATTTCCAAAGCCACGTTCGGCCTGACGCCTACGGAATACGCCCAGTTCAAACGGCTCAAGCGCGAAAATCTCCGCGACCACATGACCGATCTCGAACTGATCTTTTCAATGCTTGGTGAAGCGGCCACAACCGAAATCGCCCGCAACCGCGATGCCCAAGGTTTTCCGCAAAACAAAAAAGTCGCCCACGACGGCGGCGCAGTAGCTGGCAACGCCCGCCGCGAATTGGAAAAGAAAAGCGGCCGCAAAGTTGTCACTAACGAGAATTATTTGGCGCTGAAGCAGTCAGCGAAGAAGCTCAAAAGATGAGTCAACATTTTCCCCAGCAAGAAACTGATTGCAGCAAAGAGCGATGGTTTTGGATCGCTTCACCGCGCGCTTATTGGCGAACACCATTAATTTGCCTCTTCGCTCCCGGTTTGCTGCAGTTGTTAATCGGATGGTTAGCTGTATCGCGTTTCGGTTTTAAGTTCGTGATCGGATTTTCGTTGGTCCTTTCATTTCCTGTGTTGGTCGCTCTTTTTGGAATTCTGATTTCACCATTCTTTCTTTTTTCAAAAAAGCGAAGAAGAATTGCTGCGTTTGGGCTGCTTTGTTCCATTGCGTATATTATCAGTCTCTTTTTCGGCGTCATCGTTGGAGAGCACATTCGGAGGGCGGCATTTGTCGAACTCGCTGAACGAAGCAAACCCTTGGTCGAAGCTGTAAAGAAGTATGAACAGACCTACGGAAATCCGCCTGAATCGCTTGAGGCACTCATTCCGAAGTTTTTACTTCAAGTTCCCACAACAGAGATGGGTGCCTATCCAAAATACGAATATGTCGTGGGTGACCAGGCTAAGAGATTTGAGGGCAACCCGTGGGCGCTTTACGTTTTTACTCCTGCGGCTGGCATTAACTTTGACCAGTTCATGTATTTTCCTCTTCAAAATTATCCGAAGAAAGGTTACGGCGGCTGGCTCGAACAAATTGGCGATTGGGCTTACGTCCACGAATGAAAAACAAATCACCATGCCCGCCGAAACCACAATCGCCTGCGAGAATCTAACCAAACGCTTCGGCCATTTCACCGCCGTCGATCACCGTCGCGAAAGGTTCTATCTTCCGGCTTCTTGGGCTGAAGGTTCCGCTTCGTCACTCACTTTCAACGGCGAATTTCTCTCGTCCGAAACAAATCTTGTTGAAGCTGTTTTCCAGGATTAACTTTTGCGCATGAACGTGGAATTGCTCAAACGCATCACCATCGAACCGGGAAAATGCGGGGGGCGTCCCTGCATTCGCGGCATGAGGATGCGGGTTACGGACGTTTTGCAATTGCTCAGCGCAGGCGCGGATTACGAGGAAATTCTGGAGGATTATCCTGACTTGGAACGCGAGGATATTCTGGCCGCGATTGAATACGCCGCGCATCAAACGGATCATGTCGTTCTGCAAACGACGTGAAGTTTCTCGTTGACCATCAATTGCCACCCGTGCTCGCTCGCTTCCTGGAAAGTGAAGGACACGTCGCGCAACATGTCCGAGATGTAAATCTGAAAGAGGCGGACGACTCGCTTGTCTGGCGGTATGCCGTCGAGCGCGAGATGGTGGTCATCAGCAAGGATGAGGATTTTTATTTTCTTGCCCTCTTGTCGAGCAGCAGCGGAAAATTGGTTTGGATAAAAATCGGCAACTGCCGCAAGCGCGCGTTGCTCGAAAAATTTAAAGCGCAACTCGGAAATATTATCGCGGCGCTGGAATCAGGCAGCCGGATTGTGGAAATTCGCTGAGAACGTGCTGTCAGCATTGGCAGTTTCCTAACCCCACGGCGTGGGAGAATCAGACTCAAGCTCAACTTCTGGTTTTCCGGCGAGAGCTTCGTCAATCACTCCGAGCAATTCCGTCAATCCCGTTTTCGTCACGGATGAGCAGGTGAAAATCTCCGGCAATTCCTCGAACGATTCCAAAATGCTTTCTTTAAAGAGATCGATATTTTTCTGCACCTTTCCCGGAGAAGATTTGTCGATCTTGGTGAACACGAGAACGATGGAGACCGCTTTGCTTCCAAGAAAACGGACAAATTCCAGATCGATTTTCTGTGGCTCATGTCGTGAATCAATCAGGACAAAGACGCCAAAAAGATTCTCGCGATTGATGAGATAATTGTTCACGGCGTGATTGAATTTTTCTTTGTTCTCCCTCGCCACCTGCGCAAATCCATAGCCCGGCAAATCCACCAGACGCCACCGATTATTGATCGTGAAAAAATTGATCATCTTGGTGTGACCGGGCGTTTTTGAAACTTTAGCCAGATCTTTTCTGCCGGTCAGTGCGTTGAGCAAAGATGACTTGCCGACGTTCGACCGACCGATAAATGCGAATTCAGGCAAAGCCACTTCGGGACACGATTCCAGATCGGGCGCGCTACAATTAAAAGCTGCGGACGTAATTTTCATGATTGAACGGACACTGATACAATGGAGCAAATGCGGCCTTCCTGAAATTTATATCTTTGGAAATTTGCAACGTGCTGCCAGCGTCTCGCTGGCATAACCGGAATTGTCGGCGAGACGCCAACAGCACGTTTCGCAGACTTGAAACTTTCGTCTCAATTAAGTTTAGTTCCCACGCAATGACTCCTGTGGCCACTCCGCTTCTCCCGCTACTGAAACAATATTTCGGTTTCACTTCGTTTCGCCCGCTCCAGGAGGAAATCATTCGCGACGCGCTTGCGGGCAAAGATGTTTTTGCATTGTTGCCAACCGGCGGTGGTAAATCGCTTTGCTTCCAACTTCCCGCTCTGGCGCGCGAGGGTTTGACGGTGGTCGTTTCTCCGCTCATCGCGTTGATGAAAGATCAAGTCGATGCGATGCAAGCCAGCGGGGTGGCGGCGACTTTTTTAAACTCTTCCCTCGCCGCTGGTGAATCGCGCGGACGTTTGCGCGGATTGCACAATGGCGAATTTCGCTTGCTCTACGTCGCGCCCGAGCGACTGATGCTTTCCGGTTTTCTCGAAGACTTGAAACGTTGGAACGTGAAACTTATTGCGGTGGATGAAGCGCATTGCATCAGCGAATGGGGCCACGATTTTCGTCCCGAATATCGCCAGATCGCTGGACTGCGCGATCATTTTCCCGGCGTTCCGCTGATGGCGTTGACCGCGACGGCGACCGAGCGCGTGCGCGAAGACATCATCAAACATTTGCGGTTGAACCATTCCGCCACCTACGTCGCGAGTTTTAATCGGCCTAATCTGACCTATCGCGTTCTCGGGAAAAATAAACCTTATGAACAGACGCTGGCGTTTGTGCGCGAACGTCCTCAGGAAAGTGGCATCGTTTATTGTCAAAGTCGCAAAGCGGCCGAGATGGTTGCAGATCGTCTGACCGCCGATGGCGTGAAAGCGAAACCGTATCACGCCGGGCTTGAACAAAGTGATCGCGCCAAGAATCAGGAATTATTTTTGCGCGACGAAGTGAATGTCATCTGCGCGACGATTGCTTTCGGCATGGGCATCAACAAATCGAACGTGCGATTTGTCATTCACTACGATCTGCCGAAAAATATCGAAGGTTATTATCAGGAAACTGGCCGCGCCGGCCGCGACGGTTTGCCGAGCGAATGCGTTTTGCTTTTCAGCGCAGGTGATGTCGTGAAGCAGATGCAATTCATCGACGAGAAAAATGCGCAGGAACAAAAGATTGCGCGCGAACAATTACAGCAAATGGTGCATTACGCCGAGTGCGCGGTTTGTCGCCGCGCGGAGTTGCTGCGTTATTTCGGAGAAACGTTCGGAGTTCCGTCTTTAGACGGTTCGGAACCGCCTGAAGGCGGAACTCCAAACTGCGGCGGTTGCGACAATTGCCTTTCGCCTCGCTCCACTTTCGATGGGACGCTGGCGGCGCAGAAATTTCTTTCCTGCGTTTATCGCATCCGCGAAAAGAGCGGATTTGGCGTGGGGATGAATCATGTCATCGAAGTTTTGACCGGAGCCGATACGGAAAAACTTCGCAAATGGAATCATGAAAAACTTTCCACGTATGGAATTGGCAAGGAACACAATCGCCAGGAATGGGGCGCGATTGGGCGCGAACTGGTAAGGCTTGGTTACGTCCGGCAAACGACGGAAAAATTCAGCACGCTCGAATTGACGGATGAAGGCCGCGCGGTTTTATCGAAACGCAAATCTGTCACGCTCACGAAACCGGTCGCCGCGCCAGAAACGAAGGCGCATCGCGCAGGAGAAATCTCCTGCGACGAAGTTTTATTTGAGCGTTTGCGCGCTGTGCGAAAAACGTTGGCCGACGAACGCGCAGTGCCGTCCTATATTATTTTCTCGGACGTTTCATTGCGACAAATGGCGCGGAGTTATCCTGAGAATGAAAAAGATTTCTCGCGTATCAGCGGTGTCGGCGAGAAAAAATTACAGGAGTTTGGCGAAACATTTCTTCTGGAGATCGCCGCGCATCTGTTGACCAATCCGCGCCAGATTTTCGCCGAGGAAACTTTTATGGCAACGCCCGCAGCCAAACCGCATCTCAACACCACGGCGCGCGAGACGTTGAAATATTTTCAGGCTGGTGAAACAGTTGAAGCGATTGCGCGTCGGCGCAGTTTTGCGGTCAGCACGATTTACGGTCACTTGGCGACGGCGATTGAGGCGGGCGAACAGATTGAGTTGAACCAATTTCTGACGGACGACGAACAACGCGAAATCGAGACGGCGTTTGCGAAGTTCGGTTTTGGAAATATCGTCGGTGTGAAGGAATCGTTGGGTGATAGATTCGATTACGGATTGCTGCGAATTTTTCGCGCGTCAAAACAACACTCCGGGTAGCACCTGCCTCCGGCGGGTGTATTTTCAGCATTTATTGAACACCTCTGGGTTGAATTAAGTTCACAACCGCATCGGTGATTTTCTTGAGTGAGTTAGAGGACAGCGCTCCGACATCAGAAACAAAAAGACTTTCGTGCGCCGTAAAAAGTTTTGCCGGGCGGGCGTAACCAATGACCCGAAGACCACCGCGCTCGAAATCAATATCAGTCAATTGCACAGCGAGATGATCTGCATAGGATTTGCTGGTGATCTGACAGAGGATCCAGTCGCCGCGCAGGGCATTCGCGAGGACGACGGCGGGACGAAGTTTCGATTGCGACAAATCCCGAAAAGGGAAATGGAACGAGGACTATAGAGCCTGTTGCAAGTGCGCCCATGCTGCGTCCTCCTCGGGTCGATTCCAATCTTTGGCCAAAGCCGCCTCGCTCAAGAGCGCGGTTTCGTCAGCGTCCGAAGGTTCGTCCACCAGAATCGTCACCAAGGCGCGATGTTGTCGGTCGAGTTGAACGGGTTCGAGCAAACGAACTTTGCCGTGTTGGTCAACGATTGCCTCGACGGTGTGAATCATGGGGAAAGGATAGGTCACGGCAAATAGAGGGCAAGCGTGGAAACGCCTTCACACTTCTGAAGAAATTCTTCTGCGTCTTCGCGTTGCACGGACGGAAACATTTCGAGAAATTCGCAAATGGAATAGCCGTCTTTCAAATAGTCCAAAAGCGTTTGGGCGGGAACGCGCGTGCCTTGAAAATCCAGCGTGCCGCCCATGAGTTCGGGGTCGTAATGAACCGGACTGTGATCGAGCGTTAACACAGAAAGAAATATTGTGTTAAAGGGTAGCGGTCAACGCCTACATCACCGGAGCAGAAGAGTTTTTGGAAAACAAATTCGATTATGATTTGCTGCGTATTTTCCGCGCGGTCAAACAGCACGCCGGGTAGCACCTGCCTCCGGCGGGTGCGAACAGAGTGCTGCGGGACGAAGTTTGGATTGCGACAAATCCGAAAATGGAAGCGGCACGAGACTGCTGTAGGAGCGCCCATGCTGCGTCCTCCTCGGGTCGATTCCAATCTTTGGCCAAAGCACAGGGTTTACTTGAAAATCAAAAGCTTCAAACCCAGTAATACGCAGCCCAGAAGGAAAGCAGCAACTAACTGCTTCCAAAGTGGCCATTGGAAAAATACAGACAGTCGGGGCGCGTTGTGGAGAGTCAACGTGTCCGGCGGGGTTTCTTCCTTCTGAATCTCTTTAGCAGACAAATAAACTTCGCCGTCGTCGCCCTGCACGCGCGCGCGAAGCTTCCGAGCCATTTCGACTAATTTATCCACAAACTCCGGCTCTGGGTTCTTGGTGTAAATCTGGCCATCCGACCAAGACAACCAAGATTCATAAGCACTTTGGGGACTGTGCCAATCTGCATAGTCGTCACCATTTTCGCCAGGATACTTGAAGTCTTTGTCTCCGCGAACAAGTTGGACAAACTCATTGAATGCAATTTCATCTCCCTCGTCAGGCCAGAATTTTCGCCGCGTAATGTGAACGTCGTAACCCATTGTGATGAAATCGTCTAAAATTTTATTCACCTACGCGTCGCACCCACCGGAGGCAGGTGTTACTCGCGACGGCGTTAAGCTTTCTTTCCCAAATCATCTTCCGGCGTGCCGATAACCAAGATGCTTTCCGATCACGTCGTTTCTTCGGGGATGCGCATGCTGTAGAACGAGCGATAAACGAAGATGAGCGCGATGACGAAGAAGAACGCGCCAATCCACGGGCTGTAATTCATCGCGTGCGGATCGAGTTTAAAACGTTCTCTGTAATTGAGCGTCATTTCCACGGCGATTTCCACAGCGAGTAGTCCGAAGAGCGTGGTGAATTTGATCACCGGATTCATCGCCACGGAGGAAGTGTCTTTGAATGGATCGCCCACGGTATCGCCGACAACCGTTGCGGCGTGAAGCTCAGTTCCTTTTTGGCGAAGATCGACTTCGACAATTTTCTTGGCGTTGTCCCACGCGCCGCCGGCGTTCGCCATAAAGATCGCCTGGAACAATCCGAAGAACGCGATGCCGATCAAGTAGCCGATGAAGAAATAGGGATTGAAAAATGGCAACGCGAGCGCGAAACAAAACACGACGATGAAAATATTCCACATCCCTTTTTGCGCATAAACGGTGCAGATGCGGACGACTTCCTTGCTATCTTTTTCCGAGGCGGTCGTCGCGGAGAGGTTCATATTCTCTTTGATATAAACGACCGCGCTATACGCACCCGTCACAACGGCCTGACACGATGCGCCGGTGAACCAATAAATCACCGAACCGCCCATGATGAGGCCGAGAATAATTTCCGGTTGCACGATGCTCAATTTCGCCACGGCATTCCCGAAAACATTTTCCAGCAAAATAATAATACCGAAAACCATCGTGGTCGCGCCGACGACCGCTGTGCCGATGAGAACTGGTTTGGCCGTTGCTTTGAAAGTGTTGCCCGCGCCGTCGCCTTTTTCGAGTTGATGCTTGGCGTTTTCAAAATCGGGATTGAACCCAAAGTCCTTTTTGATTTCTTCGCGGATGTTGGGACGCGCTTCGATCTGGCTCAATTCATAAACAGATTGCGCGTTATCGGTCACGGGGCCGTAGCTGTCCACGGCGATGGTGACGGGTCCCATGCCAAGAAAACCAAACGCCACGAGACCAAACGCAAAAATTGGCGCGGCGAAAAGAAATTTCGCGGGCATGAGCGCGAGCAACGCGGGATTTTGGGAGAAGTAATACGAAGCTGCCATCAACACCATGATGCAGAGTCCCATCCAGAACGCGGAAAAATTTCCCGCGACGAACCCGGACAAAATGTTGAGTGACGCGCCGCCGTGTTTGGAGCAATTCGTGACTTCGCGAACGTGACGCGAATTGGTGCTGACGAAAACTTTGGTAAATTCAGGAATCACCGCGCCCGCGACCGTGCCGCAACTGATGATGACCGACAGCACCCACCAAAGATTCTGCGTCACGCTTTGATCAACGCCAGCAATCGTAAAATCGCCGAGCAACATTTTGCTGGCGATGAATGTGATGACGATGGACACCGCCGACGTAATCCAAACGAGATGTGTGAGCGGCGCTTCAAAATCGAAATCTTTTTTGCTGCCGAACATGGCTTTGCTGATGCCTTCGTTGATAAAGTAGGAGACGAGCGAGGTGACGATCATCAACGCGCGCATGGTGAAGAGCCAAATGATAAGCGTGGCGACAATGCTGGGAGTCGCAGCAAGCGCAAGCGCGAGAAAGGCGATCAACGCCACGCCCGTCACGCCGTAAGTTTCAAAACCGTCCGCCGTCGGCCCGACGGAATCGCCCGCGTTGTCGCCGGTGCAATCCGCGATGACGCCGGGATTTTTAGGATCGTCTTCAGGAAGTTTGAAAACGATTTTCATCAAGTCGGAACCGATGTCGGCGATCTTGGTGAAGATGCCGCCGCAAATACGAAGGACACTTGCGCCGAGCGATTCGCCAATCGCAAAACCGATGAAACAAGGGCCGACGAGTTCGCGCGGCAAAAACATCAGGATGCAAATCATGAAAAACAATTCCACCGCGACGAGCAACAAACCAACGCTCATGCCGGAACGAAGTGGAATTCCAAGCGTGGCGAGCGGGTTGCCTTGCAGAGCGGAAAACGCCGCGCGCGAGTTCGCAATGGTGTTGATGCGAATTCCAAACCAAGCGACGCCATAAGAACCAAGAATTCCCAAAATCGAGGCGAGCAGAATGACGATGACGTTTAAAGTCGTGTTGTGTTGGAGAAATTTGAAAAAATAAATCATGCACGCCGCGATCAGAAACCAAAGGATGGCGAGGAATTTTCCCTGGGTGAAAAGATAGGTTTTGCAGGTTTCCCAAATTGTCTGAGAAACGTTTGCCATGCTGGAATGCACGGGCAGCGCCTTGGTCTGCATGTATTGCACGAGACCGAAAATCGCGCCGATGCCGCAAATCGCGATGCCGATATACATCAGCATAGCGCCGCTGACCCCGCCCATTCCGTCAAAGCGAACGGCGGATAAGTCGGGAATTTTTATATCGGCTTCGCCGGCAAATGCGCCGCTGCAAACACCGAATAGGGCGATTAAAATGAGGACAATAGTACGTAATTTAGTTTTTAGCATAGCGTTGAATCGGGGGACTATCAGCAAAAGGCACTCTAATTGCCAATTCTTTTTTTTATTTTGATTAACGGATTTTGAATTCCTCTTTTCCACGGTGAGGCGACTGAAATCCCGCAGAATGTGCTGCCGACTTTCAGTCGGCAGAAGGCTTCGCCATTTTCCAAACGGTTGAAACGGGTGGCGTTTTTCTGCCGACTGAAAGTCGGCAGCACGTTTTCCCTTGTCGTGTTTCGGGCGTTTCCGCATCTTTGTGCGCGTGTCCGACCGAATCATTTCAGATGTTTTAACCAAACCCGATCCCGCGTTGGAAATGACGCTTCGGCCTTCGCTTTTCTCGGATTTCACCGGTCAGGCCAAAGTCAAAGAACGCCTCGAAATCGCAGTGCAAGCAGCAAAACAACGCGGCGAAGCGATTGATCACATATTATTAAGCGGCCCGCCCGGTTTAGGAAAAACAACCTTGGCTCACATCATTGCCAAAGCGATGGGCACAAATCTGAAATGCACTTCCGGCCCGACGATTGAAAAAGCCGGCGACCTCGCTGGTCTTCTCACCAATCTCGAAGAAGGCGACGTGCTATTCATCGACGAAATCCATCGGCTCCAAAAAACCATCGAAGAATATCTTTATCCGGCGATGGAAGATTTTAAATTGGACATCATCATCGACCAAGGGCCGAACGCGCGAAGTGTTCGATTAAATCTGCCGCGCTTCACTTTGATTGGCGCGACGACGCGAAGCGGTTTGTTGACTGCGCCATTGCTCACGCGATTTCCGATTCGTGAACGCGTTGATTATTACAAAGCCGAACAACTTGAGAAAATCGTCACACGTTCTGCAAATTTGCTCGCGATTGAAATCGAGGAAAAAGGTTCGGAAGAAATCGCGCGCCGCAGCCGAGGCACGCCGCGCATCGCAAATAATTTGCTGCGTCGCGTTCGCGATTACGCGCAGGTTCGCAGCGATGGCCGAATCACCGCGCAAGTTGCCGATGACGCGCTCGCAATGTTGGAGATCGATCAAAACGGTCTCGACGAAATGGACAAACGAATCCTGGACGCGATCATCATAAAATTCGGCGGAGGCCCGGTCGGTTTGGGTTCGCTTGCTGTCGCGGTCGGCGAAGAGCCGGACACTTTGGAAGAAGTTTATGAGCCGTATTTGATCATGGAAGGTTACCTGAACCGCACGTCGCAAGGCCGCGTCGCCACGGAACTCAGCTACAAAAAACTCGGACTGAAACCGATGGTGGGAAATCAGTCGAAATTGTTTTAAATGTGTTGTGAAATCAAAACCGCAATTTCACACGCCGTTAAAAATCCTATCATTTGGCAGAAATGAATCATTAATTTGTCTCAATGATGGCACGAAATGGATGATCAACGATTCGGCCAGAGCAGAAATCGCGGGCCATTGGCTCGTAGGGGATGACGTTTTCCTCTGGCCGGAAAATCAAGACATTCAAACAACGATGCTGGTCAATATTACACGGTATAATTTTGTGGATGAAGATGCAGTTGCGGTGATGATTGTTAGATGACAGGCCTATCGATGGTCGAACCGTATGTCCGTTGGACTTTAGGTGTCTGTCCTGTTTGCCAACAACCCCATCAATTGCGCCGCAAACTCGGGTCCGCTGCCGGTTTCCTCGTGTTTGAAATACACAAATATTTCTCCTACCAACTTTCGCTGTTGTGAAATCGTGTTCGCCCATTTTTCGAGCGCCGGTTTGTTGTATTGATCGCGCAAACGGAAATAGGCAAAGCCACTGGTCATGACGATTGGCGTGGACAGTTTCTCGCTGTCGGCGATGCATAGCGCGGCATTGTGATTTTTTAGCGCAGCAAAAGTTTCATCAGCAAACCATGATTCGTGACGAAACTCGAAGGCGGCTTTCATTCCTTTGGGCAACAGGGCGAGAAAATCTTCGAGACGCGTTAAATCTTTTTTCAAGAAAGGCGGAAGCTGAAATAAAATCGGCCCAAGTTTTTCGCCAAGAGTTTGCGCAACTTTCCAGAAATAATCCAACGCGTCGCCGCTGCCGACGAGCTTCTGATGGTGAGTAATTTTCTGAGGCGCCTTCAAAGTGAACCGAAATTTCGCAGGCGTATGGGTGGCCCAGTTCGACACGGTTTTCTCAGTAGGAATTCGCCGAAACGTATAATTGATTTCGGTCGTGGAAAATTTCGTCGCGTAAAACGGCAGCATTTTCTTTGCGGAAAGATCTTCTGGATAAAATTTTCCTTTCCACTCTGGATATTGAAAACCTGATGTGCCGATCCAAATCATAAACGTAGATTAAGCGCGAAACGAAATTTGCGAAAGGACACCGTAGCCGACGACGTGAGGAGGCGGATTTTTGGACGATATTACAAATCCGCCTCCTCATGTCGGCGGCTACAACGATTTACCAATGTGTGGCTTTTAGAAACGCGAGCAGGTCGGCCAACTCTGGTTTGGTCAATTGTTCGTCCAAACCGGCGGGCATGACGGAGATTGTTCCTGGGCGCATTTCTTTGATGTCGGCGCGGGCGATTTTCACTTCGGCATTTGGTCCAGTTACAAGAACGATTTCGTCAGGCGCATCTTTTTTCAGAACGCCGCTGTAATCTTCGTCGGATTTTGTCGCGACAATCATCGGTTCGAAGCTGCGGACGAAACTCGCGCTCGGATAAACCACCGCTTCGAGCAAATCGCGTTCGGTCCGGACGGTGCCGATTTTCGTGAGGTCAGGGCCAACTTTGCCGCCAGAATAACCAATCGCGTGACATGACGAGCACGCGGCTTTGGCGCTGTTGAAAATATTTTGGCCGCGGCGAATGTCACCATTCTTCAGCGCCGCAAGCAATTCGTCGATGTGCGCCGA
>JBDSYB010000085.1:0-17675 GCA_039925885.1 Verrucomicrobiota bacterium
AGAGTTGCCAGCGCCAGCGTGATCGAATGGGCAATCGTAAAACAGGTCACGATTTTCGCCACCGACCGAAAACTGTCGCAGACGATGAGCAGCGCAAAAAGGAAAAGCAAATGATCGTAGCCGGTCAAAATATGCTTGATGCCAAGGACTAAAAATTCGGCAAACGAAGGAGATTTCCGAACCGCATTCGTCTGCGCGGCGTTGAGAGTTACGGTAAAAATATTGCTGTCGGCATCGAGCAAATCTTCGGTGAGAGCGGGTTTGTTTCCCTCATGAAAACTGACGAACTGCCGGTGGCCAGCGGGCAGCGCGTTGATCCATTTTGAAACGACTTTCAAGAGCGACCCGGTTTGCTTTTCATATTGGAGATCAAAGCGGAAATTATCATTTTCATCGTGGGTTAATTTTGTTTCAACGAGAGACAGCGGTTTGCCATCGAGCGAAAGCTCCAACAGATTTTTGGCCAAATTTTCCAGCGGTTTTTGCGCAAGGGTAATTTCGTCGGCAGAAATATTTCCATCCGAATTTTTATCGAGAGGGATGACAGCTCCCATATCGTTCGGAGAAAAAATCAGCGCGGCATGGATTTGGTCGCCTTTATAATGGAGTTTGAGAGTGCTCAAGCCCGGTGTGTGCGCACGGGCGCTCATCGCACCCAAACAAACCAACACGGATACGAGAGCAGGTTTCCAATTCACGCAACGAGTTTAACTAAGGTTTTGTGAAAATGAAGTTGGAAACGCTCGTTGCTTTCACAGTCATTCTGGGACATTTTTTCGGCGTTATTCAACGCAAGAAAATTTATGAACCAAGTTGCTGAACCTTTGAAAGCGCCTGCTGCTCACACCACAAACCAACTCGATCAACTCAAGCGTTTCACCAAAGTGGTCGCGGATACCGGTGATTTTGCGACGCTCAAGGAATTTGCGCCAGAGGACGCCACTACGAATCCGTCTCTTATTTTGAAGGCGGCGCAAATGGCCGAATACAAACATCTCCTCGATAAAGCCGTCAGTGATCAAAAGAAATCCGGCCTCAGTGGTGAGAAACAAATCAAAGCGATTGTGGACGACCTCTTGATTTTATTTGGTGTGGAAATTCTAAAAATTGTTCCGGGCCGCGTCTCGACTGAAACGGATGCTAACCTCTCGTTTGACACCGAAGCACTCGTTGCCAAGGGTCGGCGTTTTATTTCGCTTTACGAAAAGCAAGGCATCACGCGCGAACGAATTTTGATCAAGATTGCTACGACGTGGGAAGGAATTCGCGCCGCCGAAGTTCTGCAAAAGGACGGAATCAATTGCAATCTGACGCTGCTTTTCTCGCTCGTGCAAGCCGTCGCCTGCGCTGAAGCGAAGGCGAAACTTATTTCGCCATTCGTCGGACGCATTCTGGATTGGTATAAAAAAAGCACGGGCAAAGATTATTCTGCGGCAGAAGATCCGGGAGTTGTTTCCGTGAAAGAAATTTACGGCTACTACAAGAAGTTCGGCCACGGCACGGAAGTGATGGGCGCGAGTTTTCGTAGCGTCGGCGAAATCACAGAATTGGCTGGCTGCGATCTGCTCACGATCAGCCCGCAACTTCTGGCGGAATTGAAGAAAAACACCGCATCACTCGAACGCAAACTCAGTCCAGAAATTGCGAAGCAAAGTAAAATTGAAAAAGTTCCGGTCGATGAGAAAAATTTTCGCTGGTTGCTCAACGAAAATCCGATGGCGACGGAAAAATTGTCCGAAGGCATCCGCCAATTCGCGGCGGACACGGTGAAGTTGGAGCAATATATTTCGCAGCGATTGTAAAATCGGCGCAAAATCGGGCTGCTGTTTGCTCTGCGGAAAATATTGGAATGTGCTGCCGAGTTGCACTCGGCAGTTCCCGCGCGACGAGAAAATTCTATAAGTTTCCCCCAACAAGATTCCGATCTGCCGAGTGCAACTCGGCAGCACGTTCCCTTGTTTCCAATGTTCATCAATTCATCGGCTTGCCGCCCGAAATTATTTGCCGCGCCACTTTCGTTGGAATTCTGGTTGGCAAAATTTTCGTAAAAATAAATCCGAGCTTATTCAGAAATCCTGGAATGACGACTCGTTTGCCCCGCATCAACCCGCGATACCCGGATTGCGCCACATCGACAGCCGTCATTCTCCAAATCCGCATGGTGGTGGCGGAATGCAGTCTGCCAGCCCGTTGTTGAAATTTGGTGTCAGTCGGACCGGGACACAAAGCAGTAACGGTAACACCGGTTCCCTCAACCTCATCAGCCAGCGCGTAGGAAAACGAAAATACAAATGCTTTGCTCGCGTAGTAAATGGACATGAACGGCCCCGGTTGAAACGAAGCGGTGGAAGCGACGTTCAGAATTTTACCTTCGCACCGCGCGAGCATCGGTTGAACAAATAAATGCGTGAGATGAACAAGTGATGCGATGTTCACTTCAATCATTTCCAATTGCTCCGGCAACGAAGTTTTGGCGAAAGATTTTTGTCGGCCAAAGCCCGCGTTGTTCACCAGAACGGAAACGAAAATGTTCTCGCGTTGTAATCGGTTGAAAATTTCTGCCGGTGAATTTTTGTCAGACAAATCAGCGGCAATAATTTTTGTTTCCGTGCCGTTCTCTAAAAATTCTTTCGCAATTTCCTGAAGACGATCTTCGTGGCGCGCAACCAGCACGAGTGAGTATTTGTTGGCCGCGAAAATTTTTGCCAGTTCCAAACCAATTCCAGAGGAGCCGCCGGTGATGAGAACCCATTTTTTCACGCGAAAGAATTAGCACGGACAAGGGCGGTTGGCACGATTCGCTTTTGGTTAAAATTTTTTCCAGAGCATTTTCTTGAAAATTCCTTCTAATAAAAAGAACTCCGGCGCGTTATCACTCTTGAAGGGCCGGAAAGCCTGTTGATGAACGAGAACTCCACGAAAGCCGATTGGGTGCGCGCGGCGCTCGCCGAACATGAAAGTTCGTTGCTGCGATATGCCGCGTCTATCACCGGCGACACGGAACGAGCGCGGGATGTGGTGCAGGAAACGTTCATCCAGCTGTGCGATGAGGAACCGGAAAAGCTCAGCGGGCGCGTCGCGGAATGGCTGTTCACGGTTTGTCGAAATCGCGCGCTCGACTCGCAAAGGAAAGAAAAACGTATGACTCCATTAACTGAATTCGATCTGGCAACTCGCGAAAGCGCCGAGCCGTCGCCCGCGATGGCGGCGGAACAAAAGGAATCGGCGGCGCAGATTTTAAATCTCGTCGAGCTGCTGCCGCACAATCAGCGCGAAGTGATTCGGCTGAAATTTCAAAGCGGCCTCAGCTACCAGGAAATCAGTCGCGTCACGAGTCTTAGCGTCAGCAACGTCGGCTTTCTCATTCACACCGGAATCAAAACCCTTCGCCAAAAAATTCAGTCCGAAAACAAAAACGAATTAAGGAGGGCTTTATGAAATTGACCAATGACGATCCAAAATTGACGGCCTACGCGCTGGACGAATTGAGCGAAACGGAAGCGCGCGAGGTGGAAACAGAATTAAAAAATTCTCCTGAACTGCTTCAAGCCGTGGAGGAAATTCGCGCGACCGCTGAACTTTTGAAAAAAGAATTTTCTACCGAACCGACGATTGTGCTTTCGGAAAAACAAAAGGAAGTGGTCGTCGCGAAAGTTGCGCCGACGAACATTATTCCATTTCCGCGCGGGAAAATTTACGCGGCGGTTGGCATTGGTGCGATTGCGGCAAGCGTGGCGTTCGTGATGAGTTTGCAATTCACGAAGCAAAAAAATGCGCAACAAGTGCCGACAAATTCAGAATTTCGTTACGCGCAAAATGCGGTTTCGCAGCAGAACAAAGAAAATGCGGCAAATACGGCGAGCACCAATCATGTAGTCAGCAGGATTAAGCGCGAGCCAGATATTTTATATTCCGCCAGGGATATTTCTTCTGAAAAGCCTGTCGTCGTTACGACAATTCCTCCAATCGCGCCTGCTCCCGAAAGCTCAAGTTTGGCCGTGAAAGATGAAGCTAAGAAAATGGCTGGTGTGGGCGTTGATAAAAAACTTTCCGAAAGTGACGGGTTATCAAAGCGAAAAAGTCCTCCGTCGATAACTGCTTTGCCGTCAATCAGCGCTACCAGTAGCCCAAAACCTGCGGCGCAGCTCGCTAACTCGACGTTGAGCGACGGAACAGCCGCTCCCAGCGGAACTGTTGCCGTAAATGGAGGAAGTCTTGGAGAAGTCGCGGCTGCTGCACCCTCGCAGCAATTCTACTTTTACGCCAAAGAAACGGATAATTTCGGCCTAAATCGGCAAACTGGGCGATACGTGACTCGCGGATTGTCGCAGCCGAAGGCTGAAGTTGGGTTTGACGATGGAATTCGACCGGGAAGTGATCGTCGGTATCGGGAAGAAAGCGTGAGGAGAAATGGCGACACTGCGCGTTACCCGCAATATGTGGAGAATAATTTTGAATCGGTGTCACAAAATCCGCTTTCCACTTTTTCCATTGATGTGGATACGGCGTCTTACGCTAACGTCCGCCGGTTTTTAAATGAAGGTCGGATGCCGCCGCGCGATGCGGTGCGCATTGAGGAGATGATTAATTATTTTTCCTACAATTATCCGCAGCCGAAAAATGGCGAACCGTTTTCCGCGAACATCGAAATCGCCAGTGCGCCGTGGAACAAACAGCATCGCCTGGTGCGCGTTGGATTGAAGGGCAAAGAAATCGCGCAGGACAAACGTCCGCCAAGCAACTTCGTTTTTCTGATTGATGTTTCCGGTTCGATGTCGCCAGCGGAACGGTTGCCGCTCATCAAACAAGCGTTGCGAATGTTGGTGAAACGCATGACGGAAAATGACCGCGTGGCGATGGTGGTTTATGCGAGCAGTTCCGGCACGGTGCTGGAATCTACTTCGTGCGCGAATAAAGAAAAAATTCTCGAAGCGCTGGATCGTCTTGAAGCGGGCGGTTCCACAAACGGTGGCGAAGGTGTGCAACGCGCTTACGCACTGGCGGAAGAAAATTTTATTAAGGGCGGCGTGAATCGCGTGATTCTTTGCACCGATGGCGATTTCAATATCGGCATCACGAGTCAAAATGATTTGCTCGATTTGATTAAACAGAAAGCGAAGAGCGGAGTTTTTCTGAGCGCACTCGGCGTCGGCACGGATAATTTTAAAGATGCGTTGATGCAAAAACTCGCCGACAGCGGGAACGGAAATTATCACTACATTGATACGATGGAAGAAGCGCACAAAGTTCTCGTGCAGCAGATGAACGGGACGCTCGTGACGATTGCCAAGGATGTGAAAATCCAAATCGAATTTAATCCGGCGCTCGTGAGTTCGTATCGGCTGATTGGTTATGAAAAACGAATTCTCGCGACGGAAGATTTTAACAACGATAAAAAAGACGCGGGCGAAATCGGCGCAGGCCACACGGTAACGGCGTTGTATGAAATCGTTCCGACAGGCATTGAAGAAAACGAGCCGCGTTATGCTACGGACAATTTAAAATACCAAACCAAAGTTGCGCCAAAAGCGAAGCGGGAAATTTCCAACGACAACAAGGAATTGCTCACCTTGAAACTGCGTTACAAAAAGCCGGACGGAAAAACCAGCAAGCTGATGGAAGTTCCGGTGAATGATTCGGGAAAAGAGTTCAACCAGGCTTCGACCGATTTTAAATTTGCGACTGCGGTTGCAAGCTTCGGCATGATTTTAAAAGAATCAGAACACAAAGGTGACGCGAATTTTAATTCAGTTTTAAAATTGGCTGAAAAATCAAAAGGCGATGACAAGGAAGGTTATCGCGCCGAGTTTATCAACTTGGTGAAAAAAGCGAAGGCCCTACATCAAGGGGAATAATCCAGTTGATTGATGACATTAAATACTTGTCGAAGTTAAGTTATGCGGGGCATACATACTTTATGAAAACACCGCACATCAAACTGGCGACCATCTGTGTTGGACTCATGTTTATCACCGGTTGCACTTCCGTTCCGAAGTCGCGACAAACTTCGCTTCACGTTTATCGAGTTCGCACCGACCTGACGAGCGGCTCTCAAGACCTCCAAATATTCATTGCCACAGGATCGAGCGCACGTCCGATGGTCACTATCGCCGATAATGACGGCTACCCGACGATTAAGGATTTTTACGCACGACCCGCAACACTTCGGGGTGAAGATGGCATCAATGTGACGCTTCGTTTTGAAGCACCCGCTAGGGGACGAAAGCTTGATCTCAACGTTTTGCAGGAGGGCATGACACAGGATTTTGAGGTTCTCCCATTTAAGCGTAAGAGCGAATAATCAGTCTCCCGCTTTTCGCTCGACGCGATTTTTCAAAATAGCTTTGCCGTATTCGCGATTCAATTTGGCGATGAAATCCAAACTAATTTCTTTCGGACATACGGCTTCGCAAGAACCAGTCACCGTGCAATTTCCAAAACCGGATTCGTCCATCGTGCGGACCATGTTCAATACGCGACGTTCCGCTTCGGCGCGGCCTTGCGGCAAGGCGGCGAGATGAGAAATTTTCGCGGAAACAAACAACATCGCGCTCGCGTTTTTGCAGGCAGCGACACACGCGCCGCAACCAATGCACGCGGCGGCATCCATCGCTTCGTCGGCGTCAAGTTTTGGAATGGGCAACGCATTTCCGTCCGGAGTTCCGCCGGTGTTCACTGAAACAAATCCGCCGGAAGCGATGATGCGATCGAACGCGCTGCGATCCGTGACCAAATCTTTAATGACGGGAAACGCAGCGGCGCGCCACGGCTCAATTGTAATCGTGTCGCCGTCGTTAAAATGGCGCATATGCAATTGGCAAGCGGTCGTCGCCTTTTGGCCGTGCGCGATGCCATTGATAACCATCGAACACGTGCCACAAATTCCTTCGCGACAATCGGAATCGAACGCAATTGGTTCTTCACCGCGCAAGATTAAATCTTCATTCACGATGTCGAGCATTTCGAGAAACGACATGTCGGGAATAATATTTTTGGCGTCGTAGGTGACGATTCCACCGGTGTCGCTGGAATTTCTCTGTCGCCAGACTTTGAGAGTTAGGTTCATGAAATTAAACTTTTGAAAGTGATTTTGATTTTCTGGATGCTTTCGGTTGCAACGTGTGAAAACCAATTTCACGTTTTGGTTTTTCAGGCGGAATCATCAACTCCCGAATCGCATCAAAAACAATTTTAAATTGTTTGTCGTATTTGTTTTCAAGCTCAACGAGACGTTTAGAAAGTTCGGCATTTGACGCAAGCCATTGCCGGATTTTCACAAAAGCACGCATGATTTCGATGTTCACCTGGACAGCGCGCGGACTGCGAAGAACGCTGGAAAGCATGGCAATTCCCTGCTCGGTAAAAACGTAGGGACGAAAGCGAATGTTGCGTTTGTATGCGGTCACAATTTGTGACCGCATACCTGAAGAAACACTTTCGCCATCTTTTGAAACGGATTCTTCGTAATCCGCGTTTTTACTGGCCTTTTTTGATTTTTTTCCTGAACTCATCACAATTTGTGATGAGTTCGATTCCGATGCGGTCACAATTTGTGACCGCAACATTCGCTCAAATTCTCCTTCCGAAAGTTGAAACATGAAGTCGTCGGGAAAGCGATCTAGATTCCGTCGCACCGCTTGGTTGAAAACTTTTGTGGGGACTCCGTAAAGCGCTGCCAGATCGCTATCGAGCATCGCCTTTTGTCCGCGCAAAAAATAAATCAGGCTTTCGACCTGCTGAATCGGAACAACTTTATTTAATTTTTTTGCCATGACTTTTTGAGGTCACAAATTGTGACCTCAAAATTATTTGTAACTCCTCGTGCTCATGTGAACTTCTTCATAGACGAGTGGTTCTTTGTTCAAAATTGGCGCTTTATTTTCCCCGGCATATTCCCACGCGGCGACGTAAGCGAAATTTTCATCGTCGCGTTTGCATTCGCCCTCTTCCTGAAATTCCTCGCGAAAATGTCCGCCACACGATTCGCGACGATTCAACGCGTCGTAACAAAGCAGTTCGCCAAATTCCAAAAAGTCGGCGACGCGCCCGGCGTGTTCGAGCGTTTGATTCAACTCGCCGTTTGCGCCGGTGACATTGACATTTTTCCAAAATTCTTCGCGAAGAGCAGGAATCAGTTGGAGCGCTTCTTTCAAACTTTTTTCTGTGCGCGCCATGCCGCATTTGTCCCACATGATTTTTCCGAGTTCCTTGTGAAACGAATTCACCGTGCGTTTGCCTTTGATCGAAAGAAGTTTTTGCGTGCGCGCATTTGCTTCGTCCAACGCTTTTTTAAATTCGGCGTGGCTCGTGGAAGCTTTGGGTTGCTTGGCCGTCGCAAAATAATTTCCAACCGTGTAGGGCAAAACAAAATAGCCGTCGGCCAAACCTTGCATCAATGCGCTGGCTCCCAAACGATTTGCGCCGTGGTCGGAGAAATTTGCTTCGCCCACGCAAAACAAACCGGGAATCGTCGTCATCAAATTGTAATCCACCCACGTTCCGCCCATCGTGTAATGCACCGCCGGATAAATTCGCATCGGAACTTTGTATGCATTTTCGCCGGTGATTTTTTCATACATGTCGAACAAATTTCCGTAACGTTCGCGCACAGTATTTTCGCCGAGCCGTTTAATCGCGTCGGCAAAATCAAGATAAACTCCGAGTCCGCCGGGACCAACGCCGCGACCTTCATCGCAGGCTTCTTTCGCGGCACGTGAGGAAATATCGCGCGGCGCAAGGTTGCCAAAGCTCGGATATTTTCGTTCAAGAAAATAATCACGTTCCGTTTCAGGAATTTCAGAAGCGATGCGATTATCACCTTTTTTCTCCGGCGCCCAAACGCGTCCATCGTTGCGCAACGATTCCGACATCAAAGTTAATTTTGATTGATGATCGCCGCTGACCGGAATGCAGGTCGGATGAATTTGCGTGTAACAAGGATTCGCAAAACACGCGCCTTTTTTGTAAGCGCGCCACGTCGCCGTGACGTTGCAACCTTTCGCGTTCGTCGAAAGATAAAAAACATTTCCGTAACCGCCGGTCGCGAGAACTACGGCGTCGCCAGCATGCGTGGAAATTTCTCCCGTGACCAAATCGCGAACGATAATTCCTTTGGCGTGTCCATCCACAATCACGACATCGAGCATCTCAGTGCGCGAATACATTTTCACTTTGCCCAACCCGATTTGGCGTTCGAGAGCTTGATACGCGCCGAGCAAAAGTTGTTGGCCGGTTTGCCCGCGCGCATAAAAAGTTCGCGAAACTTGCGCGCCGCCGAAAGATCGATTCGCCAAAAGTCCGCCATATTCGCGAGCGAACGGAACGCCTTGCGCGACGCATTGATCAATGATGTTCACGCTGACTTGCGCGAGCCGATAAACATTCGCTTCACGCGCGCGAAAATCTCCGCCTTTAATCGTGTCGTAGAACAAACGATAAACGGAATCGCCGTCGTTCTGATAATTTTTCGCGGCGTTAATTCCACCTTGCGCGGCGATGCTGTGAGCGCGACGCGGCGAATCCTGAAAGCAAAAACATTTCACGTTGTAACCAAGCTCGGACATCGTCGCCGCCGCAGACGCGCCCGCCAAACCGCTGCCGACGACGATCACATCGTATTTCCGTTTGTTGGCCGGATTGACGACTTTCATGTCGAACTTGTGCTTCTCCCACTTTTGCGCGATTGGCCCGGAAGGAATTTTAGAATCGAGGTTCATGGAAATTTTATTTTACAAAGCCAAACAAAATGGAAATTGGAATCGAAATGTAACCGACGAAAATAAAAATCGAAATCGCTTTGGCGAATCCGTCGAGCAAACCAGCGTAGGAATTTTTCTTCCAGCCGAGTGACTGAAACATCGCACTGACGCCGTGACTTAAATGCAAACTGAGCAAACCAATTGCGATAATATAAAACGCGGAAACAATCGGCTGATTAAATCCTTGCACCATCATTCCGTAAACATCGTGGCGGCCTTTTGCATCAACGAGCGTGTGAAAATCCTGGCCGGTGAAATTTACTTCGCGCGTTTGCACGGTGAAATGGAGCAAGTGATAAATAATAAAAAAGAAAATAATTAAACCGCTCATCAGCATCGTGCGTGATGCATAACTCGCGGCGGTTGGATCCCACTGGACATAATCCACCGGACGCGCAGCCCTATTTTCTGCCGATAATTTTATCGCCGCCCAGATGTGGAGAAAAATCATCACGAGCAAACTGATTCGCGCCACCCAAAGCATTTCGCCCATACTTTGCAGAAATGAGCCGTAGCGATTGATCGCTTCCGGCCCGAGAAAAATTTGGAGATTCCCAATCAAATGGCCGATGACGAACCCAAACATCCCGAAGCCGGTGAGCGCCATGATGTATTTTTTGCCGAGTGAAGATTTAAAAAGACGTGTGCAAATGTTCATTGGTAAGACCGCAGCCGCAGTCGCGTGAGCAAAACTAATAATTCAGCCTTGAATCGTCAATGGATTCTAATGCGGTATAAGGCACGCTTTGGCGCTGGTTACTTCGGCTAATTGCGTAAAAAACGGTTGCTTTGAATTCGTATTTTTAACTGACGGCATTGGGCGGGTTTCAAAGTCTGGTTCCCCGGCAGCAAGAAGCGGTCGGCACGATGATTCCCCCACGCGTTTCCATCAGGTAAACTCATCCGTTCATTGAATGGTTTGTCCAAGCACCTATAAGTTCGGAATAAATTTGTTGAGCGGCAGAGGTTATCATTTAAGGTGGCAGGCGATGTGATTAGTCAGGCTAGAATATTCAAAAATCGGCTTTGACTCCCAAACCTCTATCCTATCATTTAATTTCCATTTCGACTCATGAATCCATATTTGAATTTCGTTTCTTCTACAGCCCACCTTGCTCGCGACGCTAAAAATTTGCCGTTGGGTGGATTTGATTCCTGCCTGCCTCCGACCATTGCAGAAGACGCTCCGAATGTTTTGTTTTTCGCGCCGCATCCTGATGACGAAACGATTCAAGGCGGATTCGCCCTGCGCCTTTTACGCGAGGCAAAATGGAACATCCTCAATGTCGCCGTTACACAAGGGAGCAAACGAGAGCGGCAAGCGGCGCGTCTTATCGAAGTGAAAGCCGCGTGCAAATATTTGGGGTTTTCCCTTTTGCAAACCGCGGCGAATGGCTTTGAAAAAGTCAGCCCAAAAACGCGCGAGACGGAACTTTCTCTGTGGGCGCATATGGTAGAAGTCACCGCCAAAATTCTTGCCGACCGAAAACCCCGGGTGATTTTTTTCCCGCATGACAATGATTGGAACGATACCCACATCGGCGTGAATCTGCTGGTGCGTGACGCGTTGCGCAGTTTGCCGGATTTTGAGTGTTATTGCATCGAAACAGAATTTTGGGGGCAAAACGATTCGCCGAATTTGATGGTGGAATACAGCGAAACAGACGTTGCCGATCTCATCGCGGCGACCTCTTTTCATGTCGGCGAAGTGCAGCGCAATCCGTATCATATTTTGCTTCCTGCCTGGTTGATGGACAACGTTCGGCGCGGGGCAGAATTAGTTGGCGGGCAGGGGGCCACCGCACCGCAATTTACTTTCGCGCAATTGTTTCGCTTGCGAAAATGGTCGAGGGGCAGGTTGGAAAATTTCTATGAGGGTGGACGGAATCTTTCCAAAGAGCAGAGCGCGAGCGAATTTTTCGCCTGAATTTATTAAAAAATTTACAGGGCGGCGACTCCGTTACTTCACCGTCGCGAGAAATTCCACCAAGTTGCGCAAGTCGCGCTTCGATAAAATTTGTGCCAGACCTTCCGGCATTCCCGACATGCCACGATTGCGCGTTTTAATATTTTCCTTGGCAATGGTTGTGAGGCCGTCTTCGGGAGAATTGAGGACCAATTCTGTGTCGGTTTCACTTTTAAAAACTCCGGCATAGCTCGTGCCATTTTTCATCGAAACTAAAACTGTTTCAAAGCCGGGAGCAATTTTCGCGTTCGGTGCAATCAATGATTCCAGAATGTATTCTCGCGTCTGGCGCGAACCCACACCCGCCAACTGCGGTCCGATATCGCCGCCCTCGTTGTTGATTTTGTGGCAACGAACGCAGGAAGCTTCCGGGCGCTCGAAAAATATTTTTTTCCCTGCATCGCCGTTGCCGCCGAAAAGCGTTTCGCGGTAGCCACCCAGATTGTCTTTTTCTTTGGCCCGATACTGGGCCAGCTTCTCTTTAATTTGCGGCGCAGATCGTTGTGCGGCAGCTTCAAGCAATTCGATTTCAACACCTTTTTGCAAGTGTCCCGTGAGAAGTTGATCAAGCAAGTCTGACAACATTTTGTCGGCTTCCGCTCCCGGAATCGCGCCCAACGACGCGATGGAAGTTTGTTTTTCCGTGACGGAACCTTTCGCCAGAATTCCCTGAATCTGGGAAACGGCTGTGTCTGGGTTGGCCTCGGTTGCAAGACGATTTCCCTCCGCACGAATGGATTCGTTGGTGGAAGTTTGAGCCAGCTTGATGGCATCAGTCACGGAAGCACTTTTCCAATCGCCCAACGTTTTCAAAGAAGCGAGTCGCACTTTATCTGAATCGTTCCCGGCGCTAAAGACGTGATAGAGCGACGCGTCCGCGTTGGTCAAACCCAACTGACGCGCGGCTTCGATGGCGGCGAGTTTCACTTCCTCTGATTGGGTGCCGGTCAGAATTTTTCCTATTTGCGGCTCCAACGCCTGCATGGCCGCGCTGGCGGCGCGTTTGGCGGCAAACGGCCTATGCACTCCCACGATTCGGTCGCGCGTGCCTGGATTGCTCCAGGTGCCTAAAACCTGCAAGGCCTCCGCCGTAGCTGCGGGCGTCTTATTTTCACGGGCAGCAAATGCGGCCAGAGACTTCGCATTTTCAGCCCCGCCAATTCGTGAATTGGCGTTGACGATCCGCAACTGGAGTGCTTGGAATTGCTTGTCGAATTTCGCTGCGAACTTTTTGTCACTGGAAATCAGCGCGGCCAAATCCGGCATCGCTTCGTTGATGGGAAGATCGTTAATGGCGCGCGCGGCTTCGACCACGAGCAGATCATCGCGATCCTTTAAAAACCCGGCAATTTGTGGGCGCGATTGACGGCGCATCGCCAGCAAGGTAGCCATGCGGACAGCGGTGGATTCATCTTTGGCCGCAGCAATTAGCTGCGAAAGGCTGGCACATTCTCCGAGGGCAAACACTCCCGCATGACGCAAATAAACGTCGCTATCGTTGTTGGCGCGCAGCATTTCCAGAATGGATCCAACGGCTTCTTCGCGTTTCAATTTAGCCAGGCCTTGCGCGGCAAAAAACTGGACTCGTGCGTTGGAATGCTTGAGGAGCAAACTCATTTGCGAGAAGGCTTCGGACACGCGAGCGTCGCCCAAAATTTTCGCGCTTTGGACGCAAATTTCGTCATCAGGATCGGAGAGCAGGGGAATGATTGCGGTCAAAACTTTAGGTTTTTTTCGTGCGATTTGACCCAGCGCCCAGATGGCGTGCCGCCGCGCTCTGGGATTTGCGGAAGCGTTGGACGCGAGTTGGACTAGTGAGTCAACGCTCTTCCCTCCGCGTTCTGCGAAAGCATACTGTGCTTCAAGACGAACGCGCATGTTGGGGTGTTCCATTAAAAGCAATAAATCACTCTGGCTGGTGTTGGCGAAACCTTTGGCCAGCAGAGTTTTTGTTTGGGCGACGACGAGTCCGCTGCCTGGATTGCTTTCGCAAACCCGATAGATCCGACCCTTACGAGTTTGCCCCCAGCCCTCGGTCCAGTCGGAAAAATAAAGGCAACTATCAGGTCCAAAATCCACGTCGGTCACTAAGACATTTTCGATGAAGTGCTGGGAATTGACCAACTCGAAGCTGGCTCCTTTTGGTTTTACGGAAAATGTATCGATGCCGCTTTGCGCCGAACTGCCCTTGAACTGGCAAAGGAAAAAATGTCCATTCCATTTTTCGGAGAGACCCGTGCCGGGGTAATAAACGAGTCCCGAGGGACCATCGGAAATATTGGTGATGGGAGGAACTATATATGCGGCCTGGCCTTCGAAGTGCGGCACCCAAAGTTGTTCAGCCATCCAGGGAACGTAATCGTAGCCGAGGGGCGGATGTTGATAGCCGACGCGCCATCCGCTGTCGCCGCCTTCCACGATATTGACCCATCGTTCGTGATCACCATGATCAAAATCGTTGTCGCCCGTGAAAAGATTTCCAAATTCGTCAAAGGCCAGTTCCTGCGGATTGCGCAAGCCGTGATGAATGACTTCGAGTTCGGTGCCATCGGGATTGCAGCGAAATACTGCGCCTTCATCCGGGTAAAAAAGATTTTTGCCTTCCATCGTAGTCAGGTTCGCGCCCCGGTCCCCGACGCTGAAATAGAGTTTTCCATCGGGACCAAAAATCAACCCGTGCAGATCGTGGCCGATGTAACTAAAGCGCACGCCGTAACCTCGACTCAGAATTTTTCGGGAGGTGGCGTGACCGGATTTGTCCATGCCCTCCAATTGCCAAATGTTGGGAATGTTTGCGAACCAGACTTTGCCCTGTCGCGCCAGGATACCGGAGGCAATTCCATCCAGCGCGGTGTCAAAACCATCGGCGTAAACGGAAGAAAAATCAGCTTTGCCGTCGCCATTGAGATCTTCGATGAAACGAATTATTTCAGATTCGCCCGCCAAATTTTTTGCTTCCGCGCCAAAGAATTTTTCTGACATGCGGAGGCGATCCTCCACCGTGCGGCAGGCTAGATCGGCGTCGAGCATTGACATGTAATTGCGAATATCAATGACACTGGTTGATAGGCGATGGGTTTCAGAAACAAAAACACGTCCTTGTTCGTCGATAGAAAAGGCGACGGGGTTGGCCAGCATCGGTTCTCCCGCGAAGAGATTCGCTTCAAATCCGGCGGGTAACTTAAGTTTCTTGAGACCAATCTGCGCTTCTTCGGGAGAAAACTTTGCCGGTGCGGATTTATCGCGTTTCTCAATATTTAAATGCAACAGATTGGTTTCACTCTGAGAAAAAGAGTTTTGAGCATTGAAACCAAAAATGAAAATTAGAATAACCGCGCTGGCAAATCTCAAATCAAACATCAAAACAACGTAACGGTGCGGCGTCGGGAATCAAACTTTTCTGCGCCGCGGCGGACGTTTGCTTATAGTTCACGCTCCCATCGCGATTTGACCAATCATGGGAAATCATTTACAAAATCGCTATGAGCAATTCTAACGTATCGCGGATTCTCGGAGTGCTGGTGGCCGCCATTGTCATCGGAGGTGTTATCGGTTGGATCGCCAGTCAAAAAACACCGCACTCTGTTCCGGCACCAAACTCGACGCGGGCCGATCAAACCGTCGCGACGCCAAGTGATGCCGCAGTAATTTCCGATCCAGCGCCAAAAAATAGTTTGCCCCAGCCGCCGACCTCAGCGGTTGTGCCAGCAGTCACCAACGGCACAGATGAGGCGGAAGTTTGGGAAGAGAAACTGGATGCAATTCTTGTGGCGGATGGCGACGAAAATAAAAAAGCGGAGCAGTTGCTGGAAATGATGCCCAAACTCGACGAGGAGGCGCAGACTGAAGTGGCGGGCCACATTGTAAATCTACTGGATGACCAACATTTTACGAACGTCACCCAATATTTAACCAACGCCGAAGTTCCAGAAGCCGTTTCAAGTGTGTTTATGAACGATTTGTATAATCGCGAAAACTCTTTGAAACTCCCGCTGGTCCTTGCCGTGGCGCGAAATGAAAAACATCCCTTGCGCGAAGAGGCCAAAGATTTGTTGGAACTTTACATCGAAGAAGATCACGGCGCGGATTGGAACGCATGGGAAACCGCGATGACCACTTGGTTGAAAGAACATCCTGACGACGAGAAGTAATGCTGATCAAGTAATGAGTTATCTTCCCAGCAATTCCGCCGGGGCAATTTCAATTTTTTCCGCAATTTCTTTTGGGATGGAGCACGCGGACATTTTTCCGCCAACGTGATGCGTCACACAAACCACGGTCAGCGAACCACGCGCAACTTCCACGACAGGCGAGGCGTTCAGTTTTCGAAAGCGAAAAATATAACTGAGGGATTTCGATCTTTTTTCCGAGACCAACAATTGCACTTCCACTTCATCTTCAAAATGAAGCGGCTGATGATAATCGCATTCAGCTCGCACGCGCGGCCAGCCGACAGGTGGTTCGCTGCTGCGCGTCACAATGGAAAAACCTAGCGAACGGAAAAACCCGTGTTCGGCGGTTTCCATGAAGCGGAAAAAATTCGAGTAATGCATGATGCCAGCCATGTCGGTGTCGGAAAATTCCACGCGGCGAACGGCTTTGAATTCGTAAGACATGGTGGGGATTTTAGATTTGTGATTTGCGATTTACGATGGAAAAATGGATAAGTTGCAGCACGTCCTCTTGTTTCCAGTTCCAGAACAAACGCGGAGGGCGCGGAGGTTTACGCAGAGGACGCAAAGCGAGAAGGGGGAAAACAGTGCCCGGTTTTTGCAACCTCTGCGTTTCTCGGCGAAAACCTTTGTGCTCTCTGCATCGAAAGACGGCCGGAAAAATCTTTCGGCATGCTACGGAGCCAGGCCGGAAAACGCTTCGACTGTCTCGCGCGCCATTTTTTCGACGCTGAATTTTTCAAGCACTGATTTTCTTCCCGCTTCACTGAACGCGCGCGCCTGTTCTGGATTTAAGATCAATTGACCAATTCTCTCCGCCAAAGAATTTGCGTTCGTTTCCGCAATCAATCCGCCGCCCGTCGCTTCGATCAATTCGGGAAACGCCGCATGACGCGGTTGCACAACGGGAATTCCAGAAGCCAGCGCTTCAATGACGTAAAGTCCAAACGCTTCGCCATACAACGCAGGAACCGAAAAAACGGTCAACGATTTGAGAAAGTTTTGTTTCTCTTCTCGCGATAGGTTGGGAAAAAATTCCACGTCAGCGAGAACACCGTTTGATTTCAAATGCGCGCGAATTTTTTTCACGAACGCTTCATCAGCGGGTCCGCAACCGCCGCCGATCTTCAATTTCAAGTTCTTGAACTCGCCGCCCTTTTTCAAAATAACGAATGCCTCGGCCAAAATATCCAAACCTTTTTCCGGACACATCCGCGCGAAATAGCCGAGCGTTTGATAATTTTGAATTTCGAATTTTGAATTTTGAATAGAATCGTAGCCTTCGAGATTGATCCCGTTGTAAATGATTTGGATGCGTTGGGGAGAAATTCCGATACGTTTCGACATGACTTCAGCAAAATATTTGCTCGGCGCGATGAACAAATCCACGTCGGCGGCGCGTTCGGCCAGAATTTTCCAGGCGCGGTCGCGATGCGGTTGCGGGAGCAAATCGAGAAAAAAATCTTCGCCTTGCAACGAGCAGACAACGGGCACTTTCAATTCCTGTTTAAGCCGACGCGCCATGCTGATGAGCAGCGCGTTGGAGAGAGAAATAATTTCCGGCTTCTCATTCGCTTTAATCCAACGAACCATCTCGTCGAGTTCGCGCGCCTGGTTGCCTTCTTCACCACGCAACATGGAAACCGTCAATTCACCCAAATCGCGCGGATGCGTTTTGCCCGCTTGTTTGGACGCGAGTTTGAGCAATTGCGGCGAAGAAAAAATACGATGCAACCAACGCGGCGCATTTTGAAAAAGTTTAGACTTCTGTTCGAGATA
>JBDSYB010000086.1:0-3736 GCA_039925885.1 Verrucomicrobiota bacterium
CGTCACTCTTGATGGCAGCAAAATCCGCTCCGAAAAATGAGAAGTGGACGGGCGTTATCAAACCGTTGGATTTTCCGCAAAAAATAAAACGCGTCATCTGGCTGAGCATGGCGGGCGGCCCGTCGCACCTCGAAACCTGGGATCCAAAACCGCAGCTCGCCAAAATGCACGGCCAGCCGATGCCGGAATCGATCACCGCAGGAAAACAGATCGCGCAATTGCAGGGACAGAAACTCATTTGTTTTGGCCCGCAGCATACTTTTAAAAAATTCGGAAAAAACGGCACGGAAATTTGCGACCTGTTTCCGCAAATCGGTTCGGTCATTGACGACATTTGCCTGATTCGTTCGATGACGAGCGAAGCCATCAATCACGATCCGGCGCACATGTTCATGAACACCGGATCGCAAATCGCCGGTCGCCCCAGCATGGGCGCGTGGACGACGTATGGCTTGGGTTCTGAAGCGGAAGAATTGCCGGGCTTTGTGGTGTTGACGTCGTTGGGCAAAGGTGGTCAGAACCAGCCGATTTCCGCGCGACAATGGGCACCGGGATTTTTGCCGAGCCGTTTTCAAGGCGTGCATCTGCGCGGCAAAGGTGATCCGGTTTTGTATCTCGGCACGCCCGCTGGAGTTTCCCGCGAACAACAATACGACGTGATTCAAGCGATCAATAAACTAAACGCCAAACAAGATACGATTGTGGATGACCCGGAAATTTCCACGCGCATCGCGCAGTATGAAATGGCTTTCAAAATGCAAGCGAGCGTTCCCGAATTGATGAACATCAAAAAAGAACCGGCCAGCACGCTGGAACTTTACGGCTGCCAACCGGGCGACGGTTCGTTCGCGTCGAACTGTCTTCTCGCGCGCCGACTCGCGGAACGCGGCGTCCGTTTCATCCAGCTTTATCACAAAGATTGGGATCATCACGGCGGCGTGAAGGAAGGTGTCGCTTTGAAAGCGCAGGAAATTGATCGCGCGTGCATGGCGCTGATCACCGATCTCAAACAACGCAGCATGTTGGACGAGACATTAATTGTGTGGGCGGGAGAATTTGGTCGCACGCCGATGAGCCAGGCCGGTGACGGACGCGATCATCACAACGCCGGTTTCAGCATTTGGTTGTGCGGCGGTGGCATCAAACGCGGGATCGTCTATGGCGCAACCGACGAGTTCGGTTATTCCGCTGTGGACAAACCGATTGATGTGCATGATTTGCACGCGACGATGTTGCGTTTGCTCGGCATCGAACACACCCGGCTCTCGGTGAAATTTCAGGGACTGGATGCGCGCTTGACCGGCATCGCGGGCAATACAATCAAAGACATCCTTGCTTAAATCCGAAAACCGAACTTAAAAAATCCGATTTAGGTTGAGCCGAGTTATCTGGAGACTTGTTTGACCGGGAGAACACGGTTGCTCTGACCTGTTTAGCCCCGTATTATTTTGGCAAAGATACGTTATGGCAGATCAAGAGAACAACATCGAAAAATTGGAGAACCAGTTCCCCGCCGCATCCGGTTCGGCTTTTGCGGCTGCGCGTGAAACAATTCTCGCGTCGGGACAGAGCGTGCTGCAGTCCGAGCAAGGATATATTTACGAGGTCTTTCCTGATGGTCGCCGCGTCGTGGTGAAAAAGATCGAACCACCCACGCCTGACGTTTACGGTCGCAAAATCACCATCCGGTGAGCGCATTTACGCCACGTCTGCGAATGTTCGCCGGGCCGAACGGTTCGGGTAAAAGCACATTGAAATCGGTTCTGCCCAAAGAATTATTGGGCGTGTATTTGAACCCGGATGAGATGGAACAGGAAATTCGACGGCAGGGCTTTCTGGATTTCAATGCTTATAACGTGTCGGTGACGGCGGATGAGGTGCTGGCGTTTTTCAAAGGTTCTTCTTTTTTAATTTCCGAAGGATTTGGCGATGAAGTAAAGCGTCTGGATTTTTCCAATGGCCGGCTGAATTTCGCAAACGTGAAGATGAATTCTTATCTGGCATCCGTCGCAGCGGATTTCCTGCGGCAAAAACTTCTGGAGCAAAAAATTTCCTTTACGTTTGAAACGGTGATGTCGCACCACAGCAAAGTGGACTTGCTGGAACAAGCGCAACTAGCGGGCTATCGAACTTATCTCTATTTCATCGCTACGGACGATCCAGCTATCAACATTTCCCGCGTTCGTAACCGGGTGAAACAAGGCGGACACGCCGTGCCGGAGGACAAGATTGCCAGTCGTTACCATCGTTCGCTTGATTTGTTGGTGGACACCATTCGGCACACGAAACCGTGCTTACGTTTTCGACAATTCGGGCGACAACCAGAAGCACACCTGGCTGGCGGAGATAACGGAAGGCAGGGAGTTGGAGATGAAAACCGATCAGGCGCCTGCGTGGTTCAAACGTTCCGTCCTGGACAAAATTAATCCATCGCTATGAAAATTTTTATCATGAAAACAAATCGCCGCGCCTTTTTGCAACTTAGTTTATTTTTCATTTTCTTTATCGCGTCTCTGCTCCCAGCTTTTTCAGCGGACAAGAAATCCGCCAAACCTCTCAAAGCGCTCCTGTTTGTCGGCGGTTGTTGTCACGATTATGAAAAGCTTGCGCCGCATCTGACGAACAGCATTGGCAAATTGATGAGCATCAACTTCGACGTGAAGTTCAATCTGGATGTTTTGAAGGATGAAAAATTCGCGGACGCTTACGACCTGATTGTTTATGACGTTTGCTTTGATGAAGCGGACGGCGCACTGTTGGAAAACGCATTCAAGGCAACGAAGAATGGCAAACCTACCGTGATGATTCATTGCGCGGTCCACGCTTTCCGAAAGTCAGAAAAAGTTCGCGAATGGGAAAACCTCTGCGGGATGCGCTCAAAAGTTCACGATCCTTATCAGGCTTTCGCCACAGAAAAATTGGACCCGAAACATCCTGTGACGAAAAACTTCCCTGCTGACTGGAAAACTTCGGGCGACGAACTTTATCAAACAATTGAATTTCTCGAAGGCAGCACGCCTCTGCTCAAAGTAAAAAGTCCGCACGATGGCCGTGAACACATTGTCTGCTGGGTTCACACTTACGGCAAAGGCCGCGTCTTCGCGACGACGCTCGGCCACGATATGAAGACTGCCGAGATGCCGGAATACATTCGCTTGCTCGCCGATGGCATTCGCTGGGCTTGCCATTTATAGGAGCGCAGGCGTCCCGCCTGCAAGTCGATGTGCGAAATAGAAACACGCAGGCGAGACGCCTGCGCTCCGATCACGCTTCTATTTTTTCCTGCCCTTCTTTTCTCTCGCCGCTATTCTCCGTCCACATTTGTTAGCAAAAAAACGACACATTATTTTTCTGCAAGACCTGAGTTCACATTCCGTGCGCGAGGTTTGTCTCGGCGCGGCGGAATACGCGGCGGGTCGCGCCGATTGGTCGTTCGATCCGTGGCCGCTGCCGGGCGATTTGGTGGAATATCCGTCGCGCGCTGATTTGGAAATGGCCGATGGCATTCTCACCACCGAAAAAATCAGCCGACGACTTTTTCATAAATACAACGGCACTGTCCCGCGCGTTTTATTTCTCACGAACATGGCGCAACGCGGCGTGCCGAGCGTCAGCCTCGACGAACCCGCGATTGGCCGTCTCGCCGCCGAACATTTATTTTCGCGCGGCTATCGTCACCTCGCGTTTATCGGTTCGTCCGAATGGCGTTGGTCGAACGGACGTAAGGAAGGTTTTA
>JBDSYB010000087.1:0-5690 GCA_039925885.1 Verrucomicrobiota bacterium
GCTCAAGCAAATCGGAAAAAAATAAAATGACGCTGCGCCGACGCACCAGACGCGCGGTTTGGTTGAGCAAATTCACGAGACTCGCGCCGCCAGCGGGTTGCAATTTTTCCATCTCGCGCAGCATCAAACCAAATTGAGTCGAGCGCGAAGAAGGTCGAATGAATTGCGTTTCGCTTTTTGCATCGAGCGCGATCAATCCAGCCGCGTCATTTTGATTTAACAAAAACCATGTCATCGCTGCGGAAATAATTCGCGCGCAACCGAGTTTTGTTTCCCACGCGCGCGAACCGCGATAGGCCATCGACGCGCTCGTGTCGCACACGACATAAAACTGGACGTTCGTTTCCAGCAGGTAACGTTTGATGCAAAGGCGGTCGGTGCGTGCGAAAAGTTTCCAATCCAAATGGCGCAGATCATCACCCGGTTGATAATTTCGATAATCGCTAAACTCGACGCTGTAACCGTGAAACGGACTTTCGTGCAAGCCGCTCAAAAAACCTTCCATCACGTAACGCGCTTTAAAATCCAATCCTTCCAGCGCGGCAAGCGCTCGCGGATCAAATTGATCGGTTAGACTTCGATTAGCTGCGATTTGCACGGCTTCAAAATTTTAGCGCGAAACGTCCTGCAAAAGTTTCGTGATGATTTCTTCGTTCGTTTTTCCATCGGCGTCCGCTTGAAAACTGCGAATCAAACGATGCCGGAAAACAATGGGCGCGAGCGCGGCGACATCTTCGCACGCGACGTTGAATCGGCCTTGCATCGCGGCTCGCGCGCGTGGGAAACAAAGCTCGGTTGCGCGCGAATTATCTCCGCAGCGATGACATGGTTTTTGTTGAACCAAAACGACGCGGCTGGATTGATTGCGTTCGATGAAAAAAACGAAACTCAATTCATTCGCCCTTCTTCGCGCTCCACTCAATTTGGTTTGATGCTCCGCGAGATGGAAAAATTGCAACCCGCTGGCGGCGCGAGTCTCGTGAATTTGCTCAACCAAACCGCGCGTCTGGTGCGCCGGCGCAGCGTCATTTTATTTTTTTCCGACTTGCTCGAGCCAAGCGCAGACGTGGAACTTTGTTTTAAGCAACTTCGTTTTCACGGCCACGAATGCCTTGTGTTCCAAATGCTTGATCCTGACGAAATTGATTTTCCGTTCACCGAATCGCATTTGTTCGAGGACATGGAGACCGGCGCGCGCCGACAAGTTTCCCCTGCAACCGCGCGGGAAAAATATTTGGAACGGTTCAGCGCGTTTATGGAAACGCACCGCAAGTTTTTTCAAAGTTTGGAAATTCCTTTCTGCGTCATCCGAAACGACGAAAATCCGTGGAGCGCTTTGGCCATGTTTCTTTCGGAACGAAAAAGGTTGAAATGAATTTCTCATTTCTCAATCCGCTTTTCTGGATGGGCGCGCTGGCGCTGGCTGCGCCGATTTATTTGCATCTCCGACGCAAGCAGCCCAAAAACCTTTTACCATTTTCCACACTCCGATTTCTCGACGACCAACCGCAGCCGAAACAAAGTCCGCGACATCTCCGCGATTTGTTTTTGTTCGCGTTGCGCGCGCTCGCCTTGCTGCTTTTGATTGCTGCATTCGCCTGGCCGTTCATTCGTCAGGCTACGACGGTCGTTGTGAAAGAAAGTCGCGTTTATATTTTGGATAATTCACTGAGCCATCAGGTTGATGATGGATTTCAAAAAGATCGCGAACGCTTGGTGAAGGAATTCGGCAAAGCGGGCAAGGAAACGCAAATAGCCGTCGTCGAACTCACGGCCAATCCGCGCGTCGTGGTCAGTTTTGGTGACGAACATGTCGCTGCCGCGCAGAAAATTCAGCAGCTTCAACCTTCTTTTCAACGTGGCTCTTATCTCGCGGCCTTTCGGCAGGCGAACACGTTGCTCGCCAATTCGCTGGGCGAAAAAAAGAAAATTATTTTGCTAGGCGACAATCAGGAAAATCAGTGGGCGGACAATTTGAACACGCCGGCTTTTCTCGATGACGTTGAGGTTGAAATTCCAAAAACTAAATCAACGGCGCGTTCGAATATTTCCGTATCGGACGCGCGCGCTGAACGGATTTTTCTCGGTGATAAATCGCTCGTGCATTTCACCGCGCAGATCAGTCGCGAAGGAAACTTTCGCTCCGCAAAAATTCTCCTGCGCGTCAACGGACAGGAATTGCTTTCTCGCGAAATTGATTTTGCCGAAAAAACAGAGAACATAGTTTTCCAAACGGAATGGGAAGCCGAACCTTCGTTGCAATTGAGCGGCGAATTGAAGGTGCAAGCGGATGGCGACTCTCTCGCGGGCGACAATAGTGTTTTCTTTGCACTCGCGCCGGTGCAGGAGGGAAAAGTGGCGGTGCTGGCGCAATCCACTTTTCTAAAACTCGCGTTGTCCCCGGAAATTATGCGCGGCCATTGGGCGTCGCGTTTTGTTGAGCCAACGAAAATCTCCAGTGAACTCGACGCGAACAACGACGCTGAAGTTCTCTGCATCGAAGCGAGCTATCTGCAATCCAGTGACGCGCGAAAATTACTCTGGCGCTATCTCAGCAATGGACGCGGCGTTTTTCTGATGGTCAACCGCGTCAATCCTTCCACGAAAGGTTTTCTCAAGGAATTGGGTTTTGAAATTTTGTCGCCCGATCCGGCCAAATGGGGCGCGGCGAATTTCCAATATATTTTTGCGAACCACGCAGTCTTTCATCCGTTCACTTCGCCGGACTACGGAAATCTTTTGGAAATAAAAGTCATTAATCCGATTCGTCTGCGCAGCCAGCAAGCGATGCCCTTGATCTTTTCTGAAAAAGGCGAGCCGGTGTTTTTTCAAAGCATGAAACAGCCGGCCAAAATGTTTGTGTCCGCGTTCGGTTTTGATCGCGCGCAAACTTCCTGGCCGGTTCACACGACATTTATTCCGTTCCTCGATTTGTGTTTGCAAAACGCACGCCCAGCGGAAACGACGCCAACGAGTTTTGAACCGGGCGATACTTTCGCCCAAAGTTTTCAGACTAATTCAGGAGTCAACACGGTGTTGCTCCTCAAAGATCAAAAAGAACTGGTGCGCGCTTCGGTGAAGAATGGAAAAGCACAAATACGTTTGCCCGACCAACCCGGACTTTACAGTTTGGTTTACCAAGGCGGAGTGCCGTCGGAAAAAGTGATCTCGATCAATCCGTCGCCAAAAGAATCGCAATTGATTTACGCCGCGACACCTCCCGCCCTTCAAATGTGGCAGCTACCGGCCAGCGCAAAATCGTCTCCGGCAATTCAGGCAAAAACTTCCAGCGCCGCAACTTTCGCCAACATCTGGCAACAACGCATTTGGTGGTGGCTGTTGCTTGCCGCGCTGACCGGGTTATTTTGTGAAACGTTGTGGACGAATTTCAAACGGAAAACCGCATGAACGCGCCAAAATCAAAAATCATCGAGGCGAATCTCGGGAAGGCGGGCGCGAAATGGAAGTGGCTCCGTTTTTTTCAACAAGTCGGAACGTTGGGTAGCGTCACTACGTTGCTCGTGTTGCTGTTCGGCCTTGCCATGCAGAAAGGTTGGATCTCTTCACGCGCTTCTGCGATTGGGTTGGTCGTCTTGATTGTTCTCTGTAGCGCGACGGCTTTTTTGTTCATCATCGCGTTGGTCGCGAGCAAATTTCTCGCACGACCCTGGCTGGCGGAAAAAATTGAGCAAGGCGAACCCACCTTGCTTGATCGTCTCAACACGCTCGTTTTTTTGGAAAAACTTCCTGATAATTTCGATTCGCCATTGCAGTGGTTTCAGAAACGCATTTCCAATCAAGCGGCAGCCGTGCTTTCCGAAAAACCGCCGCGAATTCCTTTTCCCGCTCGCGCTGCGCTCATTCATAACGCCGTTTTCGTCGCCGTGCTCATTGGCACAATTTATTTTTTCCATCGTTTCGATCCATGGGAAAAAATGCAGGCCGTTGCTGAAACGCGAAACGCAGTCAGTGGACTCGATCCCGGCAATCTCGCGTTGCCCGATGCCAACGCCGTCGAACAAAAAAAAGAGTGGGGCGAAGTGCGCATCACCGATCCCGCGCAAGATTTGAAAGTGACGAAAGTCGATGCCGTGCAATTGCAAATCGAAGCAGCGGCCAGCCAGCAATTAACCAGCAACGCATGGTTCAGCACGGTGAATGGTCTCGAAGAAGTGCCGCACGTTTTGCCCGCATCCACCGACCCGAAATACGCCGTTTATCAGCCGGTGATTTATGTCGATGAATTTCATTTGAGCGACTGGGACGTGATGACCTATTACGCGCAAGCCCGCACCGGCAACAATCAAACTTATGGCTCCGAAGTTTACTTTCTCGAAGTGCGCCCGTTTCGCGAAGACATTTTGAAAATGCCCGGCGGCGAAAGCGGCTCGGCATACAAATGTTTGAACCAACTCACGCAACTCATCAATCGCCAGCAACATATCGTGCGACAGACACATCATTTTTTGCAAGCGCCCGCCGACACGCAAAAATTGCAGGAGCAGGACCGCGAAAAATTAGCCGAAGCAGAAAAAGATTTGAGTGAAGCGACCCAACATCTTTACGCCGAGATGGCCGTCAAAATGGAAAACAAACCGATTGGGGAAGTGCTCGATCAATTGGCGCTGGCAGAAAAAACTTTGAACAAAGCGTCGGGATCGTTGCGGCAAAATGAAATGCCTGTGGCGAAGAACGAGGAGCGCGAAGCGTTGAAACAATTGATTGAGACGCGGAAGATTTTTCAGAAAACCGTTTCGAACAATGCAGATGCGTTCGACGAAAAAAAAGACAAGCCCGAAGATGATGTCAGTCCGATTGCTGATGATTCAAAAGATAAGTTGAAAGAAATGGCGGAGTTCCGAAACGAAGAGAAAGCGGCGAAGCAATTCGTTAAAGACACTTTGGAAAAGCAACAAGTGCTGGCGGCGAAAGCCAGCAAGGCGCGTGCGACGAATTACACTGCGCTTGCCCAACAGCAACGCGACTTGAAAACTGAACTGGAACAATTCCAGGCGCAGCATCCGCAGGTTTTCAAGCAGGTGACGAATGAATCGGCGCAAGCCACCAGCGCGATGGAAAAGGCCGCAGCTGATTTGGAAAAGAAAGTGCCTTCCGCGAAAAAGCAGCCGCAAGTTGCTTCAGAAAAAATGGAAGAACTGAGCAAGGCGCTAGACGAGGAAATTTCAAACCAACAATTGAGCAACGCTTACAAGTTGAAAAAACTTTTGGACCAACAGATTGGGAAATTGGAGCAGGCCGAGAAAAAACCGGATGCGCAGCAATTGCAAAAGACGGCGCGGCAGGCAAGAGAGACGACAGATCAACTCAAACAAACCGCCGAACAGAAACCAACGAGCGATTTGTTTGGCCCCGAGCTGGGCAAGGCGCTCAACACTGAAAATAAGAAATCGCTTGATAAAAATCTGGAGGAATTGGCTCAGTCCAGTTCGCCGGAAAATCAGCCAGCCCTCGCGCTCAAAGCCAAGGAAGGTTTGCAACAAGTCAGCAAAGCTTTTGAGCAAAGCCAGCCTCAGGCGATGCAGCAGGCCAAGAAAAATGATGTGCTCAAAGACGGCGATCAAAACACTTTTGAAAAAGGGATGTCGCAATTGCAGGGGCTTTTGAATCGCCTGCAAAATAACAAGCCGCTGTCGCCGGAGGATTTAAAAAAATTGCAGCAGGAAACCAGT
>JBDSYB010000088.1:0-10152 GCA_039925885.1 Verrucomicrobiota bacterium
GGCAGTGGCAGCGAACAAAAAAATTGGCCGCAAAATAAATGGGCTGAGTTGGTGACGCGCCTATTGCAAGAAACAAAAGCAACTTTGCTTCTCGTCGGCGGCGAAGCGGAAGCAAATCGCCTGGAAAAATTGTCCGTCAATCAACCGGCGGAAAGATGCGTTCTCGCGAAAAACCTTCCGTTGGTGGAATTAGCTCCGCAGTTGCAAAAATGTAGTGGGTTCATCGGTCACGATTCGGGAATTTCCCACCTCGCGGCCGCGCTGAATCTTCCAAGTTTAACTCTGTGGAACCACAGCGTCGAAGAAATCTGGAAGCCGCTCGGTCCTAAGGTTAAAACACTTCGCTCCCCGGGTGGCATTAACGAAATTTCTGTTGAGCAGGTTCTATCGGAAGTGCTGACTTTATTCCCCGAAATTTCCCCTTCGCGTTAATCGAAAAATATTTTCCAGCATCGCGAAAAGGGAAAACCGTTGACGCGTTCTGTGGCCTTACCTAAATTGCGCGGACATTTTTTCGGATTTGAACAGAATTTTTACATGACTACATCTTCGATTCAAGCGGCTGGCAAAGGATTGGACGGCATTGTCGCCGCGAGCACTCGGCTCAGCGACGTCAAGGGCGATGTGGGCGAGTTGATTTATTGCGGATACAACATCAACGAACTGGCCGGAAAAGTCTCATATGAAGAGGTCGTCCATCTCCTGCATCGCGGCCATTTGCCCAATAAAAAAGAACTGGCCGAATTAAAGGCGAGCCTTGTAGCTGAGCGCGACCTTCCTCAAGGCGTCATTGACATCATCCAGAAACTTCCGAAGACAACTCCGCCAATGCACGCGCTGCGAACTATTGTTTCTGCGCTCGGCTGTTTTGATCCCGACTGCGACGACGACTCGATGGATGCGCAACGCGAGAAGGCGCTTCGCTTGATTGCACGTATTCCCATCGCTATGGCGTATTTTCATCGGGCGCGTCAGGAAAAATCGCTTTTGTCGCCGGACGATTCGTTGAGCGAAGCGGCAAACTTTCTTTATCTTGTCGATGGCGAAAAACCGTCCGTCGAAAAAGAAAAAACGCTGGATCTTTGTTACGTGCTACACGCCGACCATGGCATGAACGCTTCGACCTTTTCCGCCCGCGTGACCATTGCCACATTGAGCGATATGTATTCTGCGATCACCAGCGCGATTGGAACTTTGAAAGGGCCGCTGCATGGCGGCGCGAATGAAGGCGTCATCAAAATGCTCCAGGAAATTGGCAGCTTGGATAAAGTTGACGCTTACGTTCAGGAATGCCTCGCGCAAAAGAAAAAAATCATGGGCATCGGCCATCGCGTTTACAAAACGCTAGACCCGCGTGCGCCGCATTTGAAACGCATGGCGCAAATTCTCAGCGCCAAACTTGGTGAGGCGAAGTGGATTCAGATGAGCGATCGCATCGCGGAAATCATGCTCAAAGAAAAACATCTCAACGCGAACGTGGATTTTTATTCCGCCACCGTTTATTATTCGCTCGGAATTCCAACCGATTTATTCACGCCGATTTTCGCCATCGCTCGAACCAGCGGTTGGACGGCGCACGTTTTAGAACAGCTTCAAGACAATCGTTTGATCCGTCCGCAGAGCGAATACATTGGGCCAGTCGGATTAAAAGTAACTCCAATCGAACAACGTTAATAGGTAGCACCCGCGTCTCGCGGGTTCGTTTTCAACGTCACGCTGAAAACCTCAAATTTAATTTTATGAACATTCACGAATACCAAGCCAAACAACTTCTTGCCCAATACGGCGTCACTGTTCCGCCGGGCGAAGTTTGCGACACCCCCGAAGCCGCGAAAAAAATCGCCGAAGGACTTTTTGCGAAAGGCGAAAAACTCATCGTTGTTAAATCTCAAATCCACGCAGGGGGACGTGGCAAAGGAACTTTTAAAAGTGGATTTCAAGGCGGCGTGAAACTTTGCAAAACTGCCGACGACGTTTTTGAAAAAGCCAAGGCGATGCTCGGAAATGTTCTCGTCACGAAACAATCCGGGCCGGAGGGAAAACTCGTTTCCAAGCTTCTTGTCGCCGGTGCGCCGGAAATTAAAAAAGAGTTTTACTGCGCCGTTCTCCTCGACCGCGCTTCGTCCCGCCCAATCATGATGGTCAGCACCGAAGGCGGCGTGGACATCGAAGAAGTGGCCGAAAAGCATCCCGAAAAAATTGTCAAAGAAACCATCGATCCCGCTGTCGGCATGATGCCGTATCAAGCGCGTAAACTTGCGGCGGCACTCGGACTCAAAGGCGATTTGATTGCGAGCGGCGCGAAATTGCTGCTCGGCGTTTACAAAACCTGGTGGGAATGCGACGCCGCCATGGTGGAAATTAATCCGCTCTGCATCATCGTTGGAAACGACGGCAAAGAAGTTTTGTCCGCCGTCGATGCGAAAATCGGTTTGGACGACAACGCGATTTATCGCCACAAAAACATTCAGGAGATGCGCGACCTCGCCGAAGAAGCGCCGCTGGAAATCGAAGCCAGCAAATTCAATCTCAATTACATCAAGCTCGATGGCTCCATCGCTTGTCTCGTGAACGGCGCCGGACTCGCGATGGCGACGATGGACATCATCCAACATTTCGGCGGCAACCCGGCGAACTTCCTCGACGTCGGCGGCGGCGCGAGCAAAGACCAGGTGACGGCCGCGTTCAAAATCATTTTGAGCGATCCGAGTGTGAAAGGAATTTTGGTCAACATTTTCGGCGGCATCATGGATTGCAACGTCATCGCCACGGGAATTGTCGCTGCTGTAAAAGAAACTGGTTTGAAACTCCCACTCGTAGTTCGTCTCGAAGGCAACAACGTCGCTGCTGGCAAAAAAACTTTGGCAGAATCCGGACTTGCTCTCATCACTGGCGATTCAATGGCTGATGCAGCGCAGAAAGTTGTGAAAGCAGTTGGCAAATAATTTCTGTCTTCAGAAAATCAGAAAGACAAGAGGTTGAAATCCAAAGTCTATCTCGAAACAACGATTCCGAGCCTGCTGACTGCGCGCCCGAGCCGCGATGTGTTAATCGCTGGTCAACAACAGGCGACGCGTGATTGGTGGGAGGAACGGCGGCGACTTTACAAACTTTTCATTTCTGGTCTCGTTTTGGCTGAATCGCGTCGTGGAGATTCGTCCGCAGCTTTGGCGCGCGACGAAGTTTTGGCTACTTGCAACGTGTTGGAATACACCGAAGCCGCGCAACGATTGGCGGAGGAAATCTTGGCTGCCCGGCTATTGCCTGCCAAGGCAGCCCTTGACGCCGCGCATATTGCCATAGCCTCTGTGCATGAAATGGATTTTCTGCTGACATGGAATTGCCGCCACATCGCCAACGCCGCTATCGTGGACAAAGTGCGTGCGACCATTGCCGCTGCCGGATATGCTCCGCCGGTCATCTGCACGCCCTTGGAATTGATGATATAATGTTGCCGTGTATGAAAAATGATTTGCTCAAAAAAATATGGCAAGTCCGCGACCAGATCGGCGCGGAATGTGGCTATGATTTAAAACGGCTTGGAGCGCTGATCCGCCGCGAAGAAACCAAGGTGGGAAAACGGCTAGTGCATCCGTCCAAGCCCGGAAAGCATCGTAAAGATTCCACCGTTGCTAATTAATTTCTGCTGCGAACATCGTTGTTGAAAATGAAGATGACTAACGCTGATCAGATAATACCGAGCGAGATTCAATGGCGGACGCGGCGCAGAAAGTTGTAAATGCGGTAGAAAAACGATAATAAAAGGCCGAACGCTGGCTTGGCAGGATCATGAAATTTTTATTTTCCACACTCCTTTTCTGTATTCTTGTTTCGGCATCTCTCGCTGACGACGGGAAGCGCGTTACCAAAGATGAGTTCTCAAACGCCACAGCGTGTTTCCATGCGGAACCGCTGACAGAAAAAGGGCGGGTGGCCGCTGGCCTAATTGTTGAATTCGCCGAACAAAGCCATGAAATTGAAATTACAATAGCCTCATCTTTAGTGCCATGGATCGGCATTAAAGATAATACTAATGCCGACTACCGGTCTCTTTTGTTAGGTGCTTATGTCGCGGGAAATGCAAAATCTCAAATTACGAAAGGTGTGAAAGCTGATGATCCTTATTCAGGAATGCTTTTCGTTTTTGCAGTTTACGAAAAGATGAAGATTGAAACTAAGGGATTTAAAATTGCCGAAATTGAAAATTTTATAAAACTAGAAAAAAGGAAGCAGCTCAAAGAGCACCTTGAAAACAATTTAAAAAACGAAAAGCGAGCGGAAGAAAACGAAAGAAAAAATCTTAAATTTCAAAGTTGCTCATTCCAACATGCTTAGAGTCATCGAAATTGCATTCTGTTGTTACGCCGTCACGGACATGAAACGCGCGCGTGAATTTTACGAAGGCGTGCTGAATTTGAAACCCACCACCGTCACGAATTCCGAACACAATCAGTGGGTTGAATATGAATTTGGCCCGTATGCGCTGGCCATCGGTTGCGCGCCCGGAATGTTCAAACCGAGTCCCGACGGCTGTTCCGCCGCGCTCGAAGTCGAGGATTTCGATGCGGCCATCCAACAGTTGCGCGAGAAGAACGTGAAGTTTCGCATGGAGCCGATGGATTGTCCCTCGTGTCGCATGGCGATGATTTTTGATCCGGACGGCAACACCATTTGCATTCACAAACGGAACGCGAAGTGATAGATTTTTCCCATGAATGCGACGCTTGAAAAAGAATTGACCGCGCTCTCCGCGGAAGAAAAAGCCGAGGTGATTGATTTTCTTTTGCCGGATGTAATTGCCCAAGCCGACGAAAGCATACCGGCAGAATTGCTGGCGGAACTGGAGCGGCGTTGTGACGCCTACGACGCCAACCCGACGGGCGAAATGACGTTGAAAGAATTCGATCAGAAGTGGTTCGGGAAAAAATGAGTCATTACCTCAATGTCACTGCTGACGCCAATCGCGACCTCGAACAAGCCTCCTCTTGGTATAATGAAAAACAAGCAGGTTTGGGCGACCGTTTTGTGCTGGCTGTGCGTGAAAAATTTGAAGTCATTCTACGCTGGCCGGAATTGCCGCGCGCCGTTGGACGCAAATCCATCCGCAAAGTCCGGATTCCGCGATCGCCCTATTCTATTTACTACCGAATTCTCGGTGAGAAAATCCAAATCGTGGCCATCGTTCACGGCGCACGCGATCCCAATTATTTGAACTACCGACTCCGTTAAAAATCATGTCTATTCTCGTCACATCCCAAACCAAAGTTCTCGTCCAAGGCATTACCGGCAGCTTTGGCGCGCGTCACACCCAACTCTCCATCGACTACGGCTCGCAAATCGTCGCGGGCGTCACGCCGGGCAAAGGCGGACAAGTTTTCGAACACGCCGGAAAAAAGGTTCCCATCTTCGACACGGTTGCCGACGCAATGAAACAAACTGGCGCGACGGTCTCCGCGATTTTTGTTCCACCACCATTTGCGGCCGATGCGATTCTCGAAGGTGTGGATGCTGGACTTGCTTTGGCCGTTTGCATCACGGAAGGAATTCCCGTGAACGACATGGTGAAAGTAAAGCGTGCCATGGAAGGAAAAACGACGCGGCTCATCGGCCCGAATTGTCCCGGCGTCGTCACGCCCGGCGAAGGAAAAGATTCACAAGGCGGTTGTCGCATCGGCATTTCGCCCGGTTACATTCACAAAAAAGGAAACATCGGCGTCGTCTCGCGCAGCGGGACTTTAACCTACGAAGCAGTCTGGCAACTCACCTGTCGCGGCGTTGGTCAATCAACCTGCGTCGGTATCGGCGGCGATCCCGTGAATGGCACTTCGCATTTGGACGTAATTAAAATGTTCAACGACGATCCAGAAACAACCGGAATAATTATGATCGGCGAAATCGGCGGCAGCGCGGAAGAAGAAGCGGCGGAATGGATCAAAGCGAATTGCAAAAAACCTGTTGCTGGATTTATCGCGGGAGCCACCGCGCCTCCCGGACGTCGCATGGGTCACGCCGGAGCCATCGTGAGTGGTGGAAAAGGAACTGCGGCAGCGAAGATTGCCGCGTTCAAGGAAGCGGGAATTGGCATCGCGGTTACGCCGAGCGAAATGGCGGATACGCTTTTGAAAATGATGAGATAAATCGCAATTGTTTAGATCAAAACCAATCCGCGATTCCAATTACAGAACGCGCTCGCAGAAAACCGGTTGTTTTACTAAACCAACGAGGCGGTAATATTTTGAGCAATGGAATTTTTCCTTTGAACTTTGCAATGCGCGCTGTTTGATTTGCGCGATGATTGGAGTTGGAATAAATGCAGTCGGCATCGTGGTCGGAGGAATCGTTGGGTTGAAGAAAAGAAAGCCGCTTACCGCCGCTAACGATTCTTTTTTCAAAGTGGCGATAGGTGCGGCGATGGTTTTTCTTGGGCTGCAACTCGCCTGGCAAAATTTGAACGGACATCCTGGGGTTTTTCTCAAGCAGCTTTTTATCGTGTTGATTTCGATGAGCTTGGGAAAATTGTTGGGACGCTTGTTGAATCTGCAAAAGCTTTCCAATTCCATCGGAAAATACGCGACAGGCAAAATGGCGGACGCAAGATCGTCGGAAAAAAAATTCAGCGAAGGCTTTGTGGTTTGCGCGCTGCTGTCGTGTTTGAATCCATTAGCCGTGTATGCCGCGACTCAAGAAGGCCTGAGTGGGAATGGATTTGCGCCGGTTTTTGTGGTCAAGGCCGTGATGGATGGGCTGGCAGCAATGGCTTTTGTTTCTGTTTTTGGTTGGGGCACAATTTTTGCGGCGGTTCCGGTGATGGCATTTCTTGGAACAATTTATTTGGCGACGAAATCACTATTGCCGTTTCTCCACGAGCGCGGATTGGTGGATTCGATTCTTGCGACCGACGGGCTGCTGATTTTTTGCGTCGCGTTGATAATTTTGAATTTAAAAAAAATCGAACTGGCCGATTACCTTCCAAGTCTTGCTGTAGCTCCTCTGATTACGTGGCTCTGGAAATGATCCTTGCATCGTCCTGAGAATCTTCTTGAAACACTTTTCTCGCTGCCGCGATAATTCGCGACCAAAGTATTTTTCAAAAACATGAACCAAGTGCGTATCGGAATCGTCGGCATGGGCAACATGGGCAAATACCATGCAAATTATTTGCTCGGTAACAAAATCAATCGCTGCGTGCTGACGGCGGTCAGCGACGCCTTCACCGGTAACCTTGAAAGTTATAAACAACTCAAAACGTTTGACGATGCCGGGAAGATGATTCGCTCTGGTGAAATCGACGCCGTCATTATCGCCACGCCGCATTTTCTCCACACGACGATTGGCATTGATGCGCTGCAAAATGGAATTCACGTCCTCGTCGAGAAACCGATTTCCGTTCACAAGGCAGATTGCGACCGGCTGATTGCCTCGCACAGCGATAAGAAAATTATTTTCTCCGCCATGTTTCAATCGCGCACCGAAGCGCGCTGGAAAAAAATCAAAGCGCTCATCGACGGCGGCGAACTTGGGAAAATCGTCCGCACAAACTGGATCGTGACCGATTGGTTTCGCACGGAAGCGTATTATGCGAGCGGTGGTTGGCGCGCGACGTGGAAGGGCGAGGGTGGCGGCGTTCTCCTGAATCAATGCCCGCACAATCTCGACATTTTGCAATGGCTCTGCGGTCGCCCGAACAAAGTGCGCGGTTTCTGCCAGCTTGGCCGTTATCACGACATTGAAGTCGAAGACAACGTCACCGCGTATCTCGAATATCCGAGCGGCGCGACCGGTTCGTTCATCACTTCAACTGGCGAAGCACCCGGCACGAATCGTTTGGAAATTTGCGGCGAGCGCGGGCGAATTGTGGTCGAGCAAAACAAAATCACATTCACGCGCAACGAAGTTTCCATGTTGGAATTCAGCAAATCTGCGAAAGCTGGCTTTGCCAAACCAGAAGTCTGGAACGTGGACATTCCATTGGAATCCACCGGCGGCAAACACGAAGACATCACCCAAAATTTTGTGGATGCGATTCTCGATGGCACGCCGTTGATTGCTCCAGCCGCAGAAGGCGTTTGGTCGGTGGAACTGGCGAATGCGATTTTGTATTCGTCCCTTATCAATGAAACAGTTGAATTGCCGCTTGATGCCGCCGCTTACGAAAAGAAGTTAAATCAGCTCATCGCTGAATCGAAGTTTGAGAAAAAAGTGGTAAAACAAGGTGCAGGCGAAGATTTCACGAAATCGTTTGCTGGAAATCGGTAGGCGTAGCGGCGTCTCGGTAGAGCGCCGAAGCCTACGTTTATTCGGCGGCGCTCCGCCGAGACGCCGCCACGAATCAGATCGGCATAAATTTTAATCCGAACGTGCGTTCTACGAACCAGCCTAGGCCGAATAAAAAAATCACGATAGAAAGTGCCACGCGAAATTTTGCCGCCCAGGTTTGACGATTCACCCACCAAAAAATCGGCCAGAGCGCACCCACAATCACGATTTGTCCGGCTTCGACGCCGAGGTTAAACGAAACGAGAGAGCGAGCGAGACCGCTCGAAGGCAAGCCGAGTTCGCGCAGTACATTCGCGAAGCCAAATCCATGCACGAGACCAAAAGCGAACGTGAGCAGCCAACGATGACGCGTGCTTTTCACCCACAGATTTTCGGCGGCGACATACATGATGGTGACTGCGATGCCGATCTCCACGAGTTGCGGCGGGAGTTTGACAATTTGCAGCACGGCGAGGGCGAGCGTGATGGTATGCGCGACGGTGAACGCAGTAATAATTTTCAGCAAATCGATAAAACGTTTTACGAAAAGCAATGCGATCAAAAAGGCGATGTGATCGTAGCCGAGAAAAATGTGTTTTACGCCGAGCTTGAAGTATTGCGAAATCTGTTTACTGACCGGCGCGGTGTAACCGGTGTCATAAAGATAATCGGGTTCGAAACGGGTAAAAATGACTTCGTCTTCGTGTCCGTTCCAGGCGAAGACGCCGAGAACCGTATGCGCGCCGCCAAATTGCTCGAAGAAATCGAACGTGATGGTCACATCCTCCGGCGCGCTTAACACGCCGTTGCGAAAAGTGAAACCGATCAAACGCTGGCCGTATTCGCTTTCAGGAATTGCATCGCCAGCGTCGCTCGGCCAGGCAGGTTCGTCCGCTTCGGAAAACTCGGCTTCGTGGCGGTTGAGGTCGATGTAAATGTGTTGACGAAGAAACTTTTGGACCGCGGGAGTAGCAAGCGCGAGTTCGCTTCGGGAAATGTTTCGATCATTGTCGGTATCGATTCTGGTGATGCGTTGGAGCGTCATGAGGTCATAGGAGAATTTACATTCCACCTCGTGCGACTTAATGCCGATGCGAGCATAACTCGTGTCCGGATTATGCGCGAAAGCACTCGTCGCAAATGCGAAGAACAGAAAATAGCGCAGGCGAAACAACACGGTTTACGTCGTGTTGTTAGTCCGTGTTGCCATGAGCAAAAGCCGAATCGCTGCTCATTTCTTTGGCTCGTAATTTATCCACATCGGCGAAGCCCAAACCAATTCTCCGTCGGCTTGTTCGCCGCGAACGTAGTAGTAGCTCGTCTTTCCAACCGTCGGGTTTGGATCCGTCCACGTGAGTTCAACCTCTGCTTTGTTCGGCTGAACGATTTTAATTTCCACATCATCTTTAACGATGGTCACTTTGCTGAACGCGGCTGTACCTTGCAATTTCAGGCTAAACGTCGGTGGTTCGCTCGTTTTAAATTCGTCGCCTTGCATGTGTTCGCCGCAACGCCAGTCGGCAATAATGTTGTCCGTCGCGGCGTAAGTGTGACGCAGGCGCATCGCTTTCAATAAATCTTCGCGAGATGTGCCTTCGCTATAAACCATCGCGTAGCTGATGTGGGTCGAAGTGTGATCGCTGCTCGATTCAAAGGAAAATTTAAAACCTTTGAGCAGTGCGAGATTGATAAATCCCTTCGGCTTCCATCCGCCAATGGCATCGGTTGCCGTGGGACTGCGCGGGGCGCCGGGACGTTCGTAGCTCTGACGGCAGCCTTGATAAATTTCCACCATCGGCTCGTAAACCGGATCGTTGTCGCGCCAGTCGGTGCCCATGCCGGTGGCACTACTGTGCGACGCAGTGACGCCGTTGAACTGTTTCAAATATTTGAAAA
>JBDSYB010000089.1:0-3534 GCA_039925885.1 Verrucomicrobiota bacterium
TTTGAAAATATTTTTCGTTTTTTGTAGAAAAAAGTTGAAATCGTTTGAACAAATCTCTACAACATCGCTCGAAGTCAGCAAACGAATTGACCATTCCTCCTCGCGCGTGAAATCATTTCGCGACAGGTTAATTTGAGACTTTGATTTTTTTTAATGAGCATTCCCGTGTACTTATTTGCGGATTCGCAACTGCTTTACGTTTGGTCGCGCGCGCCTGTCGAGGGAAAATCGATATTGATCATCTTGATGATTTTTTCGGTTTTCGCCTGGTCGGTCATGGTTTCCAAAGCGCTGCAGATGCGCCGCGCGAAGAAGTTAAACCTTTTGTTTGACGCGGAATTCCGCGCCCAAAAAGGTGTGCTGGGAATTTTTGATCGACGAGTTCAAGTGGAGGGCTGTCCGCTCTTTGCCGTCTATCAGGCGGGCAGCCTGGAATTGGATGCGCGCTTGAAAGATGCGACCGGTGAAAGCAGGAAAAAATACGTGTCGCTCAAAGGCATGGAGCACGCCAAGCGCACCTTGGAAAACGCGGTGGCGCGCGAATCTTTGAAACTGGAATCAGGTTTGATTTTGCTCGCCATCGCGGTGAGTGGCGCGCCTTTTCTCGGCCTGCTGGGGACAGTTTGGGGCGTGATGATTACGTTCGCGGACGTGGCGCAAACGCGGCAGGCCGATTTGGTGACGATGGCTCCCGGAGTTTCCACAGCTCTCGTGACGACGGTCGCGGGTTTGCTCGTCGCGATTCCCTCGATGTTTGGCTACAACTGGCTGGTGCATAATTTGCGGGTGCGCACTGTGGAATTGGACAATTTTGCGCAGGAACTCGTCTCGAAAATGGAGACGGAATATTTGAAAGATGATGAGTAAAACCGAATTCAGAATTCAGAATTCAGAATTCAGGATTTTCGATAAATCGAGATTTCTGAATTCTTTCTCCTGTCTCCTGGGTTGCATCTCCTTATGAGGCGCTTTTCTCAACGCAATTCATTGGTGACGTTGAATGAAATCAACATAACGCCGATGTTGGATCTGGCGTTCGTGCTGTTGCTCATTTTCATCATAACACGACCCATGCTGGAACAATCGATTGACTTGAAATTGCCCAGAGGCGGGCAAAAGGCGGGTAAAGTGGAATTGAAGGACCAACAACTGGTCGAAGTGAGCCGACAGGGAATTTACAGTTTGAACAAACGACAAATGCTCTTGCCGCAACTCGTCACGCAGTTGGAAAATATTTCTCGCGGCAATCCGAACACGTTTGTGTCGGTGCGCGCGGATGAGAATTCGCCGAACAAATATGTTTATAAAGTCATGGATGAATGCCAGAAACGCGGGATCGTGCGCTTCTCTTTAAAAACGTCGTCCGAACCATAATTGATGAACCGTTTCCAAAAAAAATGTTTGATTGCTTCGCTCTCGATGCATGGACTTTTGTTGTTGGTGATGGTGGTGGGCACGGCGTTTTTCACCTCGAAAAAAGACCCGGTGGTTGAATCGGCGCACATCATTGAATTGGTGCCAAACGCAATTGTCACCGATGGTAAAACAGGCGGTGGAAATCCCGCACCAGCACCAATGGCGACCGCTGCTGCTGCGGCAGTTAAACCGCCGGAAATAATTCCGCCCAAACCTGTTCCTGCGGATACTAAACCGGAAGCGGCAAAAGAAGTTGTGGAACCGAAGCCGAAAGAAATCGAGCCGAAGGAAACTGTTTCTGAACTTCCGAGTCATAAAAAAAAGAAGACGCCTCCCAAACCAGTGGAAACAAAAGAAACCGCCAAGCCGAAACGTCAGTTTGATATCTCCAAACCCGTGGTTCGCGATAACAAAGACAAGGACAAAGACAAGGCTGCGGCAGAAAAGGCCCAACGCGTCGCGGACCAACACGTCCGCGCCGAGAGAATGGCGGCATTTAACGGTATCCGAAAAAATATTGAAAATAATTTGTCATCGGGCACAACGATTGAAATGCCATCGGGGACCGGCGGGAGCGGCGGTGGACAGGCGGAAATAAATTACGGAGATTTTGTGTTGAGCAAATATGACGCGGCTTGGATTGCGCCAACGGATGTGGATGACAACCAATCCATCGTCAAGGCGCGGGTAGTGATCGCGCGAAATGGAAACGTAATTTCCTCGGAAATCATCAAAGGCTCGCGCAACCAGATTTTGGATAAATCCGTGCGGCGCGCGTTGGATTCGGTTTCCTTCATCCAACGTTTTCCCGAGGGCAGTAGTGATTCTCAACGTACCTATATCATTAACTTTAATTTAAAATCAAAACGAGCAATCGGATGAAAAAAATATTTACAGCAACAACACTCTTTTCTTTTTTAACCACATGGTTCGCGTGTTCTCTCGCAGCACAAACAGGTGAGTTGAATCTGGACAAATTCGCTAATTCTGCGGAAGTCATTCCCATTTCGATGAGTGGATTTTCCGGAACGGCGCAGGAAGTTTTACGATTTGATTTGGAAGTGCATGGCTTCGCGTTTGTGGGCAACGATGCCGCGAAATTTCTTTTGACGGGCAGCAACAATGGTCAGGTTGAAGGACGGCTTACGGATAAAAATAAAACGTCCCTCTTGGCGCGGGCTTACAACGGCGGCAACACCCGCTCGCAAGCACATGCCCTGGCGAATGATATCATCGCCGCCATCACGCAGCGAAAAGGGGTGACGCAAGGGAAAATTGCTTTTCGCGTCGGGGAAGGAAAGACGAGCGAGATTTACGTTTCAGATTATGATGGAGCAAATCGCGTCGCGGTCACCAAAGATAACTCGCTGGTCAGCGCGCCAACCTGGATGCCGGGTGAACGCCGACTTTTTTACGTCTCCTACAAATCCGGTTTCCCGGATATTCTTTCGCACGACCTCTCGACGGGCGCACGGAAAAAGTTCGCTGGTTACGGCGGCTCGAATTTCAGTCCGGCGGTTTCGCCAGATGGCCGCCGCGTGGCGATGATTTTGAGCAAGACGGGCAATCCGGAATTATTCGTTTGCAATATTGACGGAACTAATTTGAAACAATTGACGAAAACCCGCGATGGCGAATCCTCGCCTTGCTGGTCGCCGGATGGAAAAACAATTTGCTACGCCTCCATGAGTGGACGCGCGGCGCTTTACAAAATCAATGCGGACGGCGGTGAGCCGAAAAGACTTCAGACAGCGGGAGTGGGCGGAAACTTGACGGAGCCTGACTGGTCGCCGGACGGCAAGACAATTGTCTTCACGGCGCAGATGGGCAATTTCAATATCTGCACGGTGCCAGCCCAGGGGGGGACCGCCACCGCGTTGACTGATGGAGAAGATCCGGCTTGGGGTGCAAATTCCCGGACGGTGATTTTCACTCGTAGAAAAAGCGGTGGACGCGTCTTGTCTTTACTTGACGTGCCTACCAAGCATGTCAAAGATGTCACCCGAATTTCGGGGAGCAGTTCTCAGCCATGTTGGGCCAAATAAACCTTCCAATAATAAACTTCCATATCAAAAAAAATAAAATGAAACGCACTGTCTTTAACCTCTTCATCCTAAC
>JBDSYB010000090.1:0-10289 GCA_039925885.1 Verrucomicrobiota bacterium
ACGGCAATGGTTCGATGAAACCGTTGCTCGGCGGCAAGGGCGCGAACCTCGCCGAGATGACGCGCATCGGTTTGCCGGTTCCTCCCGGATTCACCGTCACCACTGAGGTCTGCACTTATTTTTACGCTCACAAAAAAACTTATCCAAAAGAACTCCAGGCGCAGATGGAAGCTGGCGTTGCGAACATGGAAAAAATCATGGGTTGCAAATTCGGCGACGCGACAGCGATGCCATTGCTCGTAGCCGTGCGTTCGGGCGCGCGCGATTCCATGCCGGGCATGATGGATACGATTTTGAATCTTGGCTTGAACGATCAGACGGTTCTCTCGCTTGCGGCTGCGACGAAAAACGAGCGTTTTGCATGGGATTGTTATCGTCGTTTCATCCAGATGTATGGCGACGTCGTGATGGGCGTGCAAAAACGCGAAGGCGAAGATCATGAGCCGTTTGAAACGGTGATCGAGACTTTCAAGCACGAGAAATATCACAGTGAATTTGAGGATTCAAAACTCAACGCTGCCGACCAACAGGAATTAGTGAAGCGGTTCAAAGCGCTCGTCAAAGAACGCACCAACAAAGCGTTTCCAAATGATCCATTGGACCAGCTTCGCGGCGCGGCGGGCGCGGTGTTTGGTTCGTGGATGAATGACCGCGCCAATGTTTATCGTCGCAAGTATAATATTCCGACCGAATGGGGAACGGCTGTCAATGTGCAGGCGATGGTTTATGGGAACCTCGGAGAAACATCAGGTTCCGGTGTGGCCTTCACGCGCAATCCAGCCAACGGCGTGAATGAATTTTACGGCGAATTTCTTATTAACGCGCAGGGCGAAGATGTTGTCGCCGGTGTTCGCACTCCTGAGCCAGTGTTGAAACTCAAAGATCAAATGCCGAAATCCTACGCGGAATTGCTCAAGGTTCGCGCCACTTTGGAAAAGCATTTCAAAGATGTGCAGGACATCGAGTTCACGGTTCAGGAAGGCAAATTGTTCATGCTCCAAACGCGCAACGGAAAACGCACGGCGATGGCTGCGTTGAAATTCTCGATGGACATGGTTCGCGAAAAACTTATCAATTGGGAAACCGCGATTCTTCGCAATCCAGCCGACCAACTCGATCAATTGCTCGCGCCGGTGTTTGACCGCGCCGCAATTAAATCCGCGAAGGTCATTGCCAAAGGTTTGCCCGCCGGTCCAGGCGCGGCGACGGGCAAAATTTATTTCAACGCCGACCGCGCAGTGGAAGCTGCCGCGAAAGGCGAAAAAGTTCTTTTGGTTCGGATCGAAACATCGCCCGAAGATTTGCGTGGCATGATTGCGGCGGAAGGAATTCTCACGGCTCGCGGCGGCGTCAGTTCACATGCGGCGTTGGTGGCGCGGCAAATGGGAAAAGTCTGCGTCTGCGGCGCGAGCGCGTTGCATATCAATTACAACGCGAAAACTTTGTCGGTCGCAGGACGAATTTTCAAACAAGGCGATTTCCTTTCCATCGATGGAACCGCCGGAGAAGTTTACGCGGGCGAAGTGAAAACTGCCGCCTCGGAAATTATCCAGGTGCTCGTGGAAAAATCGCTCAAAGCGAAGGAAAGCAAAACGTATCAGGACTACGCGCAATTAATGAACTGGTGCGGCAAGGTATCTCGCCTGCAAGTGCGCACGAACGCCGACAACCCGGAACAAACGGCCAACGCGATTGCGTTTGGCGCGACGGGAATTGGACTTTGCCGCACGGAACACATGTTCTTTGAAGGCAATCGCATTGATGCGATGCGCGAAATGATTCTGGCGACGAACACGGACGATCGGAAAAAAGCTTTGGCGAAATTGCTGCCGTATCAACGCGAAGATTTCGCGGGAATGTTCAAGGAACTGAAGGGATTTCCAGCGACGATTCGTTTTCTTGATCCGCCATTGCACGAATTTTTGCCGCACGATCACGCTGCACAAACTGAATTGGCAAACACACTCAGTGTGCCGGTAGAAAAAATCACGAAGCGCGTTCACGAATTGCACGAATTCAATCCGATGCTCGGCCATCGCGGATGTCGCCTCGGAATTGTTTATCCGGAAATTTCCGAAATGCAGGCGCGCGCTGTTTTTGAAGCAGCAGCGATTGTGCAGAAAAAAGGCATCAAAGTGAAACCGGAGATCATGATTCCACTCGTCGGTTTTCCGAAAGAATTGCAGCTCCAGCTCGAAGTGGTTCATCGCGTCGCAGCGGAAGTTGCGAAGGAGAAGAAAGCCAAATTCGATTATCTCGTCGGCACAATGATAGAAATTCCTCGCGCTGCTTTGGTCGCGGATGAAATCGCGAAGGACGCTGAGTTTTTCAGTTTCGGCACAAACGACTTGACGCAAACTGCGCTCGGCATGAGCCGCGACGATTCCGGCTCGTTCCTTCCCGCCTATCAGGAAAACGAAATCGTGAAGCAGAATCCATTTGCGACCATTGACCAAAATGGCGTCGGCAAATTAATGCAGATCGCCGTCGAACTGGGACGCAAAACACGTCCAAATATTAAACTCGGCATTTGCGGCGAACATGGCGGCGAACCGTCGAGCGTCAAATTCTGTCATAGCATTGGCTTGGCTTACGTGAGTTGTTCACCGTTCCGTGTCCCGATTGCCATACTCGCTGCGGCGCAGGCTGCATTAGAAGAAAAGAAAAGTGCGAAGAAAAAATAACTGAAGAAATCTGTTTTAGGAAAGCAGCTCGTGAAAACGAGCGGCTTTTTTTACGCGAGAATTTCCGAGATAGGCGCTCCGTGATCGATGTCCAGTCGTTTGCGTCCGGGCACTTCGAGCTTGTGCGAATCCAAACCGAGTTGCTGCAAAACAGTGGCGTGAAGGTCGGTAATAAAATGTCGGTTCTCTACGGCGTGATAGCCAAGTTCATCCGTCACTCCATGCACCACTCCGCCCTTGACTCCACCGCCAGCGAGCCACGCGCAAAAACCTTGCGGATGATGGTCTCGACCGCTGCCTTCCGCTCCTGGAGTGCGGCCAAATTCAGTTCCGAAAACAACCAACGTTTCTTCCAGCAAACCTCGTTGCTTCAGATCTTTCAATAAACCCGCAATCGGCTGATCGACTTGCGCCGCGAGTTTGGTGTGATTGGTTTTAATTTCTGAATGCGAATCCCATGCCCCTCCTCCACCGCCGCCATGAAAAATTTGCACAAAGCGAACACCGCGCTCCACTAATCGCCGCGCCACCAGACATTGTTCGCCAAACGATTTTGTTTCCTCTTTATCCAACCCGTAAAGTGACTTAGTTTCCGCAGATTCTTTTTCGAGATTGACCGTTTCGGGAACGGACATCTGCATTTGAAACGCCAGCTCGTACGATTTAATTCGTGCCTGAAGATTTTTATCATCGGGATAATCAATTCCAGAGAGACGGTTCAACCGGCCAATCAAACTGAAATTCTCCATCTGTTCTTCCTGGGAAATTTTTTCAGCAGGTGCAATGAACGGCATCGGAATTTTTCCATTCACTTTCAGATGAACCCCTGCGTGTTCCGGCCCCAGATAACTCGCCCCAAACGACCACGAACCGCCGCAACAATCTCCCACCGGCTGACCCAGCACCACATACTCCGGCAAATTTTCATTCAACGTTCCCAAACCATAAGCGACCCAGGAACCAATCGTCGGAAATGCGCCTTCTCGCGGATGTCTTCCGGTTTGAAAAGTGAGTTGAGTTCCATGATCGTTGTGCAACGTCCAAAGCGAACGCACCACCGCGATGTCATCGGCGCATTCGCCAATTTTCTGAAACCAATCGCCGACGACCAAACCGCTTTGCCCGTAAGTTTTGTAACCCGTCTGAAGAGGCATGATGATCTTGCGCGTGGAATGCGTGGCGTTGGCATCGACTACATTCTTGTCCGCCTTGCCGCCCGCAATCGCGTCTTTGTAAGGCGTTTCCTCAATCGACTTCCCGGCGTATTTATTTAGCTCCGGTTTGATGTCGAAACTTTCGACATGGCTCACGCCGCCACACATGAAAATCCAGATGACCGATTTCGCTTTGGGAGCGAAATGCGCTTTGCCATCGGGCGCGCGCCACGTTTGCCCGTTGGAATCGGCTTTGAGAATTCCTTCCTTGAAAAACATCGCGCCCAAAGCGAGGCCGGTGAAACCCATCCCGGTATCAGCGAGAAAAGAGCGTCGAGAAATCCCGGGGCATTTGTGCGGATTTGAATCAGGTTTCATGCAATTGGGTTTAGCGAATTGTGACAAAATCCGTGTGATTGAACAGAATCAAAATCAAATTTTGGCGCGCACGTTGTTGCGCAGAAAGCACCGGATTCGGCTTGATGGGAGCAGATTTTGAATCCGGCGCGACTGGTTTCTCGATAACTGGTTTTTTCTCCATCTCAATACGTTCAGTTTGTTTCTGGAGAAACTCGCGGCAAAGTTTCAGTTCGCTGGCTTTCGGTATTCGATTCAAAATTCGCTGGAAAGATTTCTGAATAAACACTTCTGATTTTTCTTTTCCTAAATCGACGGCCAAAATTTTTGCCTGTGCAAAACTTAATTCGCTGTTGGCGAGGGCCAATGCCTGTTGCGGCATAACACTCGGTTTTCTTTCGTAACATTCCGTCACGCTCGGCCCATTAAAAATTTGCAAAAACTCCGACTCTTTTTCCGCTGCATTTTGAATGTAGATGCTGCGCCGTTTCGAAGTCAGCGCTTTTGTGGCTGGAATTTCCGGGCCTCCCATTTTGGAATCCATCTGACCACTGACGTAGAGTAAATTATCGCGCACGACTTCAGCTTCCATGCGCTGCGGATTCATGCGCCATAAATAAATATTGTCCTGATCCAAACGTGCGTTCGTAGCATCGAAGGAGGAAGACATTCGATAAGCGCTGCTCGTCACCATGAGCCGATGCATTTTTTTCATGCTCCAATTTTGCGCCATGAATTCTGATGCGAGCCAATCCAGCAATTCAGGATTAGAAGGCGGACGACCATTGCCGCCAAACTCATCGACGGAAGGAACAATCGCCTGGCCTAAATGCCGAAGCCAAATATGGTTCATCGCAACTCTTGCTGTCAGTGGATTGCTTTTTTCTGTGACCCATTTTGCAAAAGCAGATCGGCGACCGGTGCTTGTCGCGGGATAATTTTCAAGCTGTCGCGATTTATAACTGGCGCTCACCGGCTTCGTTAAATCCATTTCCGCTTCGAGAAATAATTTTTCTGTCGCGCCAAAATTTGTTTTGGCGGTGTTGAAAACCATCATCGCACGATCCAGCAAATCTTTGTTGGCCGCAATTTCCGCAGTGACCTTGGTGTTTGTTTTTTTAGCGGCTTCATCAACTTTTACTTGAGCCTCAGACTGTTCCTTGCGAGATGTTTCCAATTTCTCTTTTGTTTCCAGCACGGCAAAAGTTCTCTGCGCCGAACAGGCTTTCATTGCCGCATCTTTCCATTCAGCAGAATCCCGCTTCTCTTCCAATTCTTCCGCGCGAATGGTTGACATCACCGATTCTTTTTTTGCTTCGGCGAAATTTAGTTGTTTTTCCGATTCAACAATTTGTTCAGGCTTGGTTTCTTTAGAAGTCTTGAGTTTTTCCAAAGCCGCTTTTGCCTCGGCGACTCCTTTTTCGACGGACGCAATGGTGTTTGTAATATTGAAATCGCGCCGATCGGGTCGATAAGCGAGCAACGGAAGTTGGACTAGCTCGACGTGAAATGTGCCGCCAAGAAATTTTGGAACGCCGGGCGCAATGACGATATTTGTGTCGGGATTCCGCTCATCTCCGCGAATATAAAATTGCGTCGTCGTAGTGCGGTTCGTGTCGAACACTCGAACCAAACCGTCTTTCTTGATGTCCGGTTCCGTCGGCAAACGATCCGTGCGCACTTCGTAAGGCTCAAAAATCGCGCGCATGTTGTAATATTCTTTCTGCTGAATCGGGTCATACATGTGATTGTGACATTTCGCGCAATGCATCGACACACCGAGAAAAGCGCGCGATGTGTGGTTCATCGTGTCTTCCATCCAAGCCTCGCGACTGAGAAGTTTCCAGTTGCGAACCAAATATCCGGTGGCGCGCAACGCGTCCGAATCTTCGGGAGCCATTTCATCAGCGGCCAACATTTCCTGCACCATGCGGTCGTAACTTTTGTCCTTGTTTAGCGATTCCACAATCCAATCCCGCCAATGCCAGATGTGCGGTTTGCTGTCGCGCACTTCATTGTTGTAGCCAGCCCAATCAGCGTAACGCCATACATCCATCCAATGACGCCCCCAGCGTTCTCCGTAGCGAGGATCGGCCAAAAGTCGTTCGACAATTTTCTCGTAAGCATCGCGCGAATGATCTTTGAGAAATGCTTGCATCTCGTCTGGCGTGGGAACCAAGCCGATTAAATCCAGATAAACCCGGCGCAACAAAATTTCTTTGGATGCCTCAGGGCGCGGTTTCAACTTTCGGCTTTCGTGTTGCTCGGCAACAAATGCATCGATGGGATTTCGCACCCATTTGGAATTTTTTACTTTTGGAATTTCAGGCCGCGTCACGGATTCAAATGGCTTCCATTTGTAGGCGTTCAGAAATTTCTGAAAATCGCTTTTAGATTTTGAAAGTTCGCTAAGTTCCTTCGCGTCAGGTTTGTCTTTGGCGTCGCCCGGAGCATGTTTCAAGAGAAGTTCGGCCAAATTATTAACGCCGTCACCATCGCTATCTTCCGTCGAAACAATTGTCAGTCGCGTCGCAATATCTTTTTCCTTTCCTGCTGAATCCAATTCTTCACCGAGCCGCCGCAGTCTATCTCCAAATTTATTGTGCGGAAATTCATCTAGATTTTCGGGCGCTTTCAATGTGCTGGGCAAATGGCAGGTCGTGCAGGCATTCAACCGCGTATCCAGAAACGGGCCAAAATAATTTGCCAGTGCTCTCTTGTTGGCTGGAGTTGCCTTGCTTGATGAACAAAACGCGAAGCAAGAAATAATTAAAATCACCGAGAGACAAAATTTGAAAATTGAGCCTGGCATTCGCATAAAAACTTTGCTTGATAAAAACCATTGTAGGGCGTTTGTCCTCAAACGCCAGCGGTTGGGGACAACCGCTCTACAATCCAAATCAACGCGAAAGTTCAGCGGTATTTAAGTTCAAGCGGAGCAGCGGGTCAAACTCAAGCGGATCAAATCAACGTCTTTGGAAATGCCATCAACTTGATTTGCGAGTGACAATCTCAATGCAATCACTCTAGCTTTTGAATAATGGCGCAACAAAAATTGACCTTGGGACATTCTCCCGATCCTGACGACGCATTCATGTTTTACGGATTGGCTAAAAATTTAATTCCTACGTCCAGATTTTATTTCGAGCATATTTTGCAGGATATTCAAAGACTCAACGAACGAGCGACGCGCGGGGAACTGGATATTTCCGCCATCAGCATTCACGCCTACGCTTACGTGAGTGACAAATATGCGTTGCTCCCGAGCGGCGCGAGCATGGGCGACGGCTACGGGCCGATGCTGGTGGCAAAAGAAAAACTTTCACGCGACGAAATTTTGAAAAAGAAAATCGTCATTCCCGGCAAAATGACGAGCGCTTTTCTCGCCTTGCAACTTTGGCTGGGGAAACGCGGCGACGAATTGGAGCTGTTGGTCGTGCCCTTTGATCAAATTTTCAGCGCGGTCCGTTCGGGCGCGGGCGATGTTGGACTAATCATTCACGAAGGACAATTAACCTATCGCAATGAAGGCTTAGTTCTTTGCGAAGATCTTGGCGTTTGGTGGGGTCGCGAAAACAACAACCTTCCCCTGCCCCTCGGCGGAAACGTGATTCACAAACGTTTTGACGTGGCGACCCGCAAAATCATTTCCGACATTTTGACCGCGAGCATTCGTTACAGCCTCGAACATCGCGCCGAAGCCGTAGAACACTCCTTGCAATTTGCCCGGGACATGGGAACGGATCTGGCCGATAAATTTGTGGGGATGTATGTCAATCATTGGACGCTGGATTATGGCGAACCCGGTCGCGAATCCATCCGTCGTTTTCTCGGGCAAGCTCATGCGCGGGGTCTGATTCCGAGCTTGCCGGAATTGGAATTTGTCGAATAAGCAAGTGCTCCGACTCAACGCTTGACCCATCGGAAACAAAGTTTTATTTTGCGCCCATGAATTTGGCCGCGCTGCAAGTTGCCTTAGCTGGAGTTGGGGTCGTAAGAAACGACGCTGCTGGGTCTTGTCGTGCGTAAGGAAATTTTCGACAAAACCCACGGCTGGAAACAGTCGTGGGTTTTTTCTTAATCTCGCAAGGTTGGGCGGCGTTCACAGAAATCCCGCTACAAAAAATTATGAATACGAAAACGGAATCAAAAAAGAAATCGTCACGCGCCGAGATTGGTCAAACAATGAAAGGTTGCGACATTTTGGTGGAAGCGCTGGAACGCGAAGGTGTGGAATGTATTTTTGCGTATCCGGGCGGTGCCAGCATGGAGCTTCATCAATCGCTGACGCGCTCGAAAATTCGCACCATTTTGCCGAGGCACGAACAAGGCGGCTCTTTTGCCGCCGAAGGTTACGCGCGAGCCACGGGTCGGGCGGGCGTTTGCATGGCCACCAGCGGCCCGGGCGCAACAAATTTGATCAGCGCGATTGCCGACGCCTACATGGATTCCATTCCGCTCGTTTCGATCACGGGCCAGGTTCCGCAAGCCATGATTGGTAAAGGCGCGTTTCAGGAAACCGATTTTTTCGGCATGACTTTGCCCATCGTCAAACACAGTTATCTCATCACAGACATCGCCGAGATTCCGCGCATTGTGAAAGAAGCGTTTTACATCGCAACCACCGGACGCCCCGGTCCCGTTGTGATTGATTTTCCAAAAAATATTCAGCAACAAAAAGCGCAACCGGTTTGGCCCAAAGAAATTTGTTTGCGCGGCTACAATCCCGACAAACGTGCGGAGGATCTGGCGCTTAACGAAATCATCGGCTTGATCGAAAAATCCGAGCGGCCCGTTCTGTATTGCGGCGGTGGAATTATCAGTGGCAACGCCAGCGAACAGCTTCTCAAATTTGCAGAGGCGGCGCAAATTCCTGTGACGACGACGATCATGGGTTGCGGGGCGTTTCCTGAAACGCATCCTTTATCGTTGCGCTGGCTGGGAATGCATGGAACGGCATACGCGAATTGGGCGGTGAGCGGCGAGTTCAAACCTAAAAAGGATAAGAATGATCTCAACGAAGTTCCCGTGAAAATTGCCGACGGCGCAGATTTGCTTTTGGCATTTGGCGTTCGTTTTGATGATCGCGTGACAGGCAAGGTGGAAAAGTTTTGCGAAACCGGAACAATTGTCCACATCGACGTTGACCAATCGGAGCACAACAAAAATCGTAAGGTGCAACTCGCCATCGAAAGCGATGTGAAGTTCGCCCTGGGCCGTTTGAACGAAATGGTAGGCAAACGTCCTATTCAGAAGAAATTCACCGCCTGGCACAATCAAATTGCGGAATGGAAATCACGCGGCCCATTGCGTTACGGCGTGACCGAAGAAGTGATTCGTTCCGAACACATGCGCGATCATTTGAAGGGCAAAGAGAGCGAAGTGATTTTGCCGCAATATGCCATTGAGTTGCTTTACGAATTGACCAAAGGCGACGCCATCATCACGACGGGGGTGGGACAGCATCAGATGTGGGCCGGGCAATGGTATAAATATAAATTTCCACGGCAATTCCTGACGAGCGCCGGATTGGGCGCGATGGGTTATGGCTATCCAGCGGCCGTGGGAGCGAAAGTGGCGTGTCCCGACAAACAGGTCATCGACATTGATGGCGACGGATCATTCTTGATGAATGTGCAGGAGCTGGCCACGGCCCACATCGAAAAAATTGCGGCGAAAGCTTTGATTTTAAATAATCAACACCTCGGCATGGTCGTGCAATGGGAGGATAATTTTTACGCGGGCAACCGCGGGCACACCTATTTGGGCGACCCGGAGAATCGGCAGAAGATTTATCCCGATTATATTGCGATGGCCAAAGGCTTCAACGTTCCTTGTGAAAGGGTTATGTTCAAAAAAGATTTGCGAGCGGCCATGCAACGGATGCTGGATTCCACCGAACCTTATTTACTCGACGTCATTACGCCCTACACCGAACACGTGCTGCCGTTTATCAAAGCAGGCGGGACCGTTGCCGACATGATTTATTGAGGAGACGCCTGCCGGGGCGCATCGCGCGAATCCGGTTGAGAATTTTTTCTTTCCGATCCGGGAAATGAACTTGCAGCCAACCGGCGAAGGGACAACGAATCAA
>JBDSYB010000091.1:0-7600 GCA_039925885.1 Verrucomicrobiota bacterium
TCCCGGGCGGTAATTTTGGACATCCTGCGCCGCTATGACATTGATGGTTTGCACATGGATGATTATTTTTATCCTTACTTGGAGAAAGATGAAACCGGCAAAAAAAACCTTCCGTTTCCCGACGACGGCAGTTGGAAAAAATACCAAAACAGCGGCGGGAAAATGACGCGCGCGGACTGGCGGCGGGAAAATGTGAATTCTTTTATTGCGCAAACCTATCAAAGCATCAAAGCGCAAAAACCGTGGGTAAAGTTTGGCGTCAGCCCTTTTGGTATTTGGAAACCCGGCAATCCTCCTTCAACCTCGATAAAGTCTGGAAACATGTATGAAGAAATCTATTGTGACTCGCTAAAGTGGTGGACGAACGGCTGGATGGATTATCTTTCACCGCAACTTTATTGGCCCATTGAACCACCCGCGCAAAGTTACACCGCGCTCCTCCAATGGTGGGCCGCGCAAAATGTGCAGCACCGCCATCTCTGGCCCGGAATGAATACCGGTAACGCTGGAGGCAAATGGAAAGCAGAAGAAATCGTCAACCAAATCAAGGCGACTCGCGCCCAAGCCGGGGCGGCCGGGCACATTCATTGGAGCATGAAAAGCGTCATGCGAAATAACGGTGGTGTCGCCGATGAAGTGAAATTGTTGTATGCTCAACCTGCTTTGGTTCCGGTGAGTCCGTGGTTGAAAGCGGCTCAGCCAGCTCAACCCGTGTTGTCCGTGGTTCCCCTTGATGGCGGGCTCAAGGTCAAATGGAATTCACCTCGTGAAAAAACGTTTGTCTGGATTTTCCAGGAGCGCACCAGCACGGGATGGAAAACACGAATTTTTCCAGAAAATCAAAACCTAATTACCTTGTCCAAGGGAGGCGAATTGCCATTGGCCATAGCACTTTCCGCAGTCAACCGAAGCGGTTGGCAAAGCTCCCCTGCTCTGTGGGAACAAGCAAAGTAGTTCGCCTCCTTAAATTTTTCTAGGGGTTTGCCTGACCGGACTAGTGGTAGGTTTTTTGCTGATTGAACCATGCGCCACCTGATTGTCGGCTCGCCAATTATTCCCGTAGTTTCTCCCCAGTTGCCGGAGGATTACTTCGGCCAAAACGATGAAGCCTCAATCAGACAAAAACGTGAAAACTCCAACCGCCCCTTCGAAAGTTCCTATCGCAGCAGCCAAGAAAAGCCCGACTCGCATTTTAATTGTTGATGATCATCCGCTCTTGCGGCAAGGAATCGCCCAACTGATCAATCATGAAAAAGATATGATGGTTTGCGGTGAAGCGGAAAATTCCCACAAGGCCCTTGATGCCATTACCGAGACAAAGCCTGATGTCGCCATCGTCGATATTTCTCTTGGAGGAAGCAGCGGCATCGAACTGCTTAAAAATATCAAAGTGCGCTTTCCCAAATTACTGGTGTTGATTTTGTCCATGCACGATGAATCGGTCTATGCCCAACGCGCTCTTCGCGCCGGTGCCGCTGGTTATATCATGAAACAAGAAGCCACGGAACGCGTCTTGACCGCCGTCCGAAAAGTTTTGAGCGGAGAAGTTTACCTCAGTGAAAAACTCGGCACTCGCATGTTGAATCAATTGGTCGGAGGACGAAGCGCGACCTTGAGCGGCTCTCCGATTGAAGAACTCAGTGATCGCGAATTGGAAGTCTTCGGTTTGATAGGCCAGGGACACGGGACTCGACCCATCGCCGAGAAACTACATCTAAGCGTAAAGACGATCGAATCGCATCGTGCGCACATTAAGGAAAAGCTGAACTTAAAAAACGCCACCGAATTGGTTCATCACGCTATTCAATGGGCGCAAAGCGAAAGTTTGGGCTAAATCCGCATTAAACAATTGATCATTCTTTCCCGAAGTTCATTGGGCTTCGGGATTTTTGTTTTTGATACGGGGTGCGTTTTGATATACCGAAGAGCAGCGAGGGGACGGCAAGTGCAAAACGCCAAGGCGTCCCATTGATTCCTTAAACGGCTTGGCGACCCGGCTTCCCATTTAGATATTACTAATGGCTACTACTCCGCCAGAATTTGCCGCTGACTACGCGGAATTTCTGAATGTTCATAATAATCCAAGCCGAGAACATCGATCTCTGCCTGGTTTCGCAAAAACCAATTTAGATCCATTTCGGCAAAGCCATGATTCACCAACCAGTTTCTTAGGGGATGTTCCAAATCGACGCGCCCGATAATTAAATCCATAACGATGAATCGCCGATGGTTGCGCAAAGTTACGTCTTCCTCAATGCGTCGGAGAAGGTCTGGGTTTTCCGCGCACGTTTGCCCATTTACTGTGCTCGACTCTAAAGCATCGCAGAAAACTATTTCCACATCAGACATGGTTTCTCGCAACGCACGAATGGAACGATTGGCAGCTTGGGCAATGGTGACAAGACGGCCATATAACTCCGCCATCCGCGACCGTGAGGTGGCCACAGGCCAACGTCGCCGCAAAAAAGCGCAGTGATCAAAGGCTCATTTATCGGACAAACAGATTTGATCGTCCCCGAATAACGCGTGCCAAACGCACGTGAAAAACGTTCGAGAGACATGGGAAAGTCAACATCTCCAAACGCTTCCGGGAGCCACTTGGGCGTGCCGAAATGCACTAAATCTACGATGAGATTAAGACCAAGTTCGCTGGCAAATTGAAAACGTTCATCGGACCAAGCCCAGTTGAACTTTCCGGGAGAGAATTCTATTTGATGCCACGGAACCGAGTAGCGCATCCATTTACATCCTATTTCCTTGGCGGCGCGATAAAAGTCTTCTTTCCAAAAACGGTTATGTTGCGTCCATTCAAATTGGTCGATGTCTAAATGCGGAATCCAAGAACCTTCAATTCCAACGGCCCACCGGAACGTTTCCGGTTTCGGACGCGGCAGAGGTAAAGGTTGGGTCTCTAAAAACATATTTTAGTACTCGAAAAAATATGTGAAGGAACAACGTGGTGCAATTGGGATCCCCTCCCCGTAAAATTCTTCGGGGAATTTCCCGAAAGCGGGAGATTTTCGCTAAAATTCCGCGCCTCTTTAGTTTTGGCTTAAGGAGCGAGCCGTTCGATCAACCATTCGGCAGCCTCTGCCGTTTTGATATAGCGGAAGCGATCGTGCAATCGGTTTATTCCGCCCTGCCAAAATTGAATTTCGTCGGGAGAAACTACATATCCACCCCAATGCGGCGGCATGGGAATTTTCTCCCCCGAATACTTTTCATCGAATTCAGCAAAACGTTTCTCCAAAGCCGACCGGTCTGTCACCACCGAAGATTGTTGTGACGCCCAAGCGCCGAGTTGGCTGCCAACCGGACGAGCGCGAAAATACTCCTCCGATTCTTCAGTAGAAAGCCGTGCGGCAATTCCTTTGATGGTGACTTGGCGCTCAAGTTCTTTCCAAAAAAATGACAAGGCCGTTCGTTGATTTCCCCGCAACTCACGGCCTTTTTGACTTTCATAACTCGTGCAAAAAATAAAACCGCGCTCATCGACCTCTTTCAACAAAACTGTGCGCAGCGAGGGTTGACCCGATTGATTGACCGTGGCCACAGACATAGCGGTCGGCTCGGGAATACCCGCCTGAACTGCCTGCTGAATCCATTTCTGAAATTGCACAATCGGGTTGGCGTTAAGGTCGCGCCGACGCAAACCTGCCAGGGAGTATTCCTTGCGAAAGGTGGTAAGATTCATGCGCAACCCCCTGCCCACTTCGGAGGGTGTTTGAGGTGATAAAGCATCTCACCCGCTTTTGGAACGAGGAGAACTCCTTCGTGTTCTCGACCTGAAAAATCCTCTAAAACAATGGTGCTGGGATCTCGGTATCCAAGATTGATTTTTTGACAAACAGACTCGGGAATTTGGGTGGCCAAAGTTACTCGGGCGCGACATTTTTCCACGCCGTTTTCAAATGTGCCGATGCCGCGAACGTGCGTGGAATGTGCAATGACGCCCCATGGATAATTTTTAAATTCATCCCATTGCTTCAAAAAATAATCGCGACAATGATAGCCGATTTTCATAATCGTCTCACAGTGAGTGACGCAAACTTCGGAGACATGCGGCGCGTAAATGATCAGTTCGCCGCCGTCGGCTAAAACCGGTTCCAGTTTATACATGCACTTTCCCGCCGTCCAAATTTCGTCATACATTTTTGGCGCGCAACTCAGGATCGTATGAAACGGTTTGTCTTTGTAGGTGATGTGGCGGTGGCGCGACAATTCGCTCGCCTGATCCCAGGCGGATTCGGGCGAACCGGCAAAAACTCCCGCGAGCTCTTTTCCATCCACGACCAGCGCGAAGCAGAGTTTTGGCACGGTCACCATCGAACCCGCTGTGTCCACCACGGCGCGAACCGGCGTCCATTTGTTGCCGATGATCATCGGGTTCGTCACGACCGCGCCGAGCCAATGGAAAAAATTTAGAAGGTCCGGTCCGCTAATTCCGGGAAATAAATATTTATTGCCACCGGAAAAACCAACCACTTCGTGCGGAAATACGGGGCCGATGATAATGATTTGGTCGTAATCAAAAACCAGTTTGTTGATTTCGACCGGAACATCCATCGCAAACAGGCCGCCGGAAAGTTTTGAAATTTCGGCGGCAGAGATCGTCCCGATGTTTCGGAGCGCGGATGGATTGTCCCACTCGTGATTGAAGAAACGAACCTTCTTAAATTTTTCCCGTCGCTGGGTTTCAGAAATTTCAAGCCGTTCGCGAATTGCCTCCTCCGTCATGGCCTGATGCGTTCCCAGCGCAATGAGCACATCAAGATTTTTTGTCACCTCGCCAATTTGGTCGAACAAAGTTTTAAACATCAAACCAATCGGCGCAGTGCGCGTCCCATCAGGAACAATCAGCAAAACTTTTTTGTCACGATACTCTTTGGCGGGACAAGCCGCCCGGACAATTTCAGAAACTTTTTCTGGAGAAATTATTTTCATGAATTTCTAGATAACGACGACCAATCTTTCGCCTTTTTTCAATAATTCGAAAGCAGATGCGAGACGAGGTTCAACCCAGGAACTTAGGTATGATTTGGAACAATTTCCAATCCGAAGCCAAAGCACCTGCGGACCTTTTTCAAAAAGTTTGGACAGGACCGCGAAGTCCTCGTTTTTCGTAACGATCACCGTAGGACGATCATTTCCCAATTTCCAAATGACGCGATCATCAGCATCGCGCGGAGCGACGTCGAAAAGGTGGACAGCTTCAAAACCGTGGCCTCGAAAGATCTCCGCAAGCATCGGTGGTAAATGAGCGTCAATGAGAAATCTCATCCGGCAGCGCCGACGAATGGAGAATCTCCCAGGCTGGCCGCAAATTGTAGCGCGGCCACAATATCTTCGCGTTCTAAATAAGGGAATTGCTCCAGGATTTCCACTTGAGTCATGCCCGAGGCCAGCATTTCGAAAATATCTTTGACCCGAACCCTCATGCCCCGGATGCACGGCTTGCCGCCGCACTGGTTTGCATTCACGGTAATCCGATCCAAATGGCTCTTGCTCACAAATTCACCGTAACGTGATGCGATATTTTTGGCAACGGCTAACCGGCAATCCTCGCGGTCAAATCGTTTGACTCAAAAATCCACCATCCACACGAATATCCGTTCCAGTCACAAAACCGCTCGCTCTAGCGCTCGCCAAATAAATCGCCGCGCCCATAAGTTCTTCCGAGCTTCCAAAACGGTTCATGGGCGTGTGACCAAGAATGGAAGCGGCTCGAGCGGTGGGCGTGCCGTCGTCGTTGAAAAGCAATTTGCGATTTTGCTCTGCGGGAAAAAATCCGGGGGTGATGGAATTGACGCGGACATTCTTCGTTGCCCATTCCCGCGCTAAAAATTGCGTGAGACTCAACACGGCGGCTTTCGATGCGGAATAAGAAATAATGCGAGAAAGCGGAACGTGCGCCGAAACGCTGGCGATGTTGATGACGCTCCCCTTTCCACGCGCTACCATTCCCGGCCCAAATTCCTGACACGGCAAGAGAACGCCACCGACAAGGTTCATATCAAAATTTGCCCGCCAATCTTCCAGAGCAATTTTTTCAAATTTTTGTTCGCCGGCAATGGTCACTTTGGGATCGTTGCCGCCAGCGGCGTTCACCAGAATTGTTACGGCACCAAAAGTTTTTTCAATTTCTTCCCGCGCTTTTTGCAAACTTTCACGCGAGATGGCGTCGGCGGAAAAGAATTCTGCTGTGCCGCCTGCGTCGCGGATTTGTTTTACGCGTTGCTCGCCACGTTCCTTGTTCCGTCCCAGCACAGCGACATTTGCTCCCGCGCTTGCCAAACCTTCGGCCAAAGCACCGCCGAGCACGCCAGTTCCCCCGATCACGACGGCAACATTATTTTGCAAATCAAATAAATTCATTGGGGGAAAATTTTTGATGAGGAACTCGGGAAGACAAGAAAAAAAATGGTTCTCCACGTTGTTTGGTAAAACATTCTGCCTGCGAGACGCTGGCAGCAGATTCACACTTTCAGAAATCCCTGCTGGATACGAACGCACGGTTGCTCTAGCGTTTTCACATGGATGTGTTGCCCAAACCGGAAATAATTTTTACTCACGAAAGCGATCTTGACGGATTTATTTCCGGAATTCTTTTGCAACGTCTGGCGAAAAAACTTTTTGGTTTCGCGCCGCGATTGGAGGCCCATCACTACAACAGTTGGAAAGTTCGTGAGTTGCGCGAGAAGGCGGCGTGGGTTTGTGATTTCACATTTGAAGCGCGCGCGGACAAAGCTAGCTGGCTCGTCATCGATCATCACGCGACTGAAACCATTCCAAAAAATGCGCGCTTGATTCACGCCGCCAGCAAGTCCGCGAGTTTGCTTTGTTACGAATTGTGCAAGGAACATGGACTCGCCTCGCCCGAGCTGGATCGCCTGATTCACTTGAGCAACGTGGCCGATTTATTTTTGGAAGACGAACCGGATTTTGTCGTCGCCAACGACTACGCGAACCTGGTCAAAACGTATCAGTTTTGGAATTTGCACGGATTGATCGACGGCAAGTTGGAAAGTCTGCTCGATCATCCGCTGCTGGAAGTCATGGCGGTGAAGCGTCGCATCGAAGATCCGCTTGGTCTGGCGTGGAGCAAAAATAACGTCCAGGAAATAACTCCCGCCCTCGGCTATGTGGACACGGTCGTGGGAAATACAAATTTAATTGTTCATCAAATGTTGGATCAAAAAGCGACGGCGTATCCCGTCTTGATGACTTTATTTCGCAAAGCGAACGGGACGATTGTGGTGAGTTTCCGCAGCAAGAATAGCGAGGCACTTCCCATCGCGACGAAGCTGCAAGGCGGCGGTCATGCCAACGCTTGCGGCGCGACTTTGCCGCGTTCCGTGAAATGTGTTCCTGACGCGATTGAGTATTTAAAGGAGCTGCTAAATCCTGCGCCGAAGGCAAATCCGGCGCTCAATAATTTAGAAAGTTTATTCGTAGGAATTGAGGCAGGGCGGACGAAATAATTGCGTGAAGCCGTTCTTGGAAATCAGGGTTTGCGCAGTCGAAAAAACATTTGCGGACACTGCTCTAAACACGGATTGGTGATTGTTACGCTGATCCGTTTCATTTCAAGATTGGTGGT
>JBDSYB010000092.1:0-15219 GCA_039925885.1 Verrucomicrobiota bacterium
AAGTTTCAACCGGTAGGTGGCTCTTGAGCCGCCCGTATTCACGTCCCGCTCCCTCCGCCGCCTCGTTTATCCGCGTCAATGGGAAAATCCGCGCCCGCGAAGTGCGCGTCATTGGCGTCAACGCCGAGCAACTTGGAGTTTTATCGCTCGGTGACGCCATCAGTGCCGCCCGCGCGAATGGGGTCGATCTCGTGGAAATTGCGCCCAACGCCACGCCGCCCGTCTGTCGTCTGGTCGATTTTGGAAAATATCGTTACGAGCTGGCCAAGCGCGACAAGGACGCCAAGAAGCATCAACACGCTAACAAAGTTAAAGAAATTCAATTGTCGGCGAACATCGACCCGCACGATTTCGGCGTGAAGTTGAGCCATGCGGTTGATTTTCTTTGTGAAGACATGAAGGTAAAAATCACGCTCCGGTTTCGTGGTCGGGAAATGGCGCACAAGGAGTTTGGTTTTCAACAGGTCCAGAAATTTATCGCGGAAGTTGCGCCTTACGGCCATCCCGATTCCGCCCCAAAATTGATCGGCAAAGGTTTGAACGTCATGCTCAGTCCTTTGCCGCGCAACAAGCGCGCGAAAAATCCGCGCCAGGCGGAACGCGACATTGAATTGGCGGCGGAACGCGCTGAGGAAGAAAAAAGTCTGCGCGAAGCCTCGGACGAGCCGGAAGCTAAAACGCAAAAGCCGGGAAAAATTTCAGCCAGTGCCTCCGAAGAACCTTCCTCTTTTGACAACAATACATTCGCTCGCCTCGACCCCATTTGAATCAGTCGGGAACCTTCGCTATTTTTCAAGGTTCCAGCTTCGGACTAAATCGGGAAACCGGCAGTCGGTACACAGCGCATTGGTGTGAGCGCAAAAATCTTTCACAACTTGCAGCAAACCTTGTTGCGCCGCTGCGGTTGGTAAACGACGCCGCGCCAAACCGCCCAGCAAACGTTGCCGCGCCAGTCGTAGAATTGAATTGTCCTCCCCCGCTGGCCACGCGAAATAAATTTGTTCGGCGCGCTCGCGTAATTTTTCGTTTTTCCCGGCAACGGCTCGCATCCAAAACCAAGGCAGGATCACATTGATGGCGAGATCGGTGATACGAGCCGTGCCGATCAAGAGTTGCGGTTGAGCGAGGCGCGCGGAACGAAACGTCCAATGCCACGACCAGAACTCGTCGTCTTTTATTTGCAGCAGTTTGCTCAACGAACTGAGCGGCGAGGCCGTGGGAGCAAGAAACCATTTTTCCAATTTCGAGAAAAATTTTAGGTCGGCCAGCCAATGCGAAGCCAGAGCGAGGCGTCGTTGCGGCAAATTCGCAGGGCGCATTCCGTGGAAACGCCACACGCTTCTGGGAAAAGTTACATCCGACAATGAATCGCGCTCGCGCCACCAGATGTCCCAAATTTCGCGCAAATAAATTTCTGTTCCCGTTTTCTCAGGCTGCGTGGGCAATAACCCGCCGACTCCTAAAAGCCACGCTTGCCAAAATAGCGGTGTTGTTTTTTTCCCAAAAGCGCGCGGCAGCACTTCGGCCAGGCGTTGCATCGGCCAGATATTTTGTTTGTAGCCGAGTGCGCGAAAGATGCCTTCCCAAAGCGCAAGTTCCCACCCCGCCCGGCGCGCGCGCGCTTGAAAATCATTTGCTTTGACCTGAAGCCGAACGCCCGCGGCTTCCTGGAGCAAAGCATCCATTTTTTCCGGTAGCAAATCGCGCAACGGCGCGCAGCATTGACCTGCCGATTGCGCGGGAAATTTTTGCGCGCCCTCACTTCCAAGCCACAGGCAAAGTTCATTCAAGGGCGCATCCAAAAACGGTTTGAGCGCCAGTGTCGGCGTCACCAATTGGGGAGCGCCCTCGGTTTCCCAAATCACATGCAAAATCACGTTCGCAAAATTTGGATTTCCCTCGTGTCCATGTTGTCGCCAGCCTTCTTCGCGCAAATCAATTTCCACATCGCCCGTCACCGCAGCCTCTCCATCTATTTGCAAGACCGCGCCCCAAAAATCAGGGCCGGCCTCGTGGTTCCAAAAACCGGGGTGAAGAATCCGCACCGTTTTTCCGTCCAACGTTTTCAATTGGTCGCGGAGGAGACGTTGATGATGCCAGATAATTTGCAACAATCGTTCCGGCAATGGCGAACTGGCTTCGCGCAAAGAAGCGAAGCTGCCCTGCTGCGCTCGCCAGGCAGCGTAAAATTTTTTTTGGAGCGGGGACACCGTCATTGCTTTTCGACGGAGGCTTTTGCAAAGTCAAGCTCTGGGAAAAATGGATTTGCCTCCAATGGTCTCTGGGCATTCCGTGAGCGCAATCAATCTGAACGGTGAGCCGCAATTTTTGTCCTGTTACTTATGAATTTTCTGAAATTTTTATTTTCGCCACGGCGTCGGAACTTCCTTCCGATTCTAGCAATAGCCGCTGTTTTGGCGCGCGTAAATTTTTGTGAGGCCCAGGTCGATATTCGTCGCGACGCCACAGTCGAAGCTGTTCGAGTGGTCATGCCGGCGGTGGTGAACATTCGCACAGAATCGCTCGTGCAAAGCCGCGACCCGTTTGAAGATTTTTTTCGCGAGTATTTTGATCCGTTTCATCGACAACAACGGCCCAACACAGAATTCAGTCTCGGCTCGGGAGTGATCATTGATGAAGACGGATACATTTTGACCAACCTCCACGTCGTCCAACGCGCGCGTCGCATTGCGATCAAACTTTCTGAAGAAGCGGGCGGTGGAGAATACGACGTGGAACCGATCATCGGCACACCGCGCACTGATGTTGCTCTCCTGAAAATTATTCCAAAAAAACCGGGCGAAAAATTCAAGGCCGTCAAATTCGCCAAAGACGATGATCTGTTGCTCGGCGAAACCGTCATCGCGCTGGGCAATCCCTTCGGCTTGGGCGGCTCCGTCAGTCGAGGCATTCTCAGCGCAAAACGTCGCGCTGTGCCGAAAGAAAATGAACCGTTGGATATGCCAAACTGGTTGCAGACGGACGCGGCCATTAATCCCGGCAACAGCGGCGGGCCGCTGGTAAATTTGCGAGGTGAATTAATCGGGTTGAACGTCGCCATTTTAGCCCAAGCACAAGGGATTGGTTTTGCCATTCCGGTGAAGCAAGTGGGCGAAGCTTTGACCGAAATTTTCCGCCCCGAAACCGGCTTGAGCTCAACGTGGCTGGGCGCGCGGTTCTCGCTAGGCGTCTCGCCGCTTTCCATCACTTCCATCAAACCGGGAAGCCCTGCGGAAACGGGCGGCCTGCGTGTCGGCGATCAAATTGTGCAAGTGAATGGAAAAACGCCCCGGAGTTTTATTGAGTTAAATCAATGGCTGCGTGACAAGACTCAGCGCGATTTTAAGTTCGACGTGCAACGCCAGAATCGGCGGCAGATTTTTGCGGTGCGTCTGGTGCCGGTCGAACAATTGCTCCGTCAAAAATTAGGTCTGGACGTGCAGGAAATTCACGAAGACATCGCCGCCAATTTTGGCCTTCGCCCTCTCGCTGGCCTTCTCGTGGCGGGTGTCGAGAAGGGGAGCCCTGCCGAATTATCCCGGCTTGAACCAGGCTTTGTTATCACGCAAATCAACGCTCAACCGGTGCCCGACTTTTTGAACGCTTCCGCGCGCCTGGAAAATTTGAAGAAAGGCGAGCTCGCCGTCCTCAATCTTTTGGTGCCACAACGGCGGGGAAATCTTCTTCTCGGCTACAAAGCGATTACCGTCAGCCTCAAGACCCGTTGACCCGATTTTATTCGCCGAATCGTTTTTCACTGCCTAATTTGTGCGCCGCTGATGACCAATAGTTTGATGATTGAAGTTGCCGATTTGACCAAGCGTTATGCGGGGCACACCGCGATTTCCAATCTTTCGTTCACCGTCGGGCGCGGGGAAATTGTCGGGTTGCTCGGGCCAAACGGCGCGGGCAAAAGCACGACGATGCGGATTCTTTCCTGCTTTCTTCCGGCAACTTCCGGCACAGCCCGCGTAGCAGGATTCGATGTTTTTTCGCAGGCCGATGAAGTCCGCCGCCGGATTGGCTACATGCCGGAAAATAATCCGCTCCACCAGGAAATGCGGGTCCGAGAATATCTTAAATTCCGCGCTCGCTTGAAAGGTCTGAGCGTGCGCCGTTCTCGCGAAAGAGTGGACGCCGTCCTGCAACAATGCAGTTTGACCGACGTGCAGCGAAAAATTATCGGACATTTGTCCAAAGGCTACCGGCAACGGGTCGGTCTCGCCGATGCGCTGGTGCATGAACCTGAGTTGATCATTCTCGATGAACCGACCATTGGCCTCGATCCCAACCAGATTCGTTCCGTGCGCCAGCTCATCAAAGACCTGGGCCGCACCCACACCGTGTTGATCTCGACTCACATTCTGCCCGAAGTGGAAATGATGTGTAATCGCGTTTTGATCCTGCGCCGCGGAAAAGTTTTAGTCGCCGATAGTTCTGAAAATTTGCAGAAGCAAATGAGCGATGGACAAATCATCACAGAAATCGCCGCGCCTCTCGAAGAATTGTGGACCTGCTGGGAAGAAATGGCTGAGGTCGAACATTTTGATATTTCGCCTGCTGAAGGAGAATTTTTGCGCTGCGCACTGACGCCTGTTGACGGCCAGGATTTGCGGCCGCAAATTTTTTCCATCGTGAAAGAACGCGGCTGGGCAATGCGTGAATTGTCGCGCCGCCGCCAATCGTTGGAAGATATTTACATGCGCGTTACCCGGCCCGAACAAGAGGAGGAAACACTTTGATGCAAGCGTTCCTGACATTGACCCGGCGCGAACTGGCGGGATTTTTTGTTTCGTTTACCGGCTACATCATCATCGCCGCCGCTGTTTTTCAAATGGGATTGAGTTTCGTTATCCTGCTCAATAATTTGAACGGCGAACCCACGCCCATGCCCGTCACCGAAATTTTTTACGTCACCGCATTTTTTTGGTTGATCCTGCTTCTCTCGGCTCCCGTGATTACGATGCGTTTGTTCGCCCTCGAAAGGCACACCGGAACTTTTGAAACCTTGATGACCGCGCCGGTGGGCGATTTGCAAGTGGTGCTGGCCAAGTTTTTCGCCGCTCTGATTTTTTACATGATCATGTGGCTGCCTCTCCTCGGCTGCATTTTTATCGTGCAACGCTTCACCCACGAGCAAGCCGGCTTCGACCTGGGCACCGCTGGCAGCACATATCTGGGAATATTTTTAGTCGGTTGCCTTTATATGGCGCTGGGTTGTTTTGCCTCCGCGTTGACCCGCAGCCAGATTATCGCTGCGATGATCAGCCTGATTATTGGCGTCACGTTTTTTCTTCTCAGTTTTCTTTCCGAGCAAATAAATTTGGGCAATGGCTGGGGCGCGCAGGCTTTGGGATACATCGCGATGCGGGAACACATGCGCGATTTTTCCCGGGGAATTATTGACACGAGATACGTCGTTTTTTATCTGAGCCTGACGATTTTTTTCCTGTTCCTGACCCATCGCGTTGTGGAAAGTCGCCGCTGGAAATAACATGGCGAAACACAATTCAAAACCCACTTTCTCTCCGGGCCGTCGCTGGTTGATGTGGTTCAACACCATTCTCGGCGCAATCGCTTTTTTTGCCCTCGTGGCCATGGCCAACTACTTCGCCTCCGGCTATTTCAAACGCTTTCAAGTCAGCGCAAACTCGCGTCTCGACATTACGCCGCAGACCAAAGCCCTTTTGCAAAAATTGACCAACCAGGTTGAGGTCACCATTTTTTACGATCAACAAGGCAATGAGGAAATGTACGGCTTGGTTTCCGGATTGCTCAAACAATACAGCTACGCCAACGCCAATCTCACTGTGCGGAGTTTGGACTACACCCGTTCTCCCGCCAAAGCTGCCGCTCTACTTGCGAAACACAAACTCACCACGCCCAAGGAAAAAAATCTTGTGATTTTTGAATCCGGCGGAAGATCCAAAGTCGTCTTCGGCAACGAGCTTTACGATTACGATTTGAATTCCGTTTTGTCCGGCCAAAGCACCGCCGTGCGCCGCAATGCTTTCAAAGGCGAACTGCTTTTTTCCTCGGCGCTGTTTGCCGTGACTTATCCGCGACAGGCCAAGGCTTACTTCGTTTACGGCCACGGCGAGCACGATCCGGATAACTCCGGCAGCGATCAGGGCTACTCTCGTTTTGCCTCCATTTTGCAGGATGAGAATAATATCCCGTGGCAGAAAATTTCTCTGCGCTCGACCAATGACATTCCCGAGGATTGCCAGTTGCTCGTTATCGCCGGGCCTGCCAAAGCCAGTTTCGACGATTCGGAACTTGCCAAAATTGAGGCGTATCTTAAGCAAGGTCGCCGCCTCTTCGTTTTACTGAACAACGCCGCCGCAGGAAACGATTCCGGCATCGAAAAAGTTTTAGCTAAATGGAACATCGGCGTTGTGAATTACACGCTGGAGGACACGCGTTTCACCCTTGATGGTGCCGATATTGTTCCTGCCCAGGTCAAAGGAGATCATCCCATTTTCAAATCAATCGTCTCCGAAGGGTTGCAAATTTATTTACTCTCGCCGCGCACAGTTTTTTTCAAACCCCTTCCCACCGCCGCGCCCGGTGATGTTCCCCAATTTGACATTCTAGCCGCCACCAGCACTAACGCAGTGGGTCGTTACAAAACCCCTGGACCGACCGGCTCTGTGGAAGCGCGCGAACAGCATGGCATGTTTCCTCTCATCGTCGCCGTCGAGCAGGGTTCCATCAAAAACATCACGACCGAACGCGGCGTCACCCGCCTCATCGTCATTGGTGATTCACTTTGTTTCGACAACCAAAACATCAATACAATGGCCAACCATCTCTTCGCCAACGCAGTCGTAAACTGGCTGGTGGATCGCCCGCAAATGCTGGTGGGCGGAATCGGCCCGCGCCCGATCAAAGAATACAAACTTGTTTTGCCAACCGCACAAATGAAACGCCTCAGTTGGATATTGCTCGGAGCCATGCCCGGCGCAGTTTTGTTGCTCGGCTTAATCGTCTGGCTGCGGAGGCGACACTGATCCCTGCGTCGCGCCATGAATTCAAAAACGACATGGATATTTGTTGCCATCGCCGGACTGGTGTTCGCTTTCATTATCTGGGTTGAACATCCGGCTCGCGAAAAATTCAACGCCAGTCGTTCCACAAAAATCTTTTCCGGGATGGATCCGAAAACGGCTGATCACCTTGAAATCAGGGGAGCGGGGCATCGAGAAATTCACGCGCAGCGTAGCAACGATTCATGGGTGCTGACGAGTCCCCTCACCTACCCGGCCGCCAATGCGCGAATTCAAAACTTCCTGCAAGACCTGGCAGAGTTGGAATGGCAGGCCAACATCACCGCCGAGGAACTGAGCGATCAACCCAAAGCGCAGGATGAATTTGGTTTTGGCGCCGCGTCACTGACCGTTCGGCAAGGAGCCAAAGAGATGAAATTACTCATCGGCACCAACACGCCCGTCGGCGGTCAAATTTATTTGAAAATAGTCGGCGGGACCGGAATTTATCTGGTGGATTCAGGTTTCTTAAAATTTTTACCGCAATCCGCCGACGACTGGCGCGACCCAACTTTGCTCCGCATTCCTGAGTCGGTGAATTTAATCAAAACGCGCTTTGGCAACAGCGGCTTCACCTTGTCGCACACCAATCAGTCGTGGCGCATGACGGCTCCCCAACAAGCCCATGCCGACGAAAGCAAGGTTGCCGAACTATTGAAAAAAACGGCCGCCCTTTCCGTCACCCGGTTTGAAACAGATTTGGCCTCTCCCGATCTCGAAACCTTTGGTTTGCAGACGCCCGAAATGGAAATCTCTTTTACTTCACCGACGAATGTTTTGGTGTTGCAAGTCGGACGCAGCCCCACCAACGACCCGACGCAAGTCTTCGTTCGCCTGCAAAACAAAAGCCCCATTTTTCGCGTCGCGCGCGAAGCGCTGGATTCCTGGCGGAGTTCTCCGACCAATTTTGTGGATCGTCACTTGATTCATTTTCCGCCTGCAAACGTGGAACAGATCGAAGTGCGCGGCGCAAAGCCGTTCGTTTTGCAACGCCACGGCAATTCGTGGCAAATGAGCAACACCTCAAACTTCGTGGTGGATGTGGAAATTGTTCGGGATATTTTGAACTTTTTTAGCCGCACGGAAGTGCAATTGGAAAAAGATGTCGTGACAGATTTTGCTTCTTACGGTCTGGCTCCCGCCGCCATCAGCTACACGCTTCGCCCCGCTGCGCTGACCAACGCAATCCTCGCGCAAATTGAATTCGGCACCAACCAGACAGGAAAAGTTTTCGTGCGCCGGCGCGACGAATACCCCGACACGGTCAATTCTATTCAGGGAGAAATTTTCCCGCGTTTGCCCCGAGCGCCCTGGCAGTTTCGCGACCGGCGCATTTGGAATTTCGTCCCTGATGAAGTGCATCAAGTAACTATCCGCGAAAAAGGGCGGGAACGAAAAATGATTCGCAATCCGCATGGTGATTGGGCTTTCGCGCCCGGCTCCCAAGGAATTCTAAATCCCCTGTCATTTGATGAAACGCTCGTTCGACTCGGCGCATTGAAAGCGGTCTTTTGGGTATCCCCGGACGAAAAAAATTTGGACCTGTTTGGTTTTAAAACTGCCGATCATCGTATTTCGCTGGAAATTAAACGCGGCCAAAAAACAGAAATGCTCACTCTGGATTTCGGCGACTTGACTGAATTCGGAACGCGCTACGCATCCGTTCCGCTGGACGGCGCGCGCACCGTTTTCGAGTTTCCCTGGCCTCAATTTTTCGAGGTGCAGGATAATTTAGGCATCCCGCAAAAGTGACATGGCCGCCCCCGCACAACGCCGCCCTTTTCGATTTCGCCGGTTTTTTCTTTGGTGCCTTTTTTTGTTGCTGCTCCTCGCATTGATCATCGTCGGGTGCGGAATTTACCTCAATTTCGTGGGGTTGCCGGATTTTTTGAAACGGCCTCTCCTCACAAAACTTCGCGGTCAAGGAATGCAAATGGAGTTTAGCAATATGCAGTGGCGCTGGCCGGACGGGATCGTTGTGAAAAACTCCTCGCTCACCTTGCTCAAACCAGCGCTAAAACCAAAATTTTCTTCAGACGATGCCCGCTTGGATTTTGACCTCGGCTCCCTGTTCACCTCTCACCCGTGGTTAAATTCCATCACCCTTCAAAAAGGAAATCTTCTCTGGCCGCTCTCGAAGACCAACGCCTCCAATCTGGTTTTCAGCAACATCACAGCGCGCATCAATTATCCTTCTCCCAGCGACATGCGAATCACGCAACTCGAAGGCGATTTCCACGCGACCCGTTTTAAAATTGACGGTGTGTTAACAAATTTTGCCGACGCCCAGGCGTGGCCCATTTTTCGATCTCGACCGCCTGAAAAAGACCGGCGCGGTTTTCACAAGCTTCGCGATGCCTTGCTGGCCGCGCGTTTCACCGGCCAGCCCGAACTGATTTTGCATTTTGCCGGCGACGCGAAAGTTCCTTCGGAAATTACGGGAGCGATTTACTTGGTGAGCGGCACGGTGGAAACAAGCTGGGGAAACGCCACCAATCTCCATGTCTCAGCAGTCGTTGAAGATCTATTGGGCGGGACAAAAAATAATTTTGCGCAACTCGAAGCGGATTTTCTGGATACCAAATGGGCGCGTGGCTCCAACGTGAATTGCCAGTTAAAATTATTGAGTTCGCCCGCCAACGACATTTTTGAAACGGAAATTGAATTTTCCGCGCAGCAATTTCAGGCCGATTATGGACAAGCCGCCGCGGTGGAACTAACCGCGCGCACCTCCCAGACGCTAAGCAACTGGATTCCTCTAAAAGCAGCCGGAAAGGCGCGACTGCAATCGGCAGAAACGAAATGGGGCAAACTCGCTTCAGCAGAAGTAGATTTTTTGGCGGCAACCAATCCTGCTCCCCAAACGGCCGACGCCGGTTGGGCGCAATGGCGCAAGGCCGAGCCGTATTTGCTGAATTGGGAAGGACGTTTCGCAGGTGTGGAGAGAACAAATTTGAATGTGGAAAAACTCTCCCTTTCGGGATCATGGGCAGCGCCGCAATTGTGTATTTCAAATCTCGATGCGCAACTTTACACAGGAGGAATTCTCGCCACGGGGCGCCTCAACGTGGCCACACGCGAAAGTTTTCTGGAAGGAACTTCCGATTTCGATGTGCAGAAAATTTCCTCTCTGTTACCCGATGGCGCGCAACATTGGGTGAGCAAATTTCAATTTGACACTCCGCCCAAATTGCGAGGAACAGTCGGAGTAATTTTGCCTTCCTGGACAAATCGCGCCCCAAATTGGGAGAGAGAAGTGCTTCCCACCCTCGAGTTGAAGGGAAACGTTTTCGTCGGGAGTGGAAGCTATCGGGAAGTTCCGGTGACCTCCGCCAAAACAGATTTTGCGTATTCGAATCGTGTTTGGACGTTGCCCAACTTGCGCATCGAACGGCGCGAAGGCGGCGCTGATTTGCAGTTTATCTCGGACGAGAACACGCGTGATTTTCACTGGCTTATTCATTCAGAAATTGATCCCCGCGCCATTCGCCATCTTTTGACCGAACCTGCGCAACAAGCGCTTGATTTTTTCCAATTCACAACGCCGCCGGACATTCACGCCGATCTTCGCGGCAAATGGGACGAGAGCGAAAAACTCTCCGGCGCAGGAGACATCACCCTGAAAAATGTCTCTTTCCGCAGCAATGCATTCGAGAAATTTTCCTGCTCGCTGCAATTGACCAACCAGCTATTGCGCGCCGCGCAAATGCGTTTGGGCCACGCGGGTAAATTCTCGACTGCGCAGGAAATCGCCTTGGATTTTCCAACGAAACGACTTTATTTCACCAACATCCACAGCACGATTGATCCGTATCTTTTCACCCGGTTGATCGGGAAAAAAGTGGCCGAAGCCATCGCGCCATATCAATTTTTAGAACCGCCCACCCTCGATATTCACGGCGGCTTGACTATCGGCACAGTGGACGATGCAGATTTGCATTTCTTGGTTGATGGCACGCAATTCCGATGGGGAAAAATTCTCGCCGACCATGGCTCCGGGCGGGTGGACTGGGTGGGGCGCACGTTGCTTGTAACGAATGTTCTGGCAAGTCTTTACCAAGGGCGGGCCGCTGGCTGGACTTACTTTGATTTTTCTCCCGACCAAGGGGCGGATTATCGTTTTGAACTGGCGGTCGCGGATGTTGATTTGCAAACGGCCGTGAAAAGTTTGAAGGGAAAAACCAACCAGCTCGAAGGCCAGCTTTATGGGCAGATCACCGTCGCCTCGGCCAATCTTAAGGATTTAAAAAGTATTCGCGCCAAAGGAAAGGTCAACGTGCGCGAAGGCTTACTTTGGGATGTGCCACTGTTCGGAATTTTTTCTCCCATTTTAAACGCGATAGTCCCGGGCGCTGGAAATAGCCGTGCCCACGAAGCCGCCGCGACCTTCGTCGTCAAAGGCGGAATAGTTTCAACGGACGATTTGGAAATCCGCGCGCCCACTTTGCGAATTCAGTATCGTGGCGGAGTTGATTTTCAGCAAAACATCGACGCGCGCGTTGAAGCTGAACTGCTCCGGGATACCTGGGTCATTGGACGTCTGGTCAGTCTGGCGCTCAGCCCTCTCACCAAACTTTTTGAATATAAAGTCACCGGCACACTCGCGCATCCCGAACGGGAACCTGTTTACATCCCCAACTTTTTGATGATGACTTTGCGCCCATTTCATTCGATGAAAAAAGCCATCGCGCCGGAAAAACAAGCGCCCGTTTCAAATGCAGAGCCAGCAAGGTAGAGATTGTGGCAGCGCGACGAGTCCTGCCTTTCGAACGACGAGATAGATGTTCGGAAAATTCGTTGCCGCAAAAAATTCCGGTTCTATAATCGTCCTGTGATTGCACGCGCTATCCAATTCATCTTCGTTCTGCTTCTACTCATTGGTTCCGCAGGAACTATCCGAGCGGGCGAGCCGCGCCTCAAAAAAATTCTACCTCACTTGATTGATTCCAAAGGCCGGAATTCGCTTTACCCAAGCCTTTACGAGAGAGACGCGTATCAATTTTTTTTGCGCACTCATCCCGAGCAACAAGCCGGACTGCGTTTTGATGTGCTTTGGCGAGGCGCCCACAAAAATGATCCACTCCGTTTGCGGGTAGAAATACGCGGCATGAAGAACGAAATCGTTCGCCATGAAACCCTCGAAACTGAACTGAAAAAAAAAGGGTGGTTCGGCCAATGGTCTTCCATCACGTTGCGCGACGATGCCTACAAAGATTTCGGCGAAATGACGGCGTGGCGGGTGACACTTTGGGACGCTGACCAGCAGGTTTCCGAGCAAAAATCATTTTTGTGGTGATTGCTGGATTCAGCAGGATTCCTTCAAAAATATTTTCCATAACGACCCAGCAGCTTTCCGAGAAGCTGCTATTTTAGTTAATGCGATGGTTGACGAATGAAGTTTTTTTGGCGGCCCTCGCCTGCATTGGCACAGGCTGCTGGGTGGTCTGTTTTTTTTGGATGCACCGCATTTCCGAAAGACAAAGCACGATGCTCGATCAGTTGAAGGAACAGGCTAGCCGCATTGAAACGCTCTCCAAGCGCGAACACGACCTCATCCAGGAAGTGCACCCAAAGGTGGAACAGATTCATCAAGGAATAAAGGAAGTAGCCAACGCGATGAGGGAAGAAAGCTCCTCGCCGCCGCCCGTTTCGGTAGATTAAAAACAGACACTTTACAGGACACCCAACAAGAAGCTTATGCCTGAGCAAACGGATAACATTCAAACCATCGAGCCGAATGTCGCTCGTGGCCGTAGCGATCCAGAAACCTGGGTCCATGAATACGGCGACGATCTTTTCCGATTCGCTCTGGTGCGGGTGCGCGACCGCTCTTCTGCGGAAGATTTGGTGCAGGACACGTTTGTCGCGGCGTTGGCAGCGCGGGAGCAATTCCACGGGGATTCCTCGGAGAAAAATTGGCTGCTCGGCGTTCTAAAAAATAAAATCGCGGATTACTTTCGCAAGCGGGCGCGGGAATCTTCAATGACGAATCTGGAATTTCTCAAGGAGGAACAAACCGAGTTGCTCCACGAAAACGGCCCGCACAAGAAATGTTGGATTCATCGCCTGGGGCCGAAGAAATGGGCGGCGGCCGAGACGTCTTTGGATCGGGAGGAGTTCTGGGGCGCGCTGGATGAGTGCTGCGAAAAGATGCCGCAGAATGTAGCTCAGGTTTATGTGATGCGGGAGATCGATGACTACAGCACGGAAGAGATTTGCGAGAAGCTGGCGATTTCATCGAATAACCTCTGGGTCATGCTGCATCGCGCGAGGATGTCCTTGCGCCGCTGCCTGGAAATCCATTGGTTCAGCCGCGAGTCGGAATAAGTGTCTGGAGAAACTATGGCTAAAAAAAAGAATTGTTTACGCAATCTGCGCCTCTGCCTGATGCCTCGCTGCGGAGAAATTTCACGGCTCAGTTCGCGGTCGCTGGACGGGCCGTTGTCGTTGGGAGAACGGTTTTCGATGCGGTTGCACTTCGTGACGTGTGTTTGGTGCCGACGCTACCATGCTCAGTTGCGTTTTCTGCGCCGGGTTTTTCAGCAGCGCGTCGGATCAGCGAAGATTCAGCTTACGCCGGAAACGAAAGAACGGATGGAGCAAAAAATCAGGGAAAAACAAAAGTGAAAAAATGGGAACGGGACGACAAGGTGTTTTGCGGCAACGAGAGGTAAAGATTTTTTGTAAGGTTTTTGACTTGGACACGACATCTCTTTTGAAAGAAGTCGATTCAGCAAAAACAAAACAAAGATAAAAATATGAATACTACGAAAATAAAACATCCCATTTGGAGGAATATCCCCATGAGCTTCACCTTGGTCGCCGCGGTTGTCGCGACGCAGACGTCATTTCCGACACGCCTCGCGGCGTCCGACCACATTGATTCACCTGCCATCGCGCAAGATCGCGGCTCGGACATTGCCGATACTTATGCGTTTCTGGATCCGAACGACAATTCCAAAGTCGTTCTTCTCATGAGCACGCAGGGATTCATTGTTTCAGGAGAACATTTCGGCCAGGTGATTTTCGACCACAACATTCGTTACCGTTTTGAAATCGAAAACACGGGTGACGCCAAGCCGGATCTTTTTCTGGACGTGAACTATTCGCCCGGGGTAGGCCGATTGACCACGCAAACGGCGGTCATTTCACTCACCTCCCAGTTGAAAGGAGTGACTCCGAGTTTCGATGCTAACAAACCGACCCGACTGCGCCGGGGGGAGATCGCGTTCAGTGCGCCTACCACGATTGCCAACCAGGAACCGCAACCGACTCCCGCACCGACACCTGTCGTCACGACTGATGCGGCCAGCGGCATTGCGTTTTTCGGCGGCGCGGCGGACGATCCGTTTTTTCTCGACGACACTGGCGCAAATCGCTTTGTCGCCTCATCCATCGCGAATCCCGGAAATCCCGACAAAACTTTGTTCGGCGCGCGGGGCGGACGCGACACTTACGCCGGATTCAATACTCTGATCACGGCTGTCAGCATTCCGGTGGCTTTATTGCGCGGGAACACAAATGAAACCACTAACTCAGTCATCGGAATAAATTTTGTCACGCAGCGGAAGAGTAACCAGAGAATACAAAAAGATACCGAAGTGCGTGGCAGCGGACCTTACCTGAACGTAGATCGCCAGGGAGTTCCATTGGTGAACAACGGACTCATTCCCGCCTCGCGCAAAAATGAATACAACGGCGCGACTCCCGCAGACGACGCCAAGGGGCGTTTCCGCAGCGACATTATCAAATCGTTGCAAAATCTTGGCACCGATCAGGCGCACATCGACATGATTCTGGCGATTGCAGTGAACAACGGCGACATCTTGCGGGTGGATCTGAACGTTCCGAACACTGGCCCTGGTGGCGGCGATAATGTTGGCGGCGGCTATGGAAATAATGGGGGGCGCCGATTAAAAGATGACGTGGTGGATGGAACTTTCACCATCATCAATAACGGCGTGTTGCTCACCGATTTCGTCGATGGAAATGAAGTGCCTTTCCGCGACACGTTTCCTTTCGTGGCCGACCCGACTCAGCCATTCCCTCCTGGACTGACACCTGATGACCACACGCGCCAGTAAATTTCACATCACCTCGCCGATGGCGAACCATCGGCGGGGATTATTGATGAAACATGGAAAAAAATGCATGGACGAAGACCTTGCCC
>JBDSYB010000093.1:0-7880 GCA_039925885.1 Verrucomicrobiota bacterium
GCCGCGCGTTTCACCCGGGAGGCGCACGCCCTCGCGAAGCTGAATCATCCGAACATCGTCACGGTCTACGACTTCGGCCAGACGAACGGCTTTTTCTACCTGCTCATGGAGTTTGTGGATGGCGTCAACCTTCGTCAGCTCCAGAACGCGCGCCGACTCACGGCCCGGGAGGCGCTGGCGATTGTTCCCCCGGTGTGTGAGGCGCTGCAATTCGCGCACGATCACGGCATCGTTCACCGCGACATTAAACCCGAAAACATTTTGCTGGACCGTAAAGGCCGCGTAAAAGTCGCCGACTTTGGTTTGGCGCGACTCATGGGACTTGAAACGGAAAACATCGGGAGCAACGAAGCGGGATCTGCATCAGCGTCGCTGACCGAGGCTGGCAAAGTGATGGGCACGCCGAATTACATGGCTCCTGAACAATTCGACCGGCCGCTGGAAGTGGATCATCGCGCGGATATTTATGCTTTGGGTGTGGTGTTCTATCAAATGCTCACCGGCGAACTTCCTGGCAAACAACTCCAGCCGCCGTCGAGCAAAGTTCACATTGACGTGCGCCTGGATGAAGTGGTTTTACGCGCGTTGGAGAAGAAACCGGAACTCCGTTTCCAACAGGCGAGTGTGTTGAAAACGCAGGTGGAAACAATCGCGACGACACCGGCTGAAAGCAGTCTGAGAGAGAAGGCTCAAAAAAAAGGCGAAAATTCAAAGAGCGAGCGGCCAAACGAAGATCAGGGCACCCCTTCCACAGCCACCAATCAACTGATCATAAACGAGACCCGGCGACTGGTGCGTTGGCCTGCGACGGGGTTGTTGATCTCAGCATTGTTAAGTCCGTTGTTGCCCGGATTGCTGATTCTTGACGGGCGTCTGCGTGTGGGCGCTTGGATGTTCTGGCCGTTGGTTTTTGTATTGGCGGGTGTTGTCGTTGCTGCCTTCGGAGCATTGCGCATGAAGCGGCTTGAGTCGTATCGAAGCGCATTGGCGGGTAGCATTGCCGGTTGCCTGATCTCGTTTTTCAATCTTTTGTGTTTGCCGTTTGCCGTGTGGTCGCTGGCGGTCCTTTTACGAAAAGATGTGCGTGCTGCCTTTAACGATGCTGGGAAGCCGCATTTTTCACACGCGGAGTCCGCATCACCTTTGGCGGCAGGGACGAAAACAACCGGCGCAAGCAGCCGAAAACTTCGCATTGCCGCCGTTGTCGGTTTGATTTTTGTGGCTTCAGGAATTGCGCTGGTCACCTGGCTGCAATCTTCACGCCCACTCGATTATCCTATTGAAGCCAAATCTCCTGATGGTTCTTTGCTGGCATCGGGCCAGACTTTCAAGGCGATGCGAATCGTTGACTCAGATAAATACTGTTACCGATTTTGGATCACTGATGCGAACGGCAAGGTGCTGCGCCTTTGGGAAATTCCGGTGCAGTGGGATCAGTTGAGAATAGCGTCCAATTACGCAGACAGGATAGGCAATTACTTGTTCAGTGCGCATGGACGCATCAACTGGGAATCAAATGGCTCAATTGCCTTTTTGGTCAACGACGTTGCCGTTTATCAAAACAATCTTGCCGCAATCACAGATGGAAAATCATCGCCCGCCGTTTCCGCAGAAACTTTGGCTGAACCACTAAACAAGCTGGCAGAAAACCAACGAGATTCTTTCAACGCCAGTTTCAGTCCGGTCATTGAGCGGGAGCTTTCCGGTAATGAATCTTTGTCCAATTCCTTTCTGGACCTCGACACGGGTCGCGTGTTGAGCGCCTCGAAAGAATTGGTCGAGTCCCTTCGCGCAAAAGGACAACTCAATGGGGGATACCCGCAGGTGAGAGGGGTGATTCGAGATTGGATGCGTTCCAACGGCGTGGATGTGGTGCTACGACCCTTGTCGAAACCTTCGCTTCAGATTAAAGGCATCGGGGTTTTCAGCCACACTAACGAATTAAGCGTCACTCAGGTTGGTGGATTTAATAATCGCTTGGGTGAAGGCAAACAGGCTCAGCCGCAAGCATTCGATTCGATTTCCGCCGAACGCGTTCTTCGCACCTCGAAATTAATAGAAGAAGCGTTCGCCGAAGTGCCGGACGACGACCGGGTATTCGAATTTATTCCTGAACAAGTTTTCGCATTCAAAACTCGCGAAGGCCGCGCTGGTATTTTGCAAGTCACCGGCTTCAACGAAAAACAGCGCCGCGTGAAGATCCGTTACAAGCTGGTGCAATCGGACCAAAATAAAATCATACCATCGCCCACCGCTTCCGCAGAAACTTTGGCCGAACCGCCGAAGCTCCAATTTCTCGCGTGGCACGATGAATGGTCCACCAATCGTCCCGGCGCGGCACGCCACGCGGACGGTTCGCGCATCACAAACGCATCCGAATTGAATTGGCTCGAACACAGTCTTTATCCCAGCCCGGAAGATTGGAGCGCGCCCAAGGTCAAGCCGCCGCGCTTTTTGCATCTCTGGATTTCGCATCCGTTGTTTGATCGCACACTCTTTCGCAACGTCACATTGCTGGATGAAAAAGGTCAAACAATTCCCGCGAGCGCTGGTAGTTCTCCCACCAGTTCAGCGCGAGAAGGTGACGCGCGCGTGGGCAACTTGGGTTGGCTTATGCACACCTCCAGTCCGGAAGCGGTGACGAATGTTCCATCGCAGGTCACGGTGCGATTGCGTTACACCATCGGCGCTTTGGAAAAAACACAGGACGTCGCAGTTACCCCCAAAAATAAAACGTTCATGTCGCTCGAAGGCGAAAGCCAATTCAACGCCCTCGGCCAAAGCGTGGATGGCAAGGCTTTCATCGCGATTGCAGTGAACGTGGAAAAACTGGGCGCGCGCAAGTTCGGCGTGTTGGCGGTCACGAAGGACGGAAAGGAATTGATTTTCAGTGGAGGCAGCAGCGGTGGCACAGCGGATGGAACGGGTGTGCGCGTTGAGAATTTTGAATTCGATGTTCCGCTCAAAGAAGTGGCGAAATTCCGCATCGGCACGCGCCCGATTCGCACGATGGAATGGAAAGATGTCGTGTTGCCGGGAAACTTAAATTCCACCACTCCTCAATCCAAACGCCAGCGGTTCGTTCCGCAAAAAGGAAGTGCCGACAAAACCTCGTGGTCGGTCATGGACCAACCGTCGGAGTTGAATCCCAAAGGTTGGGCGATCATGGCGCACATGACTTTGGGCGGCGTGGTGCCAGCGCGAATGCCGGGCAAAACAAATGATTTCTGCCGCATCAAAATGACGGAAGGCAACGACGACTCCATCACGCTACAAATTGACGACCTCTCACAAAAGAGCACGGTGACAGTCACGCTCAATCGCGATCAGCACGCGGAAATTCTCGTGGACGGAAAGGGGTATCGGGTTGGTTATCCTTCCATGGAGGTGGCGCTAAAAGACGCGGACACTTCGCCCTTCGCGCTGGTGATTGTGACGCGATCAGAAAAAAATGACGGCAAATGAAATAAATTCGACACGCAAATTTTCCCGTGACTACCATCGTCCGTCCAATGACTTCCACATCCACAGGAGCGCCGCGACCTTCCAGCGCGTGGTTTGTCACCACACACTGGTCGGTCGTGCTTTCCGCGCGCGACAAGGATTCGCCGCAATCCGTGGAAGCCCTGGAAAAACTTTGCCGCACGTATTGGTATCCGCTTTACGCCTTCGTGCGCCGACAGGGGCAAGCGCCTTCTGACGCGCAGGATTTGACCCAGGAATTTTTCGCGCGGCTTTTGCAGAAAGATTATCTGCAAGCAGCGGCGCGGGACAAAGGGCGCTTCCGAACTTTTCTGCTCGTCGCAATGAAAAGATTTCTCGCCAATGAATGGGACAAAGTTCGCGCGCAGAAACGTGGCGGTGGAAAAATTCACCTCTCGCTCGATACCGAAATGGCCGAGCAACGATATAGCATCGAGCCGACCGAAGGCGTGAATCCCGACAAAGTTTTCGAGCGACGCTGGGCGCTGACCTTACTGGAGCGGACGATGACGCGGCTGCGCGAAGAATTCATTGGCGCGGGCAAGTCGCAAGAATTCGAGCGATTGAAAAGTTTTCTCACGGCGTCGCATCACGGGATTTCTTATGCGGACATCGCCGCCGATTCGGGAATAAACGAAGGCGCGGCACGTGTGGCGGTGCATCGATTGCGAAAACGGTATCGGGAAATTTTTCGTGATGAAATTGCGCGCACGGTTTCCAGTCCGCAGGAAATTGATGCGGAAGTGCAATATTTGATGTCGGTGTTGAGCGAATGACGGAACCGAAATTTCGTAGGAGACGACGTGAGGAGTCTCTAATTTTTCTTCGGAAACAAATGAGGCTTCTCACGTCGTCTCCTACAGGAAATTTTTTGTAACAACCCACTTTTTTTTCTTAATTAGGTTGTGATGAGTGAAACCGACAAAAAAGAAATCAAATGCTTGCGTTGCGGTGTGTCGCTGACGTCGGGCGCGCTTGAGGGACTTTGCCCTCGTTGTTTGATGGCGTTGAATCTCGCCACGCAAACCGACATCCCCGGCGAGTTTGGCCCGCATGGAACGAAAATCATTTCGCCGCCGCCCAAAACGCTTACCCCAGAGGAGATCGCGAAATTTTTCCCGCAATTGGAAATCATCGAATGTCTTGGGCGCGGCGGGATGGGCGTCGTTTACAAAGCTCGGCAGCCACGCCTCCACCGGATCGTTGCGTTGAAAATTCTCGCGCCCGAACGGGAGAAAGACCCCGCTTTTGCCGGACGTTTTGAGAAAGAAGCGCAAGCGTTGGCGCGATTGAGCCATCCGAACATCGTCACCATTTATGACTTCGGCGAAACGGGCGGGATGTTTTATCTGCTGATGGAATTCGTCGATGGCGTGACCTTGCGGAAATTACTTGAGACGGGCCGCGTCGCACCACGTGAAGCGCTCGCCATCGTGCCGCAGATTTGCGACGCGCTGCAATTCGCGCACGACCACGGCATCGTCCACCGCGACATTAAACCGGAAAACATTCTGATGGATCGCCTCGGTCGCGTGAAGGTGGCCGATTTTGGTTTGGCGAAACTAGTCGGCGTGGATGTGTCAGCCTCGTTTGGAGTTCCGCCTTCAGGCGGTTCTGGCGCGGCGAACCCGGACCGCCTGAAGGCGGAACTCCAAACGTCCGATCTCACCGAGGTGGGCAAAGTGATGGGCACGCCGCAATACATGGCGCCGGAACAAAAAGATCGCCCGCTCGAAGTCGATCATCGCGCGGACATTTATGCGTTGGGCGTCGTGTTTTATCAAATGCTCACCGGCGAATTGCCGGGCAAACCAATCATTCCACCTTCATCCAACACACGCGGCATTCACATTGACGTGCGCCTGGACGAAATTGTTTTGCGCGCGTTGGAAAAGAAACCGGAACTCCGTTACCAACAGGTCAGCGAAGTGAAAACCTGTGTGGAAAATATCACAGGGAGCGCGGGCGTCCCGCCTGCCGAATCGGGCGTCGCGCCCGATTCTCGTAAAACAAATTTAGAGGAACGAGCGGTCGGCGGGCCGCCGACCGCAGCAACCGGGCCGGTTGCGCTCCCTGAAACGCCGCCGCATTTCTCGCGCAAAGCGATCTGGGGAGCCGCTTGGGCGCCACTCTTCTTCATCGCGGCGCTCATGTTCACTGTGCGAACTGTAACTGTATCTCCCGGTGGTCCATCTCCCGGACCTGCATGGTGGCAATTGCTGTTGCGATTCACCTTGCTGCCGCTCGGCCTCGCGGCTCCATTCGGCACGACGATTCTGGGCTGGATTTCCGTCACGCAAATCCGCCACTCGGCGGGAAAACTCTACGGGATGGGACTGGCAGTATTCGACGGGCTCCTATTTCCGCTGCTGGCGCTGGATGCGCTGATGACCTGGATATGGATCAAGGTCGTTGGATGGATCCTCAACACCTCGACGGAGAGCAGCGTGCTTATGCAGCAAGGTTCCGATTCCAACATCGCGAACCACACGATCAATCAGATACAGCACAGCACCGTCACCATCGGCCTGCTGATCGCTGTGGTGACGGCAATACTCGTGGATTGGCTCATCATCCGCCGTGTCTGGCGCGCGGTGAACAAGCCGCATAATGAAACGCGCAAAAGTGGTGAAGCGCCAGTTGCGCAAAAAAGATTTCATCCCGCAGTCATCGCTGCTGTCCTCCTCAGCCTAATCGCCGGAATCGTTGGCGTGAACGTGGTGAAGGATTACGGGCGCACAGAAGCGGACGCACACATTGAACTCCAATCCAAAATCGCAGAGCAATTGCGCAGACGGAGTTTGAAGTGGGATTCAATGGAGTGGGATTTCAACACTCCAAACCATAATAAAGCAACCGTTTCGTTCATCGGCCTCAAGGAGTTGAGAGGAGTCGCTGCAAAAAATGTTTGGATGCCCGTTGATGGCAGTTTGATTGTGCATCGCATGGAGAATTACGGGGCAAAGATGGACGATTGGAAAATTCGTGGCACGGAAGATTTGGGGGCTGTGGAACTTAGCTTGCAAATCAGACATCCAACCATTCACCCCCGCGACAAGCCCAGCGCGCCGACGAAGAATCTCGAAAGCAAACCTCTCTATCCGACCGTCACATTGACGGCTTTTCGCAAGGTAAACGCGGCACCGTTTCTCGGAGAACTGAATCAAGGCACAGTCGAACTGCTCGCACTGGCTCCAAATCCCTCCACCAATTCCGCCAGTTGGTATCCGAACGGCGCGCCGACGAAAGAAACATTCCCGACCTCTGCGGATAGAAGTTGGGCGCAAGGAAAAGTGACACGGGAAATCACTTTTCGAATTAAGAGCAATGCAGGAACGCCTTCTATGCCCGTGATGAAATTTAAAAAGGCGTCGGACTTCTGGACGATGGGTCACTCAAGGCAATGGACGGATAAAAGCCAGACCGCAATGACGTTCGTGCAAACCATCAATTGCCCGCCGGATGAAAACCAACTGGATTTTCAAATCGGGGTCGCGACAGGCGATTGGGAAACTGCCTTAACTTTGGAACAGACCGCAGTTGGTTTTAGCCGGGCATCAAGTGAAGGCGAATGGAACGCGAGTTACAACGTGCTGATGGGGGATGATGGAAAAGTAGCGGTCAATGGAGTTTATCCTAGAAACGAAAATTGGGAAACGCGCATGGTAGGCGTGGAAAAGAAGGGCGGAATTATTCTTATCCCGGAAAACTCCACAAGAGCGGTTTCAAATCCAGCCGTCGGAATGCTTTTGCTGTCGTCCAATCAATTCGCGAATATCAAAGAGTTTCAATTGCAACGCCGCAAATATCAGTGGGTGGAATTCCGAAATGTTTCGTTGAAATTAGGCCATCTCACGACGGTGGAAATCGCTGATTCAGTTGAACGTATTGCTGCGACCCAGAGCAAACCCTATCCAACTGTCACAAACGCGGCGCAAGCTCAACTATCCTTTGGTGTGGCGACGAATGGCTTATGCGCGGCGCTTGAACTGATTCCCTCCAACGGCGTTTTTGTTTTGGGCCAACCGATTGAAGTGCGTTTTCACATCCGCAACGTTTCGAAAACGAACATCATCGTCGCGGGCGGAAGCTGGCGCCAGGATGATGAGCACCGTATCACGATTCGTGATGAACAAGGCCAAAAAACTCCTGCGCATCATACGTGGTATTCTGGAATCACGCCCATCCAACGGAATGTGCTGCAACCCGGCGAGAGCGTGGTCTTTCGCAGCAGCGCTCTGGAATTTCTCTCCGCAGACGCAGACGAAAAGACGGTCAAAAAATCAGTTGGCAATTACGTCAAGGTCAAGCCCGGTCGTTACACGGTGGGTTACCGGCTGAATTTCCCGGACTTGATCGAAGGAGGCTCTCCGAAGCCTTATGACTGGCAGGGTGAA
>JBDSYB010000094.1:0-3282 GCA_039925885.1 Verrucomicrobiota bacterium
AATTTATCACCTACGCTCTGAACCAGGCGGTGTTCGCTCTGAAACCTTTTTGGCTCGAACCGTTTAAGTCCGGGAAACTGAATCTGGAAAATAAACCGGCGCGACTGAAATTTTTAATTCAAGCCGATGGCACGAGCGACACGTTACAGGTTGTGCGCGACTCGTTGAAATCGCCGCAACTTGATCTGACGACGCGCGAAACATTTCTCCGCGCGCTCATCGACACGGGCGAGCCAAATGATTTTGCGGCGGTCTTAAAGTTAACCGATGCAGATCTCCAAGCTCGTCTGCTTCCCGCATTAACGACTGCTGTTCGCCTTCGCAATGCGCGGCCAAACGCTGATTTAACTGCGCTCTTGAAACCGCTTATCGAGAGCCAACAATTTGAAACCCGGAGCGAGTCGCTCAAACTCGCCGGGCTTTGGAAAGTTGAACCACTTCGCGCCGTCGTTGAAAATTTTGCCTTGAATGCGCCTGAGGACGAAAAAGTTCGCCGCTCCGCCATTGAAGCTCTGGCTGGTTTTGCCGACGACGCCAGCCGCAAAACGTTGGGCAAACTCTCCAGCGAAAACACATCGGTGCAAAGCGCCGCCCTTGTCGCTTTATGCAGTCTTGATGTGACGAACGCCGCACAGATTTTTTCTGAAACGGTTTCCAACGTGAATGATGAAGCCGCTTTGACTGAAATTTTTTCGGCATTTTTCCAACGTCAAACCGGCGCGGAAATTCTCGCGCAAGTTTTCGGCAAACGTCCGCCTACTAAAATTGCTGCCGAAGTTGGATTGCGTTTGATGAATTCCAGCGGAAGACGTCACGAAGGATTGGCGCGCATTCTCACTGAAGCCGCCGGACTAAATCTTCAAAACCAACGCATGACGCCAGCGGAGATTGCCACTTTCGCCGGAGAAGTTCGGACACGCGGCGATGCCAAACATGGCGCGGAAATTTTCCGGCGCGCAGAACTGGGTTGTGCGGTTTGTCACGCGGTCAACGGCCAGGGAGGAAATCTCGGACCCGACCTGAGCGCGTTGGGATCGGCACAGCCCGTGGAGTTTATTATCGGAGCCATTCTCGATCCGCAAAAAGAAATCAAAGAAGGATTTCTTTCGATTTCGATCACGATGAAAGACGGCGAAGAATATCAAGGCTATCTCGTTCGCGAAACCGCAGACGAAATCATTCTTCGCGATGTCCTGCAAAACAAAGAAGTCCGTTTGCGCCGCGATGCCATCCAGGAGAAAAAACAAAACGGCTCCGTCATGCCCACTGGTCTGGCCGACACATTGACGCGAACAGAATTTCGCGACCTGGTTCGTTTTCTTTCGGAGCTTGGCAAAACGAAATAATAAGAAGGCGGCTTTTAGAAATTTTTTTCCAAAAATGAAACGGCGGTAGTGGCTCAATTTGGTTGGGAGTTCCGCCTTCAGGCGGTTCCGGACCGCGTGAACGCGGAACTCCAAACTTAAAAATTAAGCCAGTGCCGAAACGGCCATTGAATTGAAAAGGTTACCGAAGTAAGAATCATCGAACCAACTTTGGTAATACTCTTAAATCAAATGAAAAATACTTTGCTTCTCTTGCTTATTTCTTTTTTTGCGGTGGGCTGCGCTCACAAGAAATCGTGCAAAGCGATTCCAATCCCAAAAGCAAAGGCGGTTTCCATTTTCGACGGTAAAACTTTTCGCGGCTGGGAAGGCGACACGAATAAAACATGGCGGATTGAAAACGGCGCCATCGTCGGCGGTAGTTTGAAAATCATGGTTCCGCACAATGAATTTATTTGCACGGAGCGCCCATACACCAATTTTGTCATTCGTTTAAAATGCAAGCTGGAAGGAACGGAAGGGTTCGTCAATGGCGGCGTGCAATTCCGCAGCCAACGTGTCCCGAATAATTTTGAAGTCAGCGGCTATCAGGCCGATCTCGGCGAGCCGGAATGGTGGGGCTGTTTATATGACGAATCGCGTCGCAACAAAATCATCGCGAAATCGAACATGGATGAAGTGAACAAAGTTTTGAAGCGCGGTGATTGGAACAATTATCAAATTCGGTGCGATGGAAAACACATTCAAGCGTGGCTCAACGGACTGCAAACTTTTGATTACACGGAAGCCGACGACGCCATTCCAAACTTTGGCATAATTGCATTGCAAGTTCACGGTGGCGCGAAAACGGAAGCTTCTTACAAAGATATTTCTATTGAAGAGTTGCCTTGAATCTTATCGCGGAGACGCAGAGGCGCAGAGAAGACACGCGATTTGAGATTGTTGGAAATAATTATCTCCGTGTCTTAGCGCCTCTGCGGTAAATTTTCTTCATGGATTTTTCCTCGAACCTGAACGCCATCCAGTCCCGAATCGACGCGGCTTGCGCTCGTTCGAAACGCGATCCGAACTCAGTCACGTTGCTCGCCGTCAGCAAAGGTCAATCACCCGAAGCCATTCGCGCGGCAGCAGATTGCGGTCTGACGGTTTTTGGCGAAAGCAAGGTGCAGGAGGCGAAAGTGAAAATCCCTTTGTGCCCGGGAAAACTGCGCTGGCAAATGATCGGCCATTTGCAATCTAACAAGTGTCGCGATGCGGTTCACTCTTTTGAAATGATTCAGAGCGTGGACAGTTTTTCGCTCGCGCAGGAAATCAATAAATGCGCCCACAACTCCGCCAAAACGATGCCAATTTTACTCGAGGTAAATGTCGCCGGTGAATCGAGCAAGTTCGGTTACGCGCCCGACAAGTTATTGGCCGAGTTGAAGGAAATCAACGCACTGCCCAGAGTTGAAATCCACGGGTTGATGACCATCGCGCCCTACGCCGAGGATGCGGAAAAAGTCCGTCCCTTCTTTCGTCGGCTGCGTGAATTAAAAGCGGCCTGCGAAAATATTCTGGGCGCGCCTTTGCTGCAATTGAGCATGGGAATGAGTGGCGATTTCGAAGTGGCGATTGAAGAGGGTTCGACACAGGTGCGCATCGGCACGGCGCTGTTTGGCGCGCGCGAACGTTTTCAAAAGAAGGAGTAATCGGCGGCTCGAAATGGGAGCCGTGCTAAACCGGAGAGCGGGGCGGCTATTAGATGCCATGAAAGGAAAACGGACAGGTAGCGGGCGTCGCGCTGCGACGCCCGTTTGTCGCAGCGCGGTAAATTTCTAATGGAGTGGGGAGCGATATTGAATTTACTTCTGAGCGAGGGTGTTTAATTTTGCGGCATGGATTTGACGGTTGAAAATTTCAGGCAGGAAATTTCCGAGGCGGTGAAAAGCTTCGAGAAATATGTTGTGTGCCTTGA
>JBDSYB010000095.1:0-14202 GCA_039925885.1 Verrucomicrobiota bacterium
AACGCATCATCGCGATGGGTTCGCTCGTGAGTTTCACCGGCATTTTGACTTTCAAGAACGGGCAAAACATCCGCGACACCCTCGCCGCCACGCCGCTGGATAAATTCATGTTGGAAACCGATTGCCCGTATCTCGCGCCGATTCCGTATCGCGGCAAACGTTGCGAACCGGCGTACGTTAAAGAAATTTCCGAAGTCGCCGCGCAGGTGAAAAATTGTTCGCTGGAGGAATTAAGCAAAGCAACGTGCGCAACGGCACGGGAGTTTTTTAGGAAAATTTTCTAACATCAGAGACGAGCGACTACCGGCGGGACGGTTGTCGCATAGTCCTTGAATTCGAGCTTGAGGACTTCCCGCAGGGAGGCGATTTTTCACAGCATCTTGATGAGCTTGTTGTAGTCGGCGTGGGAACCGATGAAATACCAAAGCGCGTTATCGCCAGATCGGAGACAAACGGCTCGCCAGTCGATTCCGATTCGTGCGGAGAAGATCGGGCGCGTGGCGTGGATTTGCTTGAAGTGAAGATTCGGCTGCCACGGGTCGCGCATCCATGCGATGTAGATTTCTTGGGCCTGCTTCTGGACATGGGGCGGCAAGTCCGCGAGGAGGTTTCGGAAGCGTTTAGTGGTGCGGGAAGTCACGCTTAGGATCCATCGGAAGAGTCTCACCGGCCTCGAACTCGCGCAACGCCTCATCGGCCAGTTGTGACAACTCGTCTTGCGAGGAAGCAAATGCGTGCGTCCAACGTTCTTCGGACCGGAGTTCGGCTAGAAAGACGGAGGCCACCGCGTCCTGCTCAAGCTCTGGCAGCTTGGCGGCTTCGGCAAAAGCGCGTTCTAAGAGTTGCGTCATAGGATACAGATATTCCGATTATGGAGCAAGTATTCTGAGTCGTCCAGGTTTTTTCATTTAAGAACGGACAAAACATCCGCGACACCCTTGCCGCCGCGCCGCTGGATAAATTCATGTTGGAAACCGATTGCCCGTATCTCGCGCCGATTCCGTATCGCGGCAAACGTTGCGAGTTGGCTTACGTGAAAGAAATTTCCGAAGTCGCCGCGCAGGTGAAAAAATGTTCGCTGGAGGAATTAAGCAAAGCGACGTGCGCGACGGCGCGGGAGTTTTTTAAGAAGTTGCAATAATCTGATTCTGGAAAAAGATGGTCTCGCCGGTTTGGTCAATGGTTTTATTTAACCTCTGCGTCGACGATCCACATTGGTGATCCAACCCAAAGACTGCCGTCTGATTTTTTTGAATAATAACTCTCGGATATATCAGCGTCTTCGCCTGTCCCTCCGGGTTTTCCATCTTTTCCGAAACTTGTTAGCGTAATAATTCCGTCGTCTGCCACACGATATTTGAGGGGGCGTTTCCAACCGTCTGTAGTTCCGTTTACATATCCTTGTCTTGTGGGAAGAATTTCGAGTGAAGAGGGCACGGATCTATTCCTCCCTGCGTAGATGTCGATGCGAACAAAAGTCTCTGTAATTGCGCTGTGTGTCATATCCACTGGTTTAATGACATCAATCGAGCAGGACGAACAGATCACAGCCGAAAGAAGTAAGAAAATTCTGTTCACAATGAAACTTCTCAGATTCATACGCTGTTGCAAGCCGAATGGATTTGTAGGAGTCGAGGTGACGCGACTCCTACGTTAATTTCAGCGCAGTAAAAATTTCCTCCACCGTTATCCCATCAATCAAAACGGTTTTGTGGCGTGAGGTTTGGCCGCGCACGATTTGGATTTTGCCGCGTGAGCAATTTAATTTTTCCGCAAGCAATCGACGAGCGCCTGGTTGGCGGCGGCATCTCTGCGCCTCCGCGTCTCTGCGGTAGAGAAAATTCCGCATCCTAAATTTTCAACAGCGCTTCGATGTAATCCAAGTCTGTAGCGACGGTAACTTTCGGGTTCGGCGTCGCGCTTTCGACAAGTTGCACGGATTGGCCGATGAGTTCGCAAGCAGCCGTATCATCAGTGACAAAAAGATTTTTCTCGCGAACTGCGGCGAGCGCGCGGCGAATGACATCGACACGAAAAGTTTGCGGGGTTTGCACCGACCAAAGATCTTTGCGTTCGAGATGGCGCGAAATCGTTTCGCCGTTTTGAGATTCCTTGATGGTGTCGGTCACGGGTTGCGCGGCGACGGCTGCGCCCATTTCACGCGCGGCGGAAATCGTGGCAAGGATCAACGCCTCACTCGTGACCGGTCGCGCTCCATCTTGAATCGCGACGATTTCTGAGTTCGGCGACAACGCTTCTAAACCATTCCAGACCGAGTCCTGCCGTTCTTTTCCGCCGATTGCGAAACGAAAAGTTTTCTTAAAATCAAATTGGTTGGCGAGTTCCGTAAAGGCGCTTTGCACTCCATCGCGCACGACCAAGATAATTTCGTCGATGCAGGCTGCATCGTTGAATCGCTGCCAGGTGTGCGCCACCACGGGACGCCCGGCGAGTTCGAGAAAAAGTTTGTTGATGTTCGCGCCCATGCGAGTGCCTTTGCCCGCCGCAACGATGATGGCCGATGTCATGGCGAAGTTTTAAAGAGTTGATTGCGCGGAGTCGAGCCACGAACAAACCGCTTTTCTAAATGGTTTCGGACATTCATTGTTTTGCGATGAACAAATTATTTCTCGCGACGACAATTTGGATTTTTCTCGCCGGGAATCTATTTGCCGTTCAAGACCTGAACACGCCGCGCTCTTTTCCGAAGATCGAATCAAAAGCTGAATGGCAAAAGCGCGCCCAAGAAATTCGCGAACAGATTCTGGTGAGTTGCGGCCTCTGGCCGATGCCTCAGAAAACTCCGCTCAAAGCGCACGTTTTTGGAAAAATGATTCGCGACGGTTACAGCATCGAGAAAGTTTATTTTCAAAGTTATCCGGGGTTTTATGTCGCTGGAAATTTGTATCGACCGATTGGCAAAGGAAAATTTCCGGCGATCTTAAATCCGCACGGACATTGGGAAAACGGCCGGATGGCCGATACCAACACTGGGAGCATCGCGGGGCGCTGCATCAATTTCGCGAAGCAGGGGATGATTGCGTTTTCCTACGACATGGTGGGCTACAACGACACGTTTTTCCCAGATCATGGCGAAAATATTTCCACGAAAGATTTTTACAAACGCCATCGAGGTTTTGCCACGAACGAAACCAATCTGCTCTGGAATATAAATCTCATGGGTTTACAAACCTGGAACAGCATTCGCGCGCTCGACTTTTTGGAATCACTTCGCGACGTGGACAAATCGCGTCTCGCTTGCACTGGTGAATCTGGCGGCGGCACGCAAACATTTATGTTGGGCGCAATTGATAACCGACTTGCCGCGCAAGCTCCGGTCGTGATGGTTTCACATTCGATGCAGGGCGGTTGTTCCTGCGAAAATGCCCCCGGACTTCGCATTGAATATTCAAATATGGAAATCGCCGCTGCTGCCGCGCCGCGTCCGCAAATCATGATCGGCGCGACGGGCGACTGGACGAAGACGATGATGACGATTGAAGGTCCGGCGGTCGAAAGTGTTTATCGTTTGTTCGACGAGAGAAACGCTCGCCCTCACCCCGGCCCTCTCCCCCGAGGAGAGGGAGAAGATAACCTGCGCTACGTCATTTTTGATTTTCCGCACAATTACAATCAAACGAGCCGTGAAGCGGTGTATAATTTTTTCGGTAGAATTTTGAAACCGCGCGCGCCCTCGAGCCGGGAAACCGATTTCAAAAAGGAAGCGGATGAAACGTTGCGGGTTTTTTCTGAAGGTAAGCTGCCGGACGACGCCGTCAGCGAAGCAGCATTTATCGCGGCAAACATCGCCCAAAGCAAAGCCGTCTTAACCTCGCTCCAGCCACGGAATAAAAAATCGTTGGCTAAATACAAAGAAATTTTTACTCCGGCTTGGATACACACATTGCAACTGAACAATCCGTCGCGCATGCCTGCGCCAGAAACAATTCATCTCGACATCGACGGCAAAGTCCCAACTGGGGCCGAGGTCGAAAGCGGAATCAAAACCAATTCTTCAATTTATTTCGCGCCCTGGAAAAGCCAACCAATTGGCATTGTGGTTCTTGCTCATCCAAAGGGAAAAGCCATTTACCTCGATGAAAAAGGGAATCCAACGGGCCTGGCAAAACTTTTGGTGCAACGCGGTTTCAAAGTGTTGGTTTTGGATTTTCCGGAAGCCACCGATTCTGCGACTAATCAAGTCGATCTTTTTTTCACTACTTATAATCGAACGTTCGCGCAGGAACGTGTTCGTGATTTGGTGAACGCGTGCGAGTGGGTGAAAGATTCCGGCTACAGAGCAATTTTGTGTGGAAATGGCCGCGCTGGTTTGTGGACATTGCTCGCTGCTCCTGCGTCAGATGCGGTGATTGCTGATTGCAATGCGCTCGATTTTTCTTCAGACGCAGCGCAGCTGGAAAATGATTTATTTGTTCCGGGTTTGCGGAAGATCGGCGGTTTTGAAGGAGTCGCCGGATTGGCGATGCCGAACCCTTTGATTTTACACAACGCGCAATTTCCTTTGGGCGGGATCGAAGACATTTATTCCACGATGCAAAACCGGCATTTCACGGGTGAAAAAAATCTGCTGAGCGACGAAACTCTCGCGCAGCGAATTGCCCAAATGATTTCCGAGAACCGACGCTGAGCATGTTTTGTTCAACAGTTGTCCCTTGAAATGCGTTGCCGCGCAAAGCGTCATTCCTATAATGCGCTGATGCTGGATATAAAATTGATTCGCGAAAAACCGGATTTTGTGCGCGAGCGCTTAAAAAGCCGTGGTGAAGTTCCAAATGAATTCGATGTAATACTTGATTTGCAAGAGAAGTTTCGAAAATTAAGTTGGGATTTGCAGAAAGAACAAGCGGAAAGCAACGCAATCTCCAATCAATTCAAGGAGTTAGTTGCACAAAAAAAAATACCTAGCGCCGATCTCAAAGAAGATGCTCGGCGAATAAAAGAGCGTATTACGGAACTCCAAAACCAAATAAAAGAAGAAAACTTGAGGTCTGTTGGGGAGTCCGGCGCAGCGCTGGAGCACATGCTATTACGGTTGCCAAATCTTCCGCATTTAGATGTTCCAAAAGGAAATGACTCAACGGCAAATCACGTCCTTGCTTCTCAGCCTGAATGGGGTCAAAAGCCATCATTTGATTTTACACCAAAGAACCATATCGAAATTTGCGAGAGGCTGAAGTTAGTCGATTTCCAACGCGCCACGAAAATTTCCGGGAGCGGGTTTCTACTGTACACAAATTGGGGTGCAAAACTAGAACGCGCTCTTATCCAATTTCTACTCGATCTGCACACCACCGAGCATGGATACACTGAGGTTTCTCCGCCTTTTATCGTGCGAGACGAGTGCATGAAGGGTGTTGGTCAATTTCCAAAGTTTTACGATCAAGCCTACGGCGTCCATATTGGTTTGGGAACGGAGCGAGGCGATAGCGAATTTCAGGGCTACTTGCTTTATCTTGTTCCAACTGCGGAAGCACCCGTGGCAAATATTCACCGTGAAGAGATTCTTTCCGAAAAACAGTTACCCATAAAATATTGCGCCTACAGTCCGTGCTTTCGCGCAGAAGCGGGCGCGGCAGGTGTAGGCACCCGCGGGATGATTCGCGTGCACCAATTCGATAAAGTTGAGCTAATCAAAATCGTCAAGCCGGAGAATAGCTACGACGAATTAGAGAAAATGGTCGCCAACGCGGAGAAGGTTCTGCAACTGCTCGGCCTGCATTATCGTGTCGTTTTGCTTTGCACCGGCGACATGGGTTTTGCGAGCGCGAAAACTTACGACATCGAAGTGTGGGCGCCGGGGCAGGGGACTTACCTCGAAGTTTCGAGTTGCTCAAACTGCGAAGATTTTCAGTCGCGCCGAATGGAGATGCGCTACAAAACGGAGTCCGGCGAAAATAAATTGCCTCACATTTTGAACGGGAGCGGGACGGCGCTGGCGCGATTATTTGTCGCGTTGATTGAAACGCATCAGCAAGCCGACGGCAGCATTTCAATTCCCGCGCCACTCCAACCGTATTTGAAAACCGACAAAATTCATGGGTGATCAACCACGAATGGACACGAATAAATACGAACGGGAAGTAGCGTCGGGCGTCCCGCCTGACGTAGAGCCGAGGCTTCCAGCCCAGCGGAATAAGCTCGAAACAATCCGTGACATCAAAACCTCTCAAATCATTTGGAACGGGTTGAAATTGGCGTGTTCAATCCGGGCGGCGGGACGCACGCCCTCTACGTCAGGCGGGACGCCCGACGCTACTCTCCGCGCATGAAAATTCTGCTGGCGAGCAGCGAGGTTCATCCTTATTCGAAATCGGGCGGCCTCGCGGACATGGCGGGCGCGCTGGCCAAATCTTTGGCCCGCGCTGGGCATCATGTGGGCGTGGTAACTCCGCTCTATCGTGGTATCCTCGATGAATTTCCGGAAATAAAGCCCTTCGACTGGAATCTTGATTTGCCGCTTGGTGATAATCGCGTGTCGGGGAAGGTGTGGATTCGCGAGTTCGAAAATCGTCTGCATTTTTATTTTATAGAGCAACCTGAGTTTTATGATCGCGCGGGTTTGTATGAAGAAAATGGAGTCTCATATCCTGACAACGCGGAGCGATTTATTTTCCTGTCAAAATGCGTCGTTAATCTGGCCCGATATCTTCCGTGGCAACCCGAACTAGTCCACTTGCATGATTGGCAAACGGCGCTTGTTCCATTGTTGATTCTTAACGAGCGACTTCATGGAGGGTGGGGGAGTGCGCCGCGAACCTGCCTCACGATTCACAACCTCGCGTTCCAGGGAGTTTTTCCGAAGGAACAATTTGCGCTGACTAATTTGCCTGCCAGTTATTTTCATCTGGAGGCTGTCGAGTTTTTCAAATATATGAATTGCCTTAAGGCGGGCATTACTTTTGCCGACATGCTGACGACGGTGAGTCCCCGCTACGCACGCGAAATCACGACGGAGCGGTTTGGTTGCGCGCTTGATGGGGTTCTGCGGAAACGGCAAAATTCGCTCATCGGGATTTTGAATGGCGTGGATTACGACGAATGGAAGACCGAAGAAAATCCCTATTTGAAACACGATTATTCACCGACCGATTTGAGCGGCAAGCTCGCCAATAAGATTGATTTGCAAAAAGAAATGGGTCTGCCCGCGAACCCAAACGTGCCGTTGTTCGGAACGGTTTCGCGTCTGGCGGACCAAAAAGGAATGGACCTCCAACTCGGCGCGCTGGAGGAAATGTTATCGTCGGAAATGCAATTCGTTTTGCTCGGTAGCGGCTCCGCTGAATTTGAAAAAGGCTTTCGAAAATTGGCGTCGCGCTATCCCCAGAAAGCCGCCGTGAAAATTGGTTTCGATCAGGGGCTATCCCATCGCATCGAAGCGGGCAGCGATTTTTTTCTGATGCCGTCGAAGTTCGAGCCGTGCGGTTTGAATCAAATGTATAGTCTGCACTACGGGGCAATTCCAATCGTGCGCGTGACAGGAGGGTTGGACGATTCCGTGACGGATATTTCGGAAGATTTTGAACACGCGGACGGAATTAAGTTTTCCGAAATCTCGGTGCGCGCGCTCGCTCGAAGCATTCGCAAGGCGCTCGTGCTCTATGAAAATAAAAAATTGATGGCGCATTACGTCCGCAACGCGATGCAAAAAGATTTTTCCTGGGAACGAACGACCAAAGAATACGAAAAATTTTATCGCAGATTTTTGTAAGTAAAACCTGCAAAAATCGCTTTTCTAAACGGCTTTCACCGCTATCTTCCTACGCTTTATCCGACGCCCGGTTGGCATAAGCAAAGAGAATAAATTTTAGGACATGGACGCAGCACACATCAGAAATTTCAGTATCATCGCCCATATTGATCACGGAAAAACCACGCTTTCAGATCGGCTTTTGCATTCCACGGGAACTATCGCCACGCGCGACATGGAAGATCAATTGCTCGACTCGATGGATCTGGAAAGAGAGCGGGGGATCACCATCAAGGCGCATCCGGTCACCATGCTTTACAAGTCCAGGAATGGCGAAATTTACGAACTGAATCTGATCGACACGCCCGGGCACGTGGATTTTTCCTACGAAGTTTCGCGAAGCTTAAGCGCCTGTGAAGGAGCATTGTTAATCATCGACGCTGCGCAAGGTGTCGAAGCCCAAACCGTCGCCAATGTTCATCTCGCGATGAAACAGAATTTAACGATCATTCCGGTCATCAACAAAATTGATTTGCCCCATGCGGATGTCGCTTTGGCGAAAATGCAACTCGAAGATATTTTAGCGATTCCTGCCGACACTGCGATTCTCGCCAGCGCCAAACAGGGCATCGGCATTGAAGATATTTTGGAAGCGATTGTGGCGCGTGTTCCGGCTCCAGTTCCCACTGGAGAACCTTCTTTGCAAGCGCTGGGATTTGATTCGTATTTCGATACTTACAAAGGGGTCGTAACGCATGTGCGCGTTTTCAATGGAGAATTAAAAGCCGGGATGCAGGTGAAACTTTTGCATTCTGGAAAGACGGTCGAGGTCAAGGAGGTCGGAAGTTTTAACCCCAAACCTTACGTGCGCGATAGATTGGAAGTGGGCGAAACAGGCTATTTCACGGCCAACATTAAAAGCCCAAAAGAGGTTAAAATGGGGGACACCATTACGGATTCAAAAAACCCATCGGGCGTGTTGCCGGGCTTCAAAGAAATTCATCCGATGGTGTTCAGTGGAATTTATCCCATCAACACGGCGGACTACGAACACCTCAAGGCGAACCTTGGTAAATTGCAATTGAACGATTCCGCTTTTGCGTTTCAAAGTGAAAGTTCGGTTGCGCTCGGATTCGGTTTTCGCTGCGGTTTTTTAGGATTGTTGCATCTGGAAATTGTTCAGGAACGTCTCCGTCGTGAATACGGCATGGACATCATCGCGACTTATCCGAGCGTGGTCTATCGCGTGACGATGACGGACGGCGTGGTCAAAGACATTGATAACCCGGCATTTTTGCCGGAGCAGAATTTTATTTCCAAAATCGAAGAGCCAATGGTGAAAGCGTTTGTGATTTGTCCGAATGAATACATCGGCGATATGATGTCGTTGATTTCAGAAAAGCGCGGGGCGGTTGACCACACCGAAACGCTGGATGCGCGCCGCGTGATGTTGACGAGCTTACTGCCATTGGGCGAAATCCTGATTGATTTTCATGATCGCATCAAAAGTATCACGCGCGGCTTTGGCTCGATGGATTACGAGTATGCTGATTATCGTGAGTCGGAAATGGTGAAACTGGAAATGCTCGTCAACGCAGAACCGGTGGATGCTTTTTCCTGCATCGTGCATCGCGACAAAGCAGAGGCGAGGGGACGTGCGTTGGCCGCGAAATTAAAAGAAGTAATTCCCACGCAACAATATCAAGTGGCCATTCAAGCGGCCATCGGCGGGAAATTTATTGCTCGTGAAACAGTCAGCGCACTGCGAAAAGACGTGACGGCTAAATGTTACGGTGGAGATATTTCGCGCAAACGAAAATTATTGGAGAAACAAAAAGAAGGTAAAAAGCGGATGAAAGCATTCGGCAGTGTCAACATTCCGCAAGAAGCATTTATCGAAGTTTTAAAAGCATAAATTATGAAATTGCGCTGGTTTTTATCAGGGACGGTTCGTGAGGCCACCGACATGGTTGGTCATGTGGATAAATTGCTAAATGCCCAGCGGGATTTGCTTTCTCCCCAAGCACTTTCTTCGGTTGCATCCGCTTTGCAAGCGACTCAATCTGGAATTGATGAGCATGTAGCGAACGATACTTTGCGCGCACGCATGGTTGAACTGGAGGCCGCTGCCAACAAATGGCTCAAGCCTTATCCGAACTCCGGGTGGCGCGAAAACATAGAAGTTTTTCTCGTCGCGATTGCGGTGGCCATGGCTATTCGGACATTCTTCCTTCAACCCTTCAAAATTCCCACAGGCTCCATGCAGCCGACTTTGTACGGAGTCGAATACGAACCAATGCAAGCCACCCCTGATCAACCGGCCAAGTCTATTCCTGGCGGTTTCGGCAGGTTTTGGGACGCTTGTGTGCGGGGCACTTTTTATCATCATCTTGTAGCGGAAGCCGATGGAGAATTGATTGGCATGGGGCCAGGAAAAACATTTCTCCGATTTATTAATCGGCAGGAATTAATCATGCAATATCATGTGGGCGGGCAAACCTACCAGAAAGCTCATACGCTTTGGTTTTCGCCCGATGAAGATCAAAAATTCGTGCAACGCGCAAATCTTTATCGCGGTAGAATTTGCAAAAAAGGCGAAGACATTGTGCGAATTGCGGAAATAGCCGGTGACCATTTATTCGTCGATCGGTTCATCTACAATTTTCGACCGCCGGATCGCGGCGAAATCATTGTATTTAAGACCAAAGGAATTATGCATCCCGGCATGAAACAAGATCAGTTTTATATTAAACGCCTGGTGGCGCTCGGTGGCGAAAATGTCAGTATAGGTGACGATCAGCATCTGCGAATCAACGGCGTCCGACTAGATGCATCCACACCACGTTTTGGAAGCGTTTATAGTTTCAGTGCGATACCTCAAGAAAATCATTATTTTGGGCATGTTAACGAAACCATTGCGCAAAAAGTTCATCGACCCGGATTGGCTGACCCGCTTTTTCTTAATGAACAAACTGTTTTTCCAGTGTCGGCACGACATTATTTAGTGATGGGCGATAACACGTTGAACAGTTGGGATTCTCGTGGGTGGGGATCTTTTCCTCGAGAAAACGTGATCGGAAAATCGTTTTTCGTTTACTGGCCAGTTGCAAACCATGGAGAAAGTCGATTTGGCTGGGGTCATACTGCGAAATAACAAATTAGCCTCCCAACAGTTTAGTTCGCACAATGTTTGTTATGTTTAATTGACATGCCGATTTTTTAACCGCGTGGGAATAACTTGCAAGAAAAGGGGAAACGGTTAGCGTCGATTGTCGGTTACCGTTGAAACGCAATTCTGTTAAAGCAATTTACAAAATATGATTTCTAAATTTGATTCACCGGCTTTTCAATATCGCATTAACAGCATGTTAATGTGGACGGCATGCATCCTCCACTTTTTAGCGATTATCTTTGGTTTCATGTCAAGTGTGGGCGTAGGATTATCTGCGGTTACATTCGGCCTTATCAGCTTTAGTATTATACTCTCCGTGCGCACTCGGTTAACGAGTCAGTTAGATAAGAAATAGGATTTGTGGGCTAACCGATCGCTGTAGCGAACGAAAAGACCGTTTTTAGGGTGTTCGTGGTGTTGAGGGGAATCTTGACAGAACCTGCAGAGTCTTACCCGCAAAGGTAGAAACACCCCCTGCTCCCAAAAGCGTTTCTGTCCGTTGCTAGGCGATTAACCCTCATCCCAATCGACAAAATCGAAGTGTTTTATGTCAAATAATTTGTGTTCACGTCGCCAGTTTTTAACTGGCACATCCTTGTTGATCGCTCGTGGAGCCTTCGCTCTTCCAGCAGAAAACAAAGCTGCCGAAGCGATCATTGATATTCATCAACACACTAACTACGGAGGCCGCTCGGACAACGATCTTCTCGCACATCAGCGGGCGATGGGCATCACTACCAGTATTCTTTTGCCCGCTGGACGTCCCGTTAATACCCCTTCGACCCACGAGGGCGTTTCCAACGGATTGCAGGCCAAGTGTTCTGGCAACGATGCTTGCATGAAATTTGCGCAGGAACATCGCGGTGAATTTCGCTTTGCCGCCAATGAAGTTCCCGATCTGCCCGACGCGTCACAGGAAGTTGAAAAATATTTGAAACTCGGAGCGGTGGCAATTGCTGAGTCCAAGTTCGGTGTTGAATGTGATTCCGCTGAAATGCAAAAGCTTTATGGGCTGGCCGCTCATTACAACGTTCCCATCCTTATGCATTGGCAGTTTAAAATGTATAACTATGGGTTCGAGCGTTTTTACAAAATGCTGGAAAAATATCCGAAGGTGAACTTCATCGGTCATGCGCAGACTTGGTGGGCAAACGTTGATCTCGATTACAAAGATCATTTGGAGGGCAACGGACTTTATCCCAAGGGAAAAATTACGCCGGGCGGATTGACCGACCGTTATTTAAGCAACTATCCAAATATGTTTGGTGATCTTTCCGCTGGGTCCGGGCTCAACTCGCTGGTTCGAGACCCGGATCACGCCCGCGGATTTTTGGACCGACATCAGGACAAATTGGTTTACGGCAGCGATTGTGTGGATACGATTGGTCGGGGCCCTGGATGTCAGGGCGGGCAAACAATCGCGGCAATTCGGCACCTTTCACCGAGCAAAAAAGTTGAGCGAAAATTGCTTTATGAAAACGCCAAAAATTTATTTCGCCTCTAATTTTTAATGGCTCACCACCGTGGTTCGACATAAACCGTTTGCCAGATTCCGCTTGTCGGCGTGTACCAATGCCACTGTTTTCCTACCGATTGCTCGCGATTATCCATCGGATCTTCTACGCGAAGTATAACGAGGGCGTCCGCGCTTCCATCGAGTCGGCGTTGCAAAGTGTCCGTTAAATCAAACTCAAAAGGCGTATAGCCTCCCTCGAAACGACCGACATGAATGCCATTACACCAGCAATCCGTGAAAAAATCCGCCGCGCCGATCTTTAAAATAATTCGTTTATTTTTCCAAATCGCATTTCCGGGAATTTGCAGGCGGCGACGATACCACCCAACTTCATAACGCGCTACATAATTGTGGTTGGCCCGGTCCACCTCCAAGGGATTTCGAAATACGCGAGTGGAATAATAATTTTCGTTTCCGGCCGTTTCAGCCTCGCCCCACGCCGCCAGAAATTCCCAGCAAAACGGCACGAGAATTTGCTCGCGCCATTCCGGACCCCCGGGCAAATGCCAGCCATTTTCCATCCCCCGTTTGTCGCCATCAAAACGAAATTGCCAGGGACCGTTTAGATTCAGCCAGTCTTTGCCTTCGATTGTGCCGCGTTAAAAATCTGGCCGCGGATATTCGGGCCGCGGATACACATCTTGAGTTGCCATACTTAAAATCTAAAAACCATTTGGCGGCTAACTTAACGGAAAACTTTCGCGGCACAACCCGCAGAATTTTCCGGTGGAATGGCGGTGTGACCCCCTGCCCTTCCTCGGCATCATTCGATTTGACACAAGCGCAGTTGTCCGAGAAATATATCCGTTCTTGTGCCAGCGTAGCTCAGTTGGTTAGAGCGTGGGACTCATAAGCCCGAGGTCGACGGTTCGATTCCGTCCGCTGGCACCACTCCTAAAATGGATTTTTCAGAGTTAATAAGACGGTTGGCTTCGCTGTTTCTCAATTCTTCGCAATCTGGAGCAATTGGGATTTCTTGCCGGTTTGCCTCGGCACGTTAATTTTTCGCGTCACATGCGCTCATCCGCCCTCAGACTGACAATGATATTTGCCGCGGTTCTGTCACTGCTTTGGCTCGTCGGCTATGCCCGAGCATTACGGCCATTCGCCGGTGACTTTCTCCGTGACGGCGATTTCAATTTCCTGACGTATCCGGCCATCAAGATTTACCGCATAGCCGACGCCTCCACCGGCACGATGTCGCCTCGTCGAATTGATTTTTTTAGCACTGACGATGGCCCGACAGGAATTGAATACAACGAGTCTTATTTTCCATGCTGGATCGTTTCACTTGGCGCGTTTGCCGGATTGTTCGCTGGCGGTTATTCGTTATTGTCCTACAACAATACCAGAGTATGACCAAGTGGCCAACCAAGCGGCTTGGAGCCAACACGGATGAGCCATTCTGGTTTCCGGGGAAGTTGCCGCGTGCTTGCATTTTTTTGCCGGGTGCCTCAGTTTTTATCCGTTAGGCGGCCATAACATGGAGACCCCATCATCAGTTTCGCAAGCATCAGACAAGGACACTGTCGGTTCGGTCATCCTGTTTATCGTTGCTATTATTACAAGCCATCTCATAAATGTCTGAGGAGAATAACAATGGCGCCGAGGTGGACGAAGGCTTGAAAGTTTTCAGCATGATATTCATAGCGCACGACCAGACGGCGGAAGTTGAACAACCAGGCAAAGAGGCGTTCGATTTTCCAACGGCGCAGATAGCGGCGCAGAGGACGTCCATCCTGGGTGGCAACGCGGCGATTGATTTTATTGGGCGCAATCATTTCCGTACCATAGTCCCGCATCAGT
>JBDSYB010000096.1:0-4379 GCA_039925885.1 Verrucomicrobiota bacterium
GAGTTAATCCCGCGACACTAGAAAAACATGGAGCAGTGAGCGAGGAAACGGCGCGAGAAATGGCGGAAGGCGCACGAACCCGCAGCAAGTCTAATTATGCTCTGGCCGTCACAGGCATCGCCGGGCCCGGTGGTGGAACAGAAGAAAAACCAGTCGGGACAGTGTTCATAGCATTGGCGACATCACAAAAAACGATTGTCGAACACCACGTGTTTCGATACGACCGTGCAACGTTCAAATACGTGACCGCGCAACAAGCCCTCAACCTTTTACGACTGGCTTTGCTGAAATAAACACGCCCGTCCCAAATTTTTCGACCGCCTCCAACGCGAAAGCGTCGGTGTATTGTGATTCTCGTGGTTCAACCCGGACTTCCGCGCCGACGCGTTCGCAGAGCAACGGCCAGCGGATTTGCGGAGTCGTCAAAATGACGCTGTGAATGAGTTCAGCCGCAGATATTGCAGCGAAGCGAGTTTAGGCAAATTGAGATTTTGAAAAGTCATTGAAGCAATGGCGATAAAGACCTGCTTCGATGCGCGTTTGTTCTTCCGACCAAAGTGCCCATTTTCTTCTTGTATGCGGCGTTTATTTGACTCGCTTCGCTTTTGGACAACCAAGCGCAGTTGCCCGGATGAAACCCTTTGGCTTTGTCGAGTCGAGTAAACGCCATGCCTTTTCTCGGTGGATACCCAACGTCCTTAAAGAATACCGCGAATTCTCGCCAAGGCACATGAAGCGTAATGCCGGGAATATGCTCCTTCGTTGATTTCGGATTTAGGACACCGTGGACGATTCGACTCCATGCCTTATAAACCTGCGTCTTGACCAAACTCTCGCCTGCTTTTGCAGGCGTTTTAACATCAATTCGGTTGCGTTGAACTCTCCCCTTCGCCGCTTTCTGGCTAATGCTGCGAGTTGTGGCGACATAATCAATCGCTTTGTTGACACTATCAAAACGGATTCCGTCTATGATTGTGGGTTTCTTATTTGAACCACCGCTAACTCCACCCGGCGAGATGTTGTAACCCTTAGGTGTCAACGTGCGGAGCTTCTGAATCCAATACCTTTCTTTTTCCTCAAGGTCTTTTTTGGCTGTTCCTTCGTCGATTTGGCGCATCTCAAAAACATCACGACCATAGTTTCGGACGGCAGTATGCAGAGATTCTTCACCCTTTATGTAACCCGCCAAGGCCTGCTCGACATGATAGTTCCATCGCCGCTCCAACGTTTGAATCGTTAATCCGACATACTGCCTCCCGGACGCTTTGTGCGTAATCAGATAAATGATTCCCTTTGCATAGCCCGGATTGGGAATTCGCTCGAAAGCTTCTTCGGCAGACATACCGTCTGTGATCCAGCGACGGATCGTTGCGCAAATGCCGGGCGGTTTTAGAATTCTGACGGCTTCTTCAAGGTTCGGATATTTTTTCCCGAAGACCATGATCTCAACAACTACACGAGAATTCCGAACATATCCTTTCTCGAAAATTTTTTCTTCGGGTAGCCCAGCTTCGCGCCGTTTAAGCGCCCGCCAATAATTCACGCCCGCAGTTTCACATTTTTCACTGAAAGCTCCTGCCTTCCGCATTTTTTGGATACAACCCGGACACTTACTCCACTTGCTTTCTCGTAAATGATCGCCTGGAGACTGCCAAAACTCGCCGTGGACGGAGCAAATGATTTTCCCTTTGGTATCCGTGTTCACATACTGAAACTCCCGATAATCGTATGCGTTGCCATAACGCTTCCTCGCGCGCTTTAAGAAATGAATTTCTCGAAACTCAGCAACGACTTCCGGTTGACTCTTTTTTAACATGTGATCTCACGCTGTCGCCAGATTACCTTCTAACACCTTAGATTTGTTCTGAGTTGGTTCAGCCTCAGTGGCCGTCTGCAAAGACTCCCAAACTTCGATCGGTTCGTAAAAAGTATTTCGTTGCACCGGCGTGCGCCCCGCATCGCGGATGTGGGTGGCACTTTCATTATTGCATTCCACCCAGATACAAATCCAAGGAGCGATCCACCGCTGCACAAATCACGCGGTAGAATGGCAGACGGTCGCCGCGATCCGCATCGTCCATCGCGGTGATGTAGGCGGCGCGTTGGTCGGCGGGAATGACCGTGAGCGGATCGTCGCATTGCAGCAATAACAAGTTCATGAGCAGACGGGCCGTGCGACCGTTGCCGTCTACGAACGGATGGATTTTCGCAAATTCATAATGGGCATTCGCCGCGATTTTCACCGAATGCCCGGATGCCGTCGCCAGCCCGACGATGAATTTTCCCATCAATTCCGGCACATGAACGTTACTGGGCGGAATGATGGGGCTACCGGTGACGAACACGCGCATCTGGCGATAGCGTCCCGCCCAGGCGTCGTCAATGTTCCGCAACACGAGCGCGTGCAGGTCGAGCAAATCGCGCTCGCTCACGGGTTGCCGCTTTTCGGCGATGCGATACAAAAGTTTGATCGCTTCGTTGTGATTGATGGTTTAGTGAACTTCGCGCATCGACTTGCCGCTAGGCGTGATGTTCTCGTCAATGAGCAATTGAGTCTCGCGCAACGTGAGCGTGTTGCCTTCGATGGCATTGGACGCGTAAGTCAGTTCGATGCGGAGCTTGTGTTCGAGGCTTTGCACAAACTCCGGCGGCAATGGTCGCGCGGCCTGCAACTTTTGTTGCTTGGCGGCGAGCGTGGCCAACATGGAATCCAAGTCCGTCATCGGAATGAGCTTAATCGTAACACTACAGACCAAGAAAGATGAAAACCACAGATGGACACGGATACACACAGATGCGAATACCGTAAGAAGTATGAACTCACTCTCACCGAATGGTGAACCGGCTCCTCAACTTTTCATCGGCGTTCATCTGTGTCCATCTGTGGTTTCGCTTTCTCAAATACATGAAACGAGCCTAGGCCGTCGCCAGATTGTCTTCCAACACTTTGGATTTATTCGTCGGGGATTCCGTTTCAGCGCTTTGGTTCCGGCCATGCGAAAAATATTTTCTTCGATGATCCTGCCGTGGATGTCGTCCGCGCCGTAGCTCAAGGTTAATTTGCTTCGGAGGTGCCATTGGTTTGCCGCTTGTCACCACGGCTTAAATTGAACACATTAAGGTTCAGAATCCTCAAAATCATTTAACCAAGCGACCAGTTCATGAGAAAATTTCTGCTTACAGCTTTGATTCTTTGCGGCGTGGTGTCAGTTCGGGCGAGATCTTTTCAGTATGTCGTGAACTTCCGTGGTCCCGATGAGTTTCCACCCAACGCCTCGCCGGGAACTGGAACCGGGACGGTGATTTACGATAACACTGCTCACACGTTGCAACTACAAGCGTCTTTCAGCGGTTTGACCGGCACGACGACGGCCTCGCACATCCATGCTCCCACAACGGCTCCGCGTTTCCAAAATGCCGGCGTGGCCACGACAACTCCAAGTTTTTCCGGTTTCCCGCTGGGCGTTACGAGCGGGTCGTTTTCCAACACGCTGGACCTGACTTTGACTTCGAGTTACAACCCGAGCTTTGTCACTGCCAACGGTGGCACAACGGCTGCCGCCGAAGCGGCGCTGGCGGAATCTATGTTGGCGGGCAAAGCTTATTGGAACATCCACTCGTCGACCTTTCCGGGCGGCGAGATTCGTGGCTTCCTGACCCTGGTGTTGCCCAGCATTCGAATCGTTAATCTGAAGGTCGGCACAAATCTCACGGTCACATCGACGATTGAATTTACGAACGGTGTGACGATGACGCCTGAGTTCAATACGAATCTTCTCACGACGAACTGGTCGGCGTTGACGGTGCAGTCGAACAAATTCGCGAACGGGACAAATGAAATGATCTGCGGCAAGCCGGCGGCGAATCCGGTGTTTCTGCGCATTCGTGGGCAAGGCAACTGAAATACAGCTGCGCGCGCGGAAGAATTATTGCTCGTTAATGAGGTTGTGGGCTGGTTTCACGCCGTCGCCAAATTATCTTCCAGCATTTTCGATTTATTCGTGGGCGATTCAGTTTCAGTGGCCGTCTGCAACGACTCCCAAACTTTAATCGGTTCGTAAAAAGTGTTTCGTTGCACCGGCGTGCGACCCGCTTCGCGGATGGCTTTGACCATTTCGGTTTCGGTTTGCAGTTGCGGCGTTTTGGTTCCAGCCATGCGAAAAATATCTTTGGATTGAACAGCACTTCTTTCCCTACGGCACGGAGCGGATGCGCCAGAAGTTGTTCGTGGTGGGGACGGGGACGTTGGTGAACACAACTGTTCCGTCCAAAGCAGTCAGATTGGTTGCCTGCGGATTCCAATTTATCGGCGGCGACAAGCTGAAGGCGCGCTCCAGTGCGTAGCTGTTTGTAGCCATTCCCAAGTAAGCAAGGCGCAT
>JBDSYB010000097.1:0-12885 GCA_039925885.1 Verrucomicrobiota bacterium
GCAGAAGTTCACGCTGACTTTCCAATTTAAAATCTTTTTGTTCCTCAAGAAACTGCTCAATAACTTCCTGATTTTCTTCCGGCTCAAGACTGCATGTGCTGTAAACCAGCGTTCCTCCCGGTTTCAATCGCGGCGCGGCGCGGCGGAGCAAATCGAGTTGTTCCTGGCGGAGTCGCGCGATTTCTGACGGCTCGATTCTCCAACGAAGATCAACCCGACGACGCATCACTCCAGTATTGGAACACGGCGCATCAATCAGGATTCGATCAAAACGCAGCGACGGTTTCTCGATGATTTGTTCAGGCGCGAGGGACGTTTCAATGCAGGCAATTCCCAAACGAAGATAATTTTCACGGACCAATTCCAAACGTTCGGCGTCGTTGTCTTGCGCAAAAATTTTTCCGCGATTCTGCATGAGTTGAGCTATGAAAGTCGTTTTGCCTCCGGGCGCGGAACACAAATCGAGAACCGTTTGGCCGGATTTCACGTCCAGTTCCCTCACGGCCAAAAGCGTGCTGGGATCTTGAATGTAGAAAAATCCTTTCTGAAAACTTTTCAATTTCGCAAGCGGTGGATGCGATTCCAATTCGAAAACGATATTTTCGTCCGTCCAATCGAATTTTCGCGGGATGAATTTCACGCCTTCGATATCCCACATGTTCGTCAACTCTTTGACGTTGGTAATTTTCAACGTGTTGACGCGCGCAAAAATTTTCGGGGGCGTGTTGTTCCACTCCATCAGCGCGGCAGTTTTTTCTGCGCCCCAACGCGCGTTCCATTTTTCGTAAAGCCAATGCGGATGCGAGTAACCAATCGACGGATCGCTGGTTTTGATGAGTTCGAGCAGCTTTTCAGTTTCATCTCTTTCACGCGTGTAAGTGCGCAAAACGGCATTGAGAAAACCCGCTTGCGTGACGAACCCCATTTTCTTGGCGATCTCGACGGTTTCGTGGACGGCGGCGTGATTCGGAATGCGGTCGAGCCAGAACATTTGGTAAAGGCCGATGCGCAACAGAATTTCCAAATCAGGTTTCTGTTCGCGACCTTCGGTCTTGCGCGCGATGAGCCAATCAAGCGTTTCCTGCCAGCGACAAATTCCGTAAACGAGTTCCTGGCACAACGCGCGGTCGATGGGAGAAATGCGCGCCTCCGTCAATTCCCGCTCGAAAATGTGTTCGACGAAATCAGGCTCGCTTTGTCGGAGTTGCAGGACGCGCACGGCAATTTCTCTTGGTTTTTGAACAGCCACAAACTAATAATCACATTCGCGCAACCGGACGCGAGAATTTATGTTCATTTTATGAAAGAAGAGTTTGAAAAACTGGTGGCAGCAGGGAAGTTGAGCAAACAACAAATCGAGCCGCTCGTGAGCCTGACCGAGAGCCGTTATTGCATGCACCGCAGTTGGGGTTTTGGAAAAATTACCACGGTAGATACCGTTTTCGCGCGCTTCGTCATTGATTTCCCCTCGAAAAAAGGCCATCCGATGGATCTCGCGTTTGCGGCGGATTCGCTCAAGCCGATTCCACCAGACCACATTCTTGCCCGCAAACTGGCGGACTTGAAATCGCTTCAACAAATGGCGGCGCTGCACCATCTTGATCTTATCAAACTCGTTTTGCAAAGCTATGACGGTCGCGCAACGCTCGATCAAATTCAGCAGGCGCTCGTGCCGGATGTCATTACATCCGACTGGAAAAAGTGGTGGGAAGCGGCCAAGCGCGAATTGAAAAAGGACGGCCATTTTCAACTGCCCGTCAAGAAATCCGACCCGGTCCTTTATCAAGCGAAAGAGACTTCATTGCAGGACCGTTTGATGGGCGAATTTCGCGCGGCCAAAGGTTTAAAAGCGCGTCTCAATGTTGCCCACGAATTACTGAAAAGCATCTCCGATTTATCCGACCCAAAAACTGCGGGTGAGGAAGCGATTGCGGCGTTGAACACGGAAATTATCAGTCATCAACGGACGCAACCAGCCGTTGCGCTCGAAGGAATTTTTGTGCGCGACGACCTGCGCAACGCTATTGGATCGACCAGCACGGAGAAGATTTCCACGAATTCATTCTGGTTGCAGGAAACAAAATTCGGGCAGGTTCTCGAAGCGCTCCCCGCCGCAAAACATCGGCGCGCATTGGAATCGTTCAAAGAAGCCAACCCGAATTTATGGCAGGATGCGTTGATCGGAACAGTGAACAATGTTTCCACGAAACTCGCTGGCGAAATGGCCCACGCGCTCATTCAAGGCGGCAAGTTCGAGCAACTCAAAGAAACGTTGGCGCGGCTCATCAACCAGCATCAGGCCAGCAGCGATTTGCTGCTCTGGCTCGCCAAGGAACGTTCCGACGACACTTACGCGGACATTCTTGGGCCGGAAGTTTTTCGTGCCATGCTCACCTCGATGGAACGCGACCAGTTCAACGAAAAGCGCACGAACAAGTTGCGCGATTTTATTTCCGACAACCCCAACTTCCTTGTGGAACTGCTCGAATCCGCAGACATTGATGTAATGAAAGATTGCGTGAAAGCGCTGCAGCTCTCGCCCATTTTCGACGACATGAGCAAACGCTCTTTGTTCGGCCATATCGTCAAAGGTTATCCCGCGCTGCAATCGATGATTTCAGGAGAAGCCACCAAACAAGAGGCGACCCTGCAGGTTTCCTGGGAAAGTCTCGAGCGGCGCAAAAACGAATACGCGGAGATGGTGCAGAAAAAAATTCCGGCCAACTCAAAGGAAATTGCCATCGCCCGGAGCTACGGTGATTTGCGCGAGAATCACGAATACAAAGCCGCCAAGGAAATGCAGAAGATTTTAATGCGTCAAAAATCCGAACTGGAAACGCAATTGGTAAAAGCGCGCGGAACCGATTTTGCAAATGTAAAAACGGATGCGGTAGGGATCGGCACCAAAGTGGGCGTGACCGACTTGAATGCTAATCAAAGCGAAAATTTTGAAATTCTGGGCGCGTGGGATTCCGAGCCGGAAAAAGGGGTGATCAGTTACCTCACGCCCGTGGCGCAGGCGCTCCTCAATAAAAAAGTGGGCGAAGAAGTTGAGCTGGAATTGGAAGGCGCGCGGAAACGTTTGCGCATTGATTCCATTGCGGCAGCGAGAGTCGCTTGAGGAAAGGCGCGCTGGATTGCGCTTTTGTTTGTTTGGCTTCCTTGTTACGAAGACGCGGCATGAATTTGAAGCGACTTTTTACCGCAACTCTAATTTTCTCCAGCAATTTTTTACTTTTGGCAGATAATTTTTCTGAAGAAATTGTTTGCCGGAAATCAGCCGCCCCCTTTTCAACAAACGATTCCTCGGATTTTCGAAAATACGCACCGAGCCGCGAAATCGACGTTCTTGATTTGAAACTGGACGTCACGCCCGACTTCCAGAAACGAACTATTTCCGGCACGGCCACGCTCACGTTCAGACCCATCGCAAAAGCAATCGACGAAGTGCGTTTGGACGCAGTGGATTTGATCGTTTCAAATATTTCTTCGACGGAAAAAATAGAAAGCTATCAAGTCACGGAGGAGAAAATCATCATCAGTTTTTCCAAACCAATCGAAGCCGGAAAAGAAACCCGCGTCACCGTTGCTTACTCAGCGGAACCGGCACTGGGCCTTTATTTTCGCACACCCGAGATGGGTTACAAGGAAGGCGAGACGCATCTCTGGACACAAGGCGAAGCGATTGAAGCGCGCCATTGGTATCCGAGTTACGATTTTCCCAATGAGAAATTCACCTCCGAAATTATTTGTCATGTGCCGGATGGGATGACGGTGCTTTCCAACGGCAAACAAATCTCGCAGGAGAAAGATTCCAACGGCTTGAACTCCGTTCGCTGGAGGCAGGAAAAACCGCACGTCAATTATTTAATCTCGCTCATCGCCGGAAATTTCAAACACGTCGAAGACCGCTACAAAGAAATCCCGCTCGCGTTTTACACGCCGCCTTCGGACATCGACGAAGCGCAAAATTCTTTCCGCGACATGAAGGACATGATGGCGTTTTTCGAAAAAGAAATCGGCGTTCCCTTTCCGTGGGCAAAATATTTTCAAGTTGTGGTCAACGATTTCGTCATGGGCGGAATGGAAAATACCAGCCTAACGACGCTGACCGACCGCACGCTTTTTCGCAGCGAGACAGAAAACATTCGCAGCAGCGAGGGACTCGTCTCCCACGAACTCGCGCATCAATGGTTCGGCGATCTGGTGACGTGCAAAGATTGGAGCCACCTCTGGCTGAATGAAGGGTTCGCCACATTTTACGCGCTCCTTTATGACGAACACAAAAATGGGCGCGACTCGATGCTTTACGGTCTCTACGGCAGCTCAAAACGCATCATGACCGTGACCAACGACGTTCAACCCATCGTGTTCCGAAAGTTTGAAAGTCCCACAGAGCGATTTAATTATCTCGTTTATCAAAAAGGAAGTTGGGTGTTGCACATGTTGCGCTCGCAACTCGGGGAAGACGTTTACCGTCGCTGCATCAAAACGTATGTGGAGCGGCATCAGTATGACACTGTTGTCACCGAGGATTTGAACGCGGTGATTGAGGAAATCTCTGGCCGTTCGTTCGATCAATTTTTCGATCAATGGGTTTATCACGCGCGCTTTCCCGAGATCGAGGCGGCGTATTCCTGGGACGCAAAATCGAAGCTGGCGAAAATCTCCCTCAAACAAACGCAAAAAATCACCGAAGACGTTTTGCTTTTTAATTTTCCGTTAAACGTTCGTTTCAAGGGCAAATCCGGCGTGAAAGAACAGCACATCGTCGTCAAAGAAAAAGAAGAGGATTTCTATTTCGCGCTGCCGGAAGCGCCGGAAGTTGTGCGGGTTGATTCCGATTTTTCTCTGCTCGCGAAAATTAATTTCAAAGTGCCGAACGCGATGCTCTACGCGCAACTTGCAGACAAAGATGACATGATCGGACGAGTGTTGGCCATCGAACAGCTTGCGGAAAAGAAAGATCGCGAAAGCGTCAAGCAATTGAAACAGGCGCTGGAAAATGATGCGTTTTATGGAGTGCGCGTGGAAGCGGCGAAAGCGTTGCAGACGATCCACAATGACCAAGCGCTCGACGCGTTGCTCGCCGCAAAACAAACTGATGCGCGTGTTCGCAGCCAGGTCGCGCAAAGCATCAGCGGATTTTTTGATACGAATGTTTTGGCGACCGCCATGAAGTCAATCAACGGGGAAAAAAATCCTGATATTCGTGCCCAGTGGATCCGGGCCTTGGGAAATTTTCCCACCGAGGAGAGCCGTAAAACTTTATTGCCGCTGCTTGATTCCACTTCGTATCGAAATGCGCTGGCCGATGCCGCCATCGCCGCAATGAGGACGCAGGACGATCCAAATCAGGCCGGGCCGATTCGCCAGACGTTGCGCAAAGGAGAGAAAGAATTCACCACGCGCGGTTTTTCAGCGGGATTGGATGCGATGGCCTATCTATCACGGAATGAAAAGCAAAAGGATGCCGCGCGAGAATTTTTATTGAGCTACGTGAATCACAAAAAGAAGGGAGTCCAACTTGGCGCGATTGCAGCGCTCGGGACTTTGGAAGATGCAAAAGCGATTGCCGCGTTGGAAAGTTTCGCGGCAACGGCGAAAGAAAGTCCTGAACGCAAGGCAGCTGAAAAATCTCTTGAGTCGATCCGCATCGCCGCCCGACCAAGCGATAATTTGCAAAATTTGCGCGCCGAAATTTTGGAACTGCAAAAAGAAGGCCGCGAGCACAAAAAGGAATTGGACGCGCTTACGAAAAAGTTGGAGAGCAAAGCATCGCCGCCCAAAGCGAAGCCGAGCCGCTCTCCCAAAGAAACCAATCGTTGAAGATTACTTGAGCCGAAATTCGCCGAGAACCGGCAAATGGTCGGAAGCGTCCGATGACAAAACTTTGATCTTTAGCGGCGTGACGGATTCCGGGGAAATCCAAATGTAATCAATGCGCTTCTGCGGTTTTTCGCTGGAGAAACTGAACCCGTTCCCCTCGCCAATCACTTCCCAGGAATCGCTGAGAAAGGTTTTTATTTTCGAATGGGTCCGACTCTCCGGCTCCGTATTAAAATCACCGCAAAGAATTATTGGAGTTTTTTTGGCAGCAACCACGATGCCTTGTAGTTCGTCGGCGTTTAGAAACCGCTCAGCGTCATCGGGGCGATAGTCGATGTGGGTGTTCATGAACAACAAATCTTTGCCGTGAACATCAAGCAGCAATTGGAGAACACCGCGTTGCTCGTTGGTGCGAAGCATTCGGTAATGCGTATTTTTTTTGCTCTGGATGGGAAATCTCGTCAACACGGCGTTCCCGTAATCGCCGCCTTGATAAATAATGTTGCGAGCAAAATAAACTTTCATGCCGGTGAGTTTGGCGAGTTCTGCCGGTTGATCCTGCCGCGCACTGCGTTCAACGCCCCGATCCACTTCTTGCAGGGCGACGATGTCCGCCTTTTCGCGTTTGATAATTTCCGCAATCCGCACCAGATCAATTTTTTGGTCGTTCCCCTCCCCGTGATGAATGTTGTAGGTCAATACGCGAATGGTCGGCGCATTGGTTTGGACAGATGTGCAGCCTGTAGATAAAAAGGCAAAAACCATTAACGAGAAATATTTCATAAATTGATACTTCCTATCATATTTGTCCTGTTCTTCCGCGCTACGTTTTTCACGAAAAGTCACCGTGCTTGCGCCTCTAGGAAAATTGTAAGATGTTCCCCGCTCTGTTTACAAAAATATGGATACTTTACCTGTTGTTTTACTTCGTCCCGGAGAGGCTGACCGAATTGTGGGAGGCCATCCCTGGATTTATCAAGGCGCGATTCTTCGTCTGACGGCTCCGGCCAACGACGGCGACGTTGTTCAAGTCAAAGATCATCGGCAACGTTTGCTCGGCATCGGATTCTATAATTCCAAATCGAAAATTCATGTCCGCCTACTGGCTCCTGAACGGGTCGAGGTCACGCGTGAATATTTTGAAACGCAAATCCGCGACGCGCTGGCCGTTCGCAAAAAGCACATGCCCGGCGCGACATCCTTCCGCGTCGTCAACGCTGAGAGCGATTCTTTGAGCGGCTTGATCATCGACAAATATGAAGATGTTTTCGTTCTGCAAACTTCTTCTCTTGGCATGGATCAACGGAAGGCCATGATCGTGGCCGCACTGCAAAAGATTTTTTCGCCACGCGCTATTGTCGAACGCAGCGAAAGTTCCTTCCGCAAATTTGAAGGGATGGCGGACGCGAATGGAATTTTATTCGGAAAAATGGACGGGCCTGTGAAAATCAAACTCAACGATTTGAATTTTGAAGTGGACATTTCGGGCGGTCACAAAACCGGTTTGTATCTCGATCAACAGGTAAATTATCAGCAAGTCGCCAACTTGATGAAAGGCGGGAATGTTCTGGATTGCTTTTCGTTTCTCGGGGGATTCGGTTTGCACGCGGCGCGGGCGGGCGCAACTCAGGTCCACATGTTGGACCAAAGCGCGGACGCGATTGCCGCCGCAAAACGCAACGCGGCCACCAACAGTCTTGCGGACAAATGTTCGTTCGAGGTGGTGAACGTTTTCGACTGGTTGAAAGGTCAAACCGCCGTCAAGCCGCACGAAAAAGTCATCCCAAAATTTGATGGAATCATTCTCGATCCGCCGTCATTCACGCGCAGCCGGTCGGCTATTCCTGATGCGATGCGCGGCTACAAGGAAATCCATTTGCGCGCCTTCAAACTTTTGCGGACGGGCGGAACTTTGGCGACGTTTTGTTGTTCGCATCATGTCGATGCGGAAATGTTTCAGGCGATCATTTTGGAAGCCGCCTACGACGCCCGTCGAATTTTGCGGCGTGTGGCGACTTACAGCCAATCGCCAGATCACCCAATCATTCCGGCAATTCCAGAAACAGAATATTTGAAGGGTTTCGCTTTTGAAGTGGTGCGCTAAAACGCAGTCACGGCTGGACGGACAGTCGCATTTGGGTAAAATCGCGGGACTTGAATGAAAGCTAAATTATTAATTGCTTTGGTTTTGTTCAACTTGGCGATTCTCGCCGCGGGCTTTTATTTTTTCCGAGGATTTTTTCTCCCTGAACACCGCGCAACCTCGACTGCTGAACTTGTTCCAAATGTGGAACCGCAAATTCCGGTTCGCGAACCCGTCGAGCAAAAAGATCCCGTCATTCCGCCTCAAATTATTTACGTCACCAACCGAATCAACTGGGGTGAAATCGAGTCGAGCGATTACCGTCAATACATCGCCAACCTGCGCGGCGTCGGTTGCCCGGAGAGCACGATTAAAGATATTATTCTCACGGATATCATGAAGATGTATGCGGCCAAGCGCGGGCAATTTTACCACAATGGACGGGAATTTAAATATTGGGAGACAGACGAAAAACGCAAATTGAACGCCCGCCAACTCGACGAGCGCGAGAAACAACTAGCCTCCATCGACAAAGAAATTCCCGGCGTTTTGCGCGATTTGCTCGGCATCAATTACGAACGCGAATTGAACAAGTATTTTGTCGACGCCAACGAGGAAGATCGCCGCCTCAATTTTTTGCCGGAGGAAAAGCGGTCTCTGATTCTCGCATTGCGCGAAAAATACGAGGGAGAGAAGGAGCGGATTTTGGAAACGGCCAACGGAAAAATTTCACCCGCGGATAGGGAGGCGTTGCAAAAGATCGAGGCGGCGCGCGGCGAGGGACTTGCAAAAATTCTGAGTGATTCCGAACGTGCGGAATTCGAACTGCGCATGTCGCCCACGGCGGACAAATTGCGCGCCGAGTTGATTGGATTTAATCCGAGCGAGGCGGAATTTCGCCAGATTTTTGAAATGGAAAAAGCGATTGAGAGCACTTTTGCGCTGGCCAAACCGGACGACCAAATCGCGCACGGAGAAAAGGCGGCGGCGCAAAAGAAAATGCAGGATGAACTCAAACAGCAACTGGGCGCGCCGCGCTACTCCGAGTATGAACGCGCGCAAAATTCTGATTTTCGCGAAGCGCGAATCTTTGCCGAGGTCCATGAGCTTCCGGTTGCCACTGCGCAAACTATTTTCGACATCAAGCAAATCGCCGAAGCTGAACGGGAACGTTTGCTGGCAAACGCGACTCTTCCCGCCGCACAGCGACTTGAAGCGTTGAGAGCGATTCAGGCAGAGACAGAAAAAAGTTTGCTGGCCAACCTCGGTCTCAAAGCTTTTACGAGTTACTCGCAAAGCACCGGCAAATGGGTGCAACAACTCAGCCCGTCCAATTGATCTTTCCAGACCGGCCAATCACAAACCGAGAAGCTCGCGCTGCCATTGCATTAACTCCCTGGTGGATTCACTGCCATTTTGCGCCAGCGCGCCAATTGTGCCACGACTGGCAATCAACGTTGGATCCACTTGTAATCTGGCCGCAGCCTCATCACGACGGCGTGAGATTTCTAAAAACCGACGCTTCTCGCCTTCAGTTGGCTTGGGCGAATTAAACCGTAAAATGCCCGGTTGATTTTCCGAAGAAATGTTCATTCCAGTTTCAACGGCTTGTCGCAGTTCAGCTTCACGGCGTGGGCTGAAATGCCGTGGAATCATTTCTATCCAGCCTCGCGATGTGCAGACGGCAGCAGCGATCTCCACCATCACTTCATGACTCAGGATAAAATAGGGTGGTTTGTTGGCGGCGATGGCTTCTTTCTCGCGCCATTGCCAAAGCTCGCGCAGCACGGCTAGCGGCGCGCGACCGAGTCTGCTGCTGCCTTTGATGCGCCATGATTCGATGTCTTCCGAAGGCGATTTCGAGCAATCGGCGATGAGGCGTGCACACGATTCCTGATGCCACTGGAGTCGATTTTTTTCCTCCAGTCTGCCCCGTAAAATATCGGCGAGGGGTTTGAGATAACGCGTATCGTTGCGGGCATACTCCGCCATTTTATCGGTCAAAGGTCGCCGCGCCCAATCCGCTTTCTGGGAACCTTTTTCCAGTTCCACCCCTAGGAAATTTTTCACGAGGTTGGTAAGGCTGAATTCCTTTTCGCCGAGCAAACGCGCCGCCAGCATCGTATCGAAAATTTTCTCCGGAACGAAATTATGGTTCTTGCGTAAAAGTCTCAAATCGTAATCGGCGGCGTGAAAAATCAATTCGTGTTTCTGCCATTCGACCCAAAGCGGAGTGAGGTCAATTTTGGCGAGCGGGTCGATCAGTTCATCGGCGCCTTCAAAACTGATTTGCAACAGGCAAAGTTTTTCGGGATACGCGTGGAGGCTGTCGGCCTCGGTGTCGAGAGCAAGCCATGGAGCGCTGCGGAGGCATTGCAAAAAAATTTCCAGTTTTTCGTCTGTATCAATCACCGGTGAAATTGTTCAATCGCCAAGTCACGCTGTCCACTGGAATCAGCGCGCACGAATTTTTTTCCTTTGCACTCTTTTGTTTAAAATTATCTTCCACGTGATGAATCTGGCCCTTGCCTTCGCCGACTCCGCGGAAAAAAATTCCAGCAAACCCGCGCTCTTCTGGGGCGACGCGGAATTTTCCTACACACAGCTTTGGGCGCAATCGCTGGCCGTGGCCGAATTCCTGAAAAGTGAATTTTCACTCAAACCGGGCGACCGCGTCGGAATCTGGCTTAAGAATTGTCCGCAATTTGTCCCGGCCCTTTTCGGAATCTTGCAAGTCGGCTGCGTCGCCACGCCCATCAACAACTTTCTCAAGCCCGATGAAACTAATTATATTCTCGCCGATGCGGAAATTGATTTAATCATCAGCGATGAATCAATGGCCGACAACGTGGCGAAACTGCGCGAGTTGCGACCCTGTTTGAAATGTTTGCGCGTGGAAGATTTTCCCCAATTGCGGCCAACTGATCAAGTCAGCCGCGTTCTCACGGCCCAAGCCACCTGTATCGAATCCGATCTAGCCGTGCTCATCTACACCTCCGGAACGACGGGCCGTCCCAAAGGTGCGATGCTCTCGCACGGCAATCTCCTACATAATGTCGAAAGCTGTCGGCGCGTGCTCCAGGCCGTGGGCGATGACCGCATCGTTCTGTTGTTGCCAATGTTTCACAGTTTCATGTTATGCGTGGGAGTGCTGCTGCCGTTGCTGGTGGGCGGTTCGATTGTCCTTATTAAATCTGTGCATCCGCCGAAAAATCTGGTGCAGGATATTATCCATAGTCACGCCACTATCCTTCCTGCGGTTCCGCAACTTTTCCGCACACTCATGCACGCCTCCATCCCGGCCGAACTTCCCTTGCGCCTCTGCATCAGTGGCGCCGCGCCCTTGCCACACGAAATCTCGCGTGAGTTCAGCGAAAAATTTGCCATGCCGCTTCTCGAAGGCTACGGATTGTCTGAAGCCAGCCCCGTCGTCAGCTTCAATCCCCTTGATCGCCAAAAGCCCGGCTCCATCGGCAAACCGATTTACGATGTCGAAGTTTCCATTCAGGACGACGCCGGTAAAATTCTCGCGCCCATGGAAACCGGCGAAGTATGCGTGCGTGGCGGAAACGTCATGCAAGGCTACTGGAAGCAGCCCGCTGAAACTGCCCGCACCATGCGTGGCGACTGGCTTTTGACGGGCGACATTGGCCATTGCGACGACGAAGGTTATTTTTTTATCACCGACCGCAAGAAAGACATGTTGCTCGTAAATGGCATCAACGTTTACCCGCGCGAGATTGAGGAAGTCATTTACCAATTTCCCGGCGTGCGCGAGGCCGCCGTCATCGGCGTGCCCAGTGCGCGCAAAGGCGAACTACCGCTAGCATTCGTCTCCGCGAAAGAAGGCGTGATGCTCGACGAAAAGACGTTGCTGCAATTCGTTCGCGAAAAGCTGGCCGATTACAAAGTGCCGAAAAAGGTTGTGGTGCTTTCCGCTTTGCCGCGAAACCCGACGGGGAAAATTTTAAAAACCGCCCTGCGCGAGATGGCGCAACATTCCAACCTGTGATTCGGACAGATGGCAATCGTTTGTCGCACAGCGGGCAACGGGTCCAATGCATTCTAACGCGCGAAAGGAAATCGGCGGACAGAGGCCGATGGTTAAAACTCTAGCGTTGCCGCCGTTTTACTTTCAACTGGGCCAAGGAATGAGCAAGCGCAGCACTGACCATTGCTGATTCCTCGTCGTCGATTTTTTCGGCGAGGCGGGCTTCGGCGCGTTGACGGGCTTCTTCGGCTTTGGCTTCGTCAATATTTTCCGCGCGAATGGCCATGTCGGTCAGAATGGCGACGCGGGTCCCGGTGATTTCAGCGAATCCTTCGCCGATGGCGAGATGATAATCCTGTCCGCCTTTGCGCGCGATGATTTCGCCGGGAACAACCTGAGTCATCAATGGAACGTGATTGGGATAAATTCCCATTTCACCGGCGATTCCGGGAAGCGTGACCATATCCACATCTTCGGAGTAGGTTTTTGCTTCGGGCGTGACGATTTCGAGTTTCAGCGTGGCCATGTTAGAAATTTCGAGTTGCGAATTTCAAATGTCGAATTTGTCATTCGCCATTCGTCACTCGCAATTTGTTACGCTTCCTTAATTTCGTCGATGCCGCCCTTCATGTAGAAATTCTGTTCGCCCACGTCGTCGTGTTTGCCATCGAGAATTTCTTTGAATGCGCGAACCGTTTCTTCGCGGGAAACCTGCTTGCCTTCGCGACCGGTGAAAACCTGCGCCACCGTGAACGGCTGGCTCATGAATTTCTGAATTTTGCGTGCGCGGAGAACGGTCGTTTTATCTTCGGGCGAAAGTTCGTCCATGCCGAGAATCGCGATGATGTCCTGCAAATCTTTGTAACGTTGCAGAATCTTTTGCACGCCGCGAGCGACGTCGTAATGTTCCTGGCCAACGATTTCCGGCGTGAGCGCGCGGGAATTAGAAGCGAGTGGATCGACAGCAGGGAAAATTCCCAAC
>JBDSYB010000098.1:0-9151 GCA_039925885.1 Verrucomicrobiota bacterium
ATGATGGGGAGCAGCCCAGCATCTCTTTGAACACATGATTGAAGCTGGACACATCTTCAAAGCCAGATTCAAAGGCCACGGCGATGATTGTTTTCTCTGTTTTGCAGAGGAGTTCTTTGGCGTATTCCATTCGTAGCGAAAGAATGTATTTGTGCCAGCTTTGGCCGGTGGACTCCCTGAACAGCTCTGTGAAACGGCGACGACTCAAGCCGCAGGTGCGCGCCGCCTCATCAAGCGATTTGTGCTGGAAAAACTGTGTCCGCAATCGCACGGCATAACTGGCCACGCGCGCTTTACTATCAGCGTTCGGCTCGAACGCAGAAGGCTGAAAGAGCGCGGATCGGGAGCACAGGCGCAACGCCCAGACCCCGAGGTTTAATAGTTTCGAGGAAAGAACGGACTCCCATCCCGGCTGTTTGGATTGTTGTTCAAAAAGCATTTCCAGACAGGCGGCGCGAATGGAACCTTGTTGCGGATAATCCGGCGTATTCAGGTTCCAATGGATAATTCCGCAGGAATCCAACACGTCCCGGATCGAGGCAGGAAAAACCAAGTCCTTGTATTGCAATGCGTAGAGCGTAACGGGCCTGGAAAGAACATCCCGGTAAAAGTATTTCTCTCCTGCGGGGATGTGGAGGAAGCTTCCTTCCGACAACTCAAACGCCCGGCCTCCGCCTTCCAAGTGTGCCTTGCCATCTACGACCAGCAGAAATTCAGAAAAATCCTGCTTGAGCACCGAAGGGGTAAAATCAGGCGCATGTCGGCTCTCAAACACGACGACCCCAAACTCAGGCATCGGAACCGTCTTGGGCCGCGCTACTGGAACCGGATCCAGGATTTGAGCGTCACTACAAATTGTCCCGATTCTACTTTGCGCCGGGGCGGGGATCATTTTGGTGGCATTAAATGTTTTCAAAGGCCAAATTTCGGTTGATTTATGGAATGAAGGAATGGTATACCATTATCCAATGCGCGCAATAATTAAAAGTCGCCCCACCAGTTTTCGACCGCATCCCCCCGCCAAGATCATTCAATTCAGGTCAGAAGCGACATCTGCTTCGGTTTTTTGTGGGTCGCCCGTAAGTAGAATACCATTACATTCATTCAAGGCACTTCGCGTGACATTCTTTGGATTGATTCTTTTGTGCCTGTTTTCATTGAACTTGCGGGCGGATAACACGCTGGCCGCTGGCTCGCCGGTGAGCGCTTCAATGAGAGAACAGGCATTGGCGGGGTTGCGTGAAGTGTTGACCAACGAAACTTCCTGGCCGCGCATCCACGCCGCCGAAGCGTTGCTTGAGTTGGATTATCCCCAGGGAATCCTCAAGGTCATGGAAGAAGATTTGCGGAAACGTGGCGCAGAGCCGCAATATCGCGTTGTCCTTTGGCGGGTGATGGCGCGCCAGTCGCGTGGACACTTGGAGCGGACAAAGTGGTTGGGTGAAATCCGAAAAGTTTTTTTAGATAAGAATGCTCCCGACCGACTTCACGCTGTGGAAGCTTTGGCCAAGCTCGGTTATAATCCTCAAGGAACGGAACGAACTGAGTTTGTCAATGTATCTCGTTCAGGACACACGTCTTTCGCTTTGCACGCTCAATGGGTGCTCGCGAATAGCGGGGAACAAAAAGATGAAGCCGCTCTAGCTCTCTACTTGAAGGATCCGGACGAATCGTTGCGGGGTTTATCCGGTTATGCCTTCCGGTTTCTGCCCAAGGTCCATCAGGAGAGTGTTGATCTTCTGGTTGAAGCTGCCGGAAAGGAGCCGCACGAGTCCACGGCCAGAGTTAATTTGATTTTTGCCGCCCTTGTTCACGGAGGCGCTGATCGGCAACCAGCATTTCTAAAGGATATTCGTTCTTACGCTGTGAAAGGAACTGCGGAGGAAAAGTATGATGCGTTCACGGCTCTGGCCCGATACGGATCAGCATCTGATCTACCACTCTTGGAAGACCAACTGAAACCAGCAGGTGGAACCTCTGAAAAGTATGAAGCCAGTGCAGACCTGCGGGTGGCCGCGAGCAGCGCGATCCTTCATCAAAGTCGCCGCGTGACCCATCGACTAAACGCGGTGGATTGGGGAGTCATCGCCGTGTATCTCCTGGTTATGTTGGGCATCGGGTATTACTACTCGTTAAGGACAAAAAACTCGGATGATTATCTTTTAGGCGGTCGCTCAATGCGGCCTATGGCGGTTGGGTTATCCCTCTTCGCCACCTTGCTCAGCACGATTTCCTATCTGGCTTATCCCGGTGAAATGATTGAATACGGGCCGATGATGCTGGCCGGTTATGCAGCGACTCCGTTGGTCTATTTTGTAGCGGGCTGGTTCCTGATCCCGCACATTATGAAACTCAAGGTAACTAGCGCCTATGAGATCATTGAGATTAAGCTGGGAGTAGGCGCTAGATTGCTCGCCGCCTCGTTGTTTTTGTCCATGCGTCTGATCTGGATGGCAATGATCATCTACACGACGACTGTTACCGTGCTGATTCCGCTGATGGGCCTGGATCCAAAATATTCCATGGCGATTGCCGCTGTGCTGGGAATCATCACGCTGGTTTACACATCAATGGGCGGATTGAGGGCTGTGGTGGTTACGGATGTAGTCCAGACCTTCATTCTTTTCGCCGGAGCGATTCTTTCCGTGATTTTAATTACAGTTGCTCTAGGTGGGGTTGGAAAGTGGTTTCAGACCTCATGGGACCCTGGTTGGGCTGCGCCCCATTTTTGGTTTGATTCCACTTCCCGTATCACATTTGCCAGTGCGATGATGGGTGGATTTCTCTGGTGGATTTGCACCACCGGATCAGACCAGATGGCGATACAGCGCTACCTTTCCACGCGCGATGTCAAGTCAGCGCGACGCGTCCTGGCGGTTTCTTTGGTAACCGACCTTATCGTGACGATTTTCCTCTGCATCCTTGGATTTGCGCTACTGTCGTATTTCCGCGCCAAACCGCACCTGCTTCCACCGGGCCAGACTCTTGCGACCAGTGCGGATCAACTTTTCCCACGCTACATAGCTGTCGGACTACCTCTAGGGATCAGCGGTCTGGTGGTGGCTGGATTGCTGGCGGCGGGTATGTCGAGTTTGTCGTCAGGCATCAACTCCTCCACGACAGTGCTTAAAGTGGATTTTTTCGACCGATTCGGTCGCCGCCCAGCGAGTGGCGCTGATAACGTCCGGTGGGACAAAATAATTTCTGTCGTCATTGGCATTCTAGTCGTCCTGATCAGTGCGGTGGTCTATCGTGTGCCGGGCAACCTGACGGAATCGGTCAACAAATTGTCCGGGTTGTCGGTCGGACCTCTGTTCCTGATTTTTTTCATGGCTATGTTCGTTCCTTGGGCGACCTCTTTCGGCACAGTTGTCGGAACCATCGCTGCGATTGCGGTTGCGGTTGGGATGGGGTTTTTTGGACTTTTTGGATTGAGCTTTGTCTGGATCATGCCATGCGTATTGGGCATCGGAGTAATCGTTGCTTCTACCGTGAGCCTTCTTCCGATAGGACGTCGCCCGCTTTCCATCCCAACCATAATCGATGAGGAGACGAGTCCGCTTGACGGAACGAAATTGTGATGGGCATAAACCAAGAGCAACTCGCTTCTGAACTCCGCGCCCTGGGTGTGCGCGCGGGAGATACTGTTATGATGCATAGCTCACTGAGCGCGCTAGGCTTGGTGGATGGAGGTGCAGCGACGGTGGTGGATGCTTTGTGCGAGGCGGTAGGAACGAAGGGAACTTTGTTGACGCCAGCATTTCGCGACAGTGTCTGGGGAGACCTTACTGAATTCAAGAACAGCGATTGCGCGCCTTGCTCAACTCATCTTTGCCCAAGCCAACAACCCGGCTTCCAAGGAGCTATTTCCGAGGAAATAAGAAAGCGCGTCGGAAGCTTCCGCAGTTGTCATCCCACCCATTCGTGGGTTGCGCTAGGTCATTCCGCAGAGGCATTGCTGGCCGGGCATCGGCAATCAACAACGCCATGTGGGGAAGGCAACCCCTTCGAGAAACTTGTTACGCTCGACGGTTGCATTCTGACTCTTGGGGTAGGAGTGGATAGGGTCACGTTATGGCACTACTACGAGGAGATTTTGCAAGTGGCATACCTGGGTCATTATTGGCCGAAGGAACGACATTTGAATCATTGTGCCGGAGGTCGTCGGATTCAATACGACTATCCCGGACTGATGCAGGATCTCTGCCGGGCCAGCGGCATTTTGAAAATTGGAAAAGTTGGAAAAAGTATTTCCGGATTGATGCGCGCGGGTGATTTCGAAAGTTTTTTGGCAACCGCATTTGCCGACAATCCAGCTTGCCTTGTGTTGCGTCCTCCTGACCTCGAAAGTGGTGAACTTGCCATCGACGCCCTGCAAAAAACTGCGGCCATGCTGAAGGCGTGGAAGAAGGGTCCGCAACGACCTGTCAAAAAAAAATTCAATCCACCCCGACCGATTTCTGCGCCTGCACCTGACGATGTGATTCGACAGGATTGTCCTGCTTTTTCCGGATTCCATCTTGCGTTCGGAACCCGTGTCCCTTTGTGCAAAGCTAACGGACGTCACCCGGATTATTTTCGACTCGGCGGCATTTTTGATGAATATGGATTGACCACCTGTGAACATTGCTCGTGGCATGAAAAATTTCCACTGACCACCCCCTGCGTTACGGAGCAAATACAATGAGTTTAATTTTTTATGCAGGAGCGGCGGCGCGTTGCATCGTGCCTACTCCCGACATCGTCAACAATTCACTGCACTCAAACATGACGGTGCGCTTCGATGAGCAAGGAAGTCGTTTGCAAACCAAGGCGCTGTGTCTCGGTTTCAACGAAAGAAATCGGATTCTTGTTGCCATTGATAATGTCGGGGCCAATTGCACTCATTGCTTGCTCCTGCGACAAGCGATAGCAGATGCGACCAACACGGCCATCGAGGATATTGTCATCAGCAGTTCGCACAGCCATTCAACTCCCTTTCTCGAATCTCCCACCAAAGCGCATCCTTACTTCGAGTTTGTCAAAACGAAAGCGGTCGAAGCGGCCATCGATGCAGTGAAAGCACGTCGTCCCGCCCGCATCGGAAATGCGACTGTGAATATCACCGACGCTTCGTTCAACACACGCGTTCCTCAGCACAATGGCGGCGTCAAATATACGCGCGATTTCCGCGAGGGATTAGCGTCCGGGCGACCCGTTGACCCACGCTTAAGCCTGGTGCGAATTGACGATGAAAATGGAAAACCGATTGCAGGCTGGGTTCGTTTTGCGGCGCATCCGGCTTGCGTCATTTTCAACGCGCCCATCTCCGCAGAATATCCGGGTTACTTGACCGATACACTAAGCCAAAACGTAGCGGGCGGAGTTCCGATTCTTTTTGGCTACGGCGCAGCCGGTGATGTGAACTGCATTCCGATGTTCGGCAGCGAAACCGATTCCGCCAAACTCGGCCAACGACTGGCAGAACAGGCCGCGCCTGTTTTCAAAAATATTAAGACCCGTTCGCCAAAAAAGTTTTCAAGCGTGAGTTGCGATATTGAATTGCCGCTCGACCCAATGCCGACATTGGAAACACTCGACTACGAAATAGAAGCAGTGCGCGCCTTCACTGCCGCGCTCGATAACGATTCAAGTCTGGAATGGGTGCTGGGAATCAACTGTAACAAGAGTTGGTCGGTGCAAGCCAAAAAAGCGCACGTTGCTCCGCTGGCGGAGTGGGCCACGCGGGTAAAGCAAATGATTATTTCGGGAAAAACGCTTCCAAAAAATTGGCCCATGCCCATGACGATTTGGATGATTGATGAATTGGGCATCGTGTTTTACGGCGGCGAACCGTTGGTCGAACTTGGACTGGAACTGAGCGCGCGCAGTCCATTGGCAGACACGCTCGTCATTGCCATGAGCAACGATTGCGATGCTTATTTAGGAAGCGATGAAGACCACAAACGCGGTGGCTACGAAGTCCACACGGCGACGCGCTATTTGAAACTCGCAGAAGGCCGACGTCCCCTTCCCTACGCTTTCGGAGCAGGCAATTGTTTTTTGGATCAATGTCTGAGGCTGATTAATTCGATTTGTCATGAGCAAAAGATGTGAACCTGTGATGCTGGCGACCGCCGTGTTGCCCTGGAACGAAAGTTACGAACTGGAGGAGGAATGCTTCCGTAAGGAATTGCGCTTCCTTTTCCGCCAGGTGACGCCGCACGTTTATATTTTTGGGACGGCGGGTGAAGGTTACGCGATCACTGACAAACAATTCGCCACCATCCTCCCGATTTTTTGGGAAGAAGCGCAGGCCAATGCGGGCAAACCCATGGTCGGTTTCATCAGCTTGTCTCTGGGAACAATGATCGAACGCATGACCGCCGCGTATGATTTTGGTTTCCGACGATTTCAATTCAGCCTTCCTTCCTGGGGCGCGTTGAATGATCGCGAGTTGGATTTATTTTTTCGCGAAACGTGCGGTCGTTTTACCGATTGCGAGTTCACGCACTACAACCTCAAACGCAGCGGTCGCCTGTTGACTGGTCGTGATTACGCCCGACTTGCTACCGCGCATCCGAATCTCGTCGCGGCAAAGTTAAGTGGGAAGGACTCGGCGTATTTGCGAGACTGCCTGGTGCAAGCGAAGGAACTTCAATTCTTCATTACCGATCCGGGCTACGCCCTGATGCGGGATGAATTTGAATGTGGGTTGCTCGCTTCTCTGGCCTTGTGCCATTTGGAAATGGGCAGGCAATTTTTCACCAGCCGTGGAACCGAGCTTCATAAATTTGGAAAGGAAATCGACCAGCTACTTGAATTGATCTGCCAGGCAGTCGGCCCTGATTCCCACATGGATGGCGCTTATGACAAATTGATTTATAAATTGCACGACCCGGATTTCCCTTTGCGATTGCTTCCTCCCTACCTTGCGCCGGAAGAAGATCGCTTTCATTTTTTCCGTGACCATTTACCTGCCAATTGGAGGACGAATCTTAACCAGATAAATTTATGATCTACGCGGACGAAGCCTATCGAAAACTGAAGACACTGATTTACAAGGGCAAGTTGCGTCCCGGCCAGAGGTTGGTCGAGAGACAATTAGCCACTCGTTTGAAAATCAGTCGCATTCCGTTGCGCGAATCACTGGCCCGTTTGGAAAATGAAGGTCTGGTTCGGACTATTCCAAATAGCGCAACCTACGTAGAGGATTTTCCACCCAGGCAAGTGCTGGAAATGTATTCGATGCGCCTCTTGTTGGAACCAGAAGCCACCCGCCTCGCAACCGTGCAGCAGCCAGCCGGACTGGTCGGAAAGCTACGCAAATTGTGCGGCCAGATGACCAAAGAAACCAAGGTGGGTGACTGGGCGAGGCTCGACCAGACCGACTATGAATTTCATTACGCGATAGTGGAAGCGTCGAAGCATTCTCTTCTCCTCCGCTCCTATGAAAATTGTCACATTCAAATTACTGGGATTCGATCCGATTATAATAACCTCAAGCACCTTCCCGTGAACGCCACGGCCAAGGATCATCTGGCCATTGTGGATTGCATCGCCGCAGGCGATCCAGCAGGTGCGGCCCGGGCCACGCACGAACATGTAGCGCGTGCTTTGCGCGCGATGGAAACTCACCTAGGCATCGACTTGGGCACACAGAAATGAACCTGAAGTTTAAATCACAACTGAACCTGGCTCGGCAAAACCGCAGCCGAAAAGGAGCGCAGGCGTCCCGCCTGCGTGTCGATGAGTTGAAACGAAACGCGCAGGCAGGGTGCCTGCGCTCCGAATGCGCGAAAATTTATTTCCTTCAATTCCAACCTCCGAATTTAGGATAAATGAAAACCGCAATCATCATTGGCGGCGGCGTCACCGGCCTGAGCACCGCGTATCATCTCGCCCGGAAAAAATACGGACGCATTATTGTGTTCGACAAAGGACCGGTCGGTGATGGTTCGAGCAGCCGGGCGGCGGGAATTATCACTGGCCTGCTTTGGTCTGAGACGGGCGTTCGCGTTCGACAACTCAGCTTAAAGTTGTTTCGTGAACTTTCCCGCGACCTCGATGGCTATCAATTTCAGGAAGCCGGTTGCTTGAACTTGTTCGATGCTGCCGCCTGGCCAGATCGCGAAAAACTTTTGCCACTCTACGATCGCCTGCAAGCTCCTTACGAAATTCTGACTCCTGCTGAAATCAAATCACGGTGGCCTGCGCTTAGTCCCAACCCGGATTACGTCGGCCTGTATGATCCGCTCGGCGGATACAGCGAACCGGATGAATACCTCCCGGCTCTTGCCCGCCGAGTGCGCGAGCTAGGTGTGGAAATTCGTGAGAGTGAGATGGTCAAGAATTTCATTCTCCATGAGGGCAGAGTTGCGGGAGTTCAAACTGCTGCGGGAGTAATCGAGTGTGACGCCGTTGTTTCGACTGTTTATGCATGGACGTTGCCGTTGATCAAACGCGTTGGATTGATCTTTCCCGTCAAAAATTTTGTGCATCAACGCTACGTCACCTCGCCACTTCCACAGCCTCTAAAATTTCCAGCTGTGAATGCCAACCCGATGTTTGGCTATATCCGTCCGGCAGCGGGCGAACGCCTTCTTCTCGGTGTCGAAACTGCGGAACGAGACGAGCATCGGGTAGAGTCCCTCGACTTCCATCTTTCCGCGCTGACCGTTGCTTCGGATTTAAAGGACAAGATGAAAGAGAACTTCATCCCATTGCTGCCCGCGCTCAAATCCACCACTTGGGAGTTGGAAAAAATCGGTTTGCTAACCTTCACCATGGATGGCGAACCGATGCTCGGACCAGTATCCGCCCTGCCCGGGTTGTTCCTTGGAGTTGGATTTCACTCAGGCGGTTTCGCCTACAATCCAGCCTCCGGCCAGATGTTGGCTGAGTTTGTCTCCGAAGGCCGAACCTCAATTGATGTCAGCGCCTTTTCTCCTGATCGATTTTCGCGCGAAGAAACGGCGGACTACTTGAAGATGACCCTCTCCCAACAAAACGTAGTGCGACGAAGGCATTAAAATTTTAGATCAACCACGAATGGACACGAATAAACACAAATGGAACCAGACGTTTGGGAAGCTTTGGCGAGGGTGGAAACGTTTCCTGTTTGGTGACTCACTTTGCCCAAATAAAAAGTTCTCTTTTGGCCAGCAAAATT
>JBDSYB010000099.1:0-5312 GCA_039925885.1 Verrucomicrobiota bacterium
TTCTTTTTCTCAAAGCGGAATGGCCGGACATTTTCGCGTCGGCTGCGAAGGCGGAGTCGCTGGCGCACACTGACCCCCGGAGTTCCTGTTTCTATGCGCGTCGCGCTTTGGAAATCTCGGTGCAATGGCTGTTCAAACATGACCCTGCGCTCAAGCTGCCATATCAGGAACATCTCAGCGCGTTGATTCACGAACCGACGTTTCGCACGGCGGTCGGCGCGGTTGTCTTCGCCAAAGTGCGGCTGATCAAAGAACTTGGAAATCTCGCGGTTCACAGCCAAAAACCGGTGCGGCAGTTTGATGCGATTACGGTTACGCGCGAGTTGTTTCATTACTCTTTCTGGCTGGCGCGAACTTATTCGCGTGGAGCGAAGCCAGCGGACAATCTGGCTTTCAATCCCGCCCTTCTCCTGCCCGCCGCGACATCGGCGACCCATCAAACAACGGATCAACTCCAGCAATTGGAAACCAAGTTGCGCGAGCGGGATGAGAAGCTGACCGAATTGTTGAACGGCAAGACGGCATTGGACGAAGAACTGGCGCGGTTGCGCGCAGAGATTGCCGAGACGAAGAGGGCGAACGCTGCGCAGCCGGATACACACAACTATTCGGAAGCTGAGACGAGGGATTACTTCATAGATTTACTCTTGAAAGAAGCGGGCTGGGCGCTGGAGCAAACACGCGACCGCGAATACGAAGTCAGCGGAATGCCGAACGCGCAGGAGAAAGGATTTGTCGATTACGTTCTCTGGGGTGATGACGGTTTGCCTCTCGCGTTGGTTGAAGCCAAACGCACGAAACGCGATCCGCGTGTCGGCCAGCGACAGGCGGAGTTGTATGCAGATTGTCTCGAAAAACAATTTGGCCGGCGACCGGTCATCTTCTACTCGAACGGCTACGAGCATTGGATGTGGGATGATGCGAATTATCCGCCGCGTCCGGTGCAGGGCTTTTACAAAAAGGACGAACTGGAGTTGCTGATTCAACGTCGCGCGTCACGCAAGAAACTGGCGGAGGCGAAAATCAATGAGGCGATTGTTGAGCGTTACTACCAGACCCGCGCCATCCGGCGCATCGGCGAGGCGTTTGAAAAAGATCATGACCGCAAAACTCTTGTCGTCATGGCAACGGGCGCGGGCAAAACGCGAACAGTGATTGCGTTGGCTGATTTGCTGATGCGCTGCAATTGGGCGAAGCGGGTTCTCTTTTTGGCAGATCGTGTCGCGCTCGTGAATCAGGCCGTCAACGCATTCAAGAAGCATCTGCCCGAAGCGTCACCAGTGAATCTCGTTACGGAAAAAGATACAGAGGGACGCGTGTTCGTTTCCACTTATCCAACGATGATGGGACTGATTGACGAAACGAAAAACGGGCAGCGACGTTTCGGCCCCGGCCATTTCGATCTGATCATTATTGATGAGGCGCATCGCTCCGTTTACCAAAAATATGGAGCGATCTTTGGTTACTTTGATTCGTTGCTCGTCGGTTTAACGGCCACGCCGCGCGACGAGATTGATCGCGATACTTACGGATTGTTTGATTTGGAAAAAGGCGTGCCGACGGATGCGTATGATTTGAAGGATGCGGTGAATGACAAGTTCCTCGTGCCGTCGCAACCGATTTCCGTGCCGCTGAAATTCCAACGCGGCGGCATTAAATACGACGACTTATCGGATGAAGAAAAGGAACAATGGGACGCGCTGGAATGGGATGATGACGGCAATGTTCCAGCGAGCGTGGAGGCGGAGGCCGTCAATAAGTGGCTGTTTAATGAAGACACGGTGGACAAGGTTTTGGCGCACTTGATGACGCGCGGCTTGAAAGTGGCGGGCGGCGACCGGCTCGGGAAGACGATCATTTTCGCCAAGAATCAGGCGCACGCCGATTACATTCAGAAACGGTTCGACATCAACTATCCGAACCTCGCGGGAAAGTTTGCGCGCACCATCACGTTCAAGACGGAATACGCGCAGAGTTTGATTGATGATTTCTCCATCAAAAACAAAGTGCCACACATTGCCATTTCCGTGGATATGCTCGACACCGGCATTGACGTGCCGGAAGTGGTGAATCTGGTTTTCTTCAAGCTGGTGCGGTCCAAGACGAAGTTCTGGCAGATGGTGGGACGCGGCACGCGGCTTTGCACCGATCTGTTCGCACCGGACAAGCACAAGGAGTTTTTCTACATCTTCGACTATTGCCAGAACCTGGAGTTCTTTGGGCAGAATCCAGAAACGAAGGAAGGCGCGCTGGGCGAGTCGCTCGGCAAACGATTGTTCAAGACACGGCTGGAATTGATCAGCGTCCTCGACAACAAATTGTCCGGTTTGATGAAAGAAGGACCGGATAATGAAGCGGAGTTGCGCCGCGAAATCGCTGCCATGCTGCAAGGAGAAGTTGCTGCGATGAACGTGGAAAACTTTGTCGTCCGCGCGAAGCGGCGGCTGGTTGAGAAATATGCGAAGCCTGAAGCGTGGGGCGAATTGAAACTCGAAGCGATGGCAGAGCTGGCGCAAGAAGTTGCAGGATTGCCGTCTGAACTCGATCCGGAAGATGAAGAAGCAAAGCGCTTCGATTTGCTGATGCTGAATTTACAACTGGCGGTGTTGCGGATTGAACCAGCATTCAAGCGTCTCAGTGAGCAAGTGAAAACGATTGCCGGATTGCTGGAAGAAAAATCAAGCATCCCGATGGTGCATGCGCAGATGCCATTGATTCAGGACATTCAAACGGACGAATGGTGGCAGGACGTGACCGTGCCCATGCTGGAAACTGTTCGCCGACGCTTGCGCGCGCTGGTGAAGCTGATTGAGAAACAACAACGCAAACCAATCTACACAGATTTTGAGGATGAACTTGGCAGCGAGATTACAATAGAACTTCCCGGATTTCCCACGCCGGACACCTTCGAGCGTTTTCGCGCCAAGGCGCAACATTTCCTGCGTGAACACGAGAATGATCTGGTCATTCACAAGCTGCGGATGAATGAACCGCTCACCACGACAGACATTCAGGAACTAGAGCGGATGTTCGCCGCAGGCGGACTGGCGAAAGCTGAACATTTACAAAAGGCCAAAGCGGAGAGCAACGGGCTGGGCCTCTTTGTGCGTTCGTTAATTGGACTGGATCGCGAAGCAGCGAAGAATGCTCTCGCTGGTTTCATTTCAGGAAAAATATTAAGCGCGAACCAAATCGAGTTCGTGAACTTGATCATCGATCACCTGACAGAACATGGTGCGATGAAACCCGAGTTACTTTACGAATCCCCCTTCACTGACTTACATCCGCAAGGCCCGGAAGGCGTCTTCAATTCCGCCCAGATTGATGAGTTGCTTGAGTTGTTTTCTCAAATCCAATCGCGTGCTGTAGTGTGATGACACGCACTTCTGTATAAGCTCGCTCGTTCACCAAGTTCGCCCAAACAGCATGTTAAAAGTTTACGCTTACAAAAATTGCGATACTTGCCGCAAGGCGTTGCGATGTTTGGAGGAAAATAATGTGCGACACGAAGTCATTCCGATTCGCGAGCAGCCGCCGAGTGAAAAGGAACTTCGTCGTATGTTGGCGTTTTACGGCGGCGACCTGCCGAAACTTTTCAATACGTCGGGGCAGGATTACAAGGCGCTGAATTTAAAGGACAAACTTCCGCGCATGAACGAAGCCGAAGCCATCGGCCTTCTCTCGAAGAACGGAAATCTGGTGAAACGTCCCTTCGCACTCAACGAACGCACCGGTCTGGTGGGTTTCAAAGAAGAGGAATGGAAATCGAGATTTTAATGAGAAGCCCCCAACGCCGCTAACTCGACCGCAACGTTTTGTCTCGCTGTCGGGGGCGAATCTGTTTTTTAATTGCCTCGTTATGCCCCTCCTCATCAAAAACGGCGAGATCGTGACCGCGAGCGAACGCTACATCGCCGATATTTTTTGCGAAGACGAAACTATCACGCGCATTGATAAAAATATTTCTGCGCCTGCTGAAACGGAAGTCATCGACGCCAGCGGTAAATTTGTTTTCCCCGGGTTCATTGATCCGCATGTCCATATTTATCTGCCGTTCATGGGCACGTTCGCGAAGGACACGCATGAAACTGCCAGCAAAGCCGCACTGGTCGGCGGCACCACCACGTTCATCGAGATGATATGTCCCGGTCGCGATGAAAAACCGCTCGAAGCATTTGAACTTTGGCTCGGCAAAGCGCAGGGAAACAGCGCCTGCGATTTTACCTTTCACATGGGCGTCACGCGTTACGATGACGCAGCCGAACGCGACTTCAAAGAAATCGTCAAACGCGGCATTAGCAGCTTCAAAATTTTTCTTGCTTACAAAGGCGCGCTCGGCGTGACCGATGAAGAACTTTACAAAACGCTTTGCCTCGCGAAAAAACTCGGCGTCATCACCACGGCGCATTGCGAGAACGCGGATTTGATTCTGGAATTGCAAAAGAAATTTCTGGCGGAAGGAAAAACCGGTCCGGAATTCCACCACGAAAGCCGTCCGCCCGCCGTCGAAGCCGAAGGGGTGCATCACTTGATGACGTTTGCCAAAATGACCGGCGCGCATGTTTATATCGTGCATTTGAGTTGTGAAGAAGCATTGCGCGAAGCCATTCGTGGCGCGGAAAACGGTGTCAATGTCTGGGTCGAAACGCTCATTCAATATTTACTCTGCGACAAAACCGATGCCGAGAAACCGAATTTTGAAGGCGCCAAATTTGTGATGTCCCCTCCCCTGCGCGACAAAAAAAACCAGGATGTTCTTTGGAATGCGTTGCGTAAAGGTTTTGCTTCAACCCTCGCCACGGACCACGCGCCATTTGATCTGGGGCAAAAGCAGATGGGCAAAAATGATTTTACGAAAATCCCCAACGGCATTCCGTCGCTCGAAGATCGCGTGAATCTTTTTTACACTTACGGCGTGAAACGCGACCGCATCGATCTGCATCGGTTCGTCGATGCCGCTAGCACGCAAGCCGCAAAACTTTTTGGACTTTTCCCGCGCAAAGGAACGATTCAACCCGGCTCTGATGCTGACCTTGTAATTTACGATCCAAAATATCGCGGAAAAATTTCAGCGAAAACGCATCAAATGAATCTCGATTACAACGCCTTCGAAGGGATGACCATTGAAGGTCGCCCTAGCGTCGTCACCGTGCGAGGGAAAATTGCGGTGCGCGAAGGAAAATTTATCGGTGACAAATCGCGGGGCCAATTCCTGCAACGCGAGCCAAATCATTTTTGAGCATGAACGCCATCCAAGCGGACGTTAGCGAAAAACAGTGGGCCGAAATCCAGCAAAGCAAATTGTTTAATGC
>JBDSYB010000100.1:0-7900 GCA_039925885.1 Verrucomicrobiota bacterium
TGGAATGCCCGGCTGGCAAACCATCTGGCGCGGCTGGCAACGCCTGATCTGGATGGCACAGGGATTAGAAACCTTAAACCGTCTCTAAAAAAATGTGGGTAATGACAAGCCATGAATGGCTGGGCTATTTTCAGGAGTTAACGGGAAATTGTTAACGTTTCTTCAAGGCAAGATTTTCTTCACGGCTGCGGTTGCACAACTTTGTCATAGGTATCCAAAAGTTCTGCGCTCCGCACAAACTCAATGCACTTCTTGATGTCGGGCACTGAGTTGGTCCAGTTGTGTTCGTATTCGATGGAGATGTAGCCGTTGAATTTCTGGCGCTTGAGTTCCTGCAAAACATTTTTTACATCGCCCACGCCTTCGCCGTAAATGGTGTCGTGATCGGTTTCGCTGATGGGGTCTTTGAGATGCAGAGAATTGACGCGGCCTTTTAAAATTTTCAACGCATCCACCGGTTTCAAGCCGGAGCGAACGAGGTGGCCGGTGTCCAGACAGAAGCCCATGCGCGGGTCGCGGCCTTGCATGAGTTTGGCGGTGTAGGTCGGGTTCCAGTTTTGATACTCCGGTTTGGTGTCGTCTTTGCGATGGTTGTGCAGGCAAAACTTGATGTCGTATTCCTTGACGAGTTTTTCCACGAGATCGAGGTTCTTCTCGATGTCAGGCGGTTCGCCGGTGAGCGAAACCATGTCGAGTTTTTTTGCGAAATCAAAAACTTTGCGCAACGCGGCTTCGGGATCTTTTTCCGTGAACGGCACGTTATTAAAATAAGCGCTGACGACGCGAATTTGGGACGCGCGAAGTTTTTCTTTGAGCAACTTGAGATGTTCGTCGGAGAGGAGGGCATTGACTTCGACGTTGGGCAATTCGGGGCTGAGTTTTTGCCAGAGGAAAAGCTCGATGGTTTTTCCACCGGCTTCTTTGGTTTTGTCAATCGCTTCAAAGAGTGTGTAGCGATTGAAGCTATAAGCCTGGCAGCCCAAAGCAAAACCGCCGATCTTGCACGAATCCGGCAAGGGCGACGCCGCCAAAAGGTTGAAACAGAAACCAAACAATAAACCCGTTAAAGCGGTGAATTTCATTCTCGTTGGTTAAGACGTTGTCCCGCAGAAAGCGAACTAAAACTGGGAGGATGGGTTATTTTCTGGCGGGAAATTGTTCCAGGTAAGGCTGCACCAAGCTTCGCCAGATGGCGTATCCCTGAGCATTCATGTGTAACCCGTCTTTTTGAAAAATATCCGGCTTGGGGTCGCCGTTCTTTCCAAGCATGGCGGGAAACACGTTGATGAAGGCTAGTTTTTCATCCTTTTCGGTGAACTCTTTGATCAATTGGTTGGCGGCTTTCACGCGCGCGACTTGCGACCAACGAGCCGGGTTGGGCGCAATCGAGATGTAAGCCACGCGTGTTTCGGGCAAAGTTTGGCGGGTCTTGGCGACGAAATTTGTGAAGGCGTCAAAAATTTGTGCCGGCGATTTCCCGGCATTGATGTCATTTCCTCCAGCGTAGAGAACAATCAGTTTTGGGTTGTAAGGAGCGATGATGCGATTGAAGTAGTGAACGGAGTCGTCCAGTTGCGAGCCTCCAAAACCACGATTGATTACGCGGTGGCGAGGGAAATCTGCAGCGAGCGTTTTCCAAAGGCGAATGCTCGAGCTGCCCACAAAAAGAACCGCGCCCTGCGGAGGAGGATTGGTTTTATCGGACGATGCAAAGTGTTGAATTTCCTTTTCCCAGCGCGTTGATTCTTCGAGCGCAAAAATTTTGGTTGATGAAAAGAGTAACAGTCCCAGCAACGCCAAAAGTGATTTGCACATAACGAAGATTTCCCGGAGCCGTATCACTGCTCAAGCGCAAAAAGGCAGGATTTAGGTCTCTTGAGTTGGAGGAAATTCTTTTTTGTCGCGCAACCATTCGATAGCTCCGGCAAGATCCGAAAATGTGCCCTCGATTTGCGCATCGAACGCCTCGCGGAGAATCATTCCCATTTTTTTTCCCGGCGAAAATCCCTGTTCCAAAAGATGGCGGCCGAGCAAAACAGGTTGCGGCGCGCTGGCTTGAATCTTCATCTCGCGGGCACGCGACAAAAGCAGTTTCACACTTTCTGGCACGACCGCGGGAAGGGGAGGGCGACCCATGTGGTCAGCGCTCATGACCACGCAAAGACCGTGAATACTCTCGGGGGCGAGCCGTCGCGCCAGACGTCGTAACGCCGGATCGCTGATCGTTTGAAAATGCGCGAGATGGTTTGCGACGAGTGGAAGCACCCGCTCTTGAATGGCTGGCGGAGTGTTGATCCGGTCTAAAAAAGTTTTTGTCAGAGGCACCCCAACTGACTCGTGGCCCGGAGAAACGGTCCGCATTTGGCCTCGTTTTAAGGCCAGATGAGTTGTCGAGGGTTTTCCAAAATCATGGCTAAGAGTGGCCAGAAAATAAACGATGCGCGAATCTGTGTCTGCGTTTTTCCATTCGGGAAGTTTTACCAGCGCATCGCAACAATGGCAGGTATGCACAAAGACATCGCCTTCAGGATGCCATTCGGGATCTTGCGGCATGCCTATGAGCGCCTTGATTTCGGGGAAATGATCTATCCATTCCGTCTCGTGGAGAAACTGTAATCCGCGCGAAGGTTTTTCGCTTTTTTCCGCGAGCTTGAACCATTCCTCACGCACGCGTTCGAGGGCGAGTTCCGCAAAACTGGATTTTATTTTGCGGCACAGTGCGATGGTTTCGGGGGCCGCCGTTAAATCAAAACGCGAGGTCAATTGCATCCCACGCAGAACTCGCAGAGGGTCTTCCACAAATGCGGAGCTGGTGTGCCGGAGAATTTTGTTCTGCAAATCCCGCTGGCCGCCAAAGAAGTCGAGCAGTTCGTCTTTTGCCACATGATACATCAACGAGTTAATCGTGAAATCACGGCGAGAGGCCGCGTCCTGCGGATCGATCGTGGGATCGAGGGCAATTTCAAAACCTTTGTGTCCCACTGCTACCTTCGAGTCGCGCCGGGGGATAGTGAAATCAAAGCTGAATCCATCGGGAGTGGTCATTTTCACGACGCCAAAAGATTTGCCCACCAGATTGGGTTTTCCCCGGCGAGAGAGAAGATCAACCAGTTTCGCATAACTCACGCCGAAAACTTCAATGTCAAAATCTTTTCCAGGTGACCCCAGTAAGTTGTCCCTCACGCAGCCGCCGACGAGATAAGCGGCGTTAAATTCGCTGGCGGAAAGGATTTCCTGAAGTTCGCACGGGAGCTTGATCATCGGGTCCAATTAAACGTTCCGGGATGCGAGGGTCAACGCAACTTTGGCGTGCTCGGATTGAATCTCTATCGACAAACTGAGCGGCATGTTGTAAAGAATGGGCAGTCTCAAACCTTTAATCCGATCCCGAGCTGAGTGGCCACGGGAAAAGTGGATGCGGGAATGACAATAAAGAAAGTTCCATATGAAGCTCATCAAGTTATTAGCGGTTGCGACATGCGCGTTTGCGTTGGTCTCTAGTTCAGCCATTGCGGAAGGTAAAGAAAAAGCCAAGAAGACCTGCTGCGAAAAAGCCAAAGCCAAAGGGGAAGCATGTGCCCATCCTTGCTGCGTCGAAGCGACCAAAGCCGGGAAAGTCTGCGAAAAGTGCACTCCAAAATCTCCGAAAGCGGAAGAAAACGCTCCGAAAAAAGAAGAAACGAAGTAATTTTTTTCTTTCACAAACGGTCGATTGGCGTAGGTCAGTCGGCCGATTTTCTTTGTCACCGCCCCTTCCGCATTTTCTTCCATTCTTAATACGCTGGCTTCTGGCGAATCCCTCAGAGTGAATTGAATCAAAGCTTGCTGGACTTCTTTAACAACCGCCCGTTCTCGCTCGCGATTTCGCTGGGAACTCCACAACCCGTTTTATTTTCGCAACTTGTCCGATCGGGATCCGTTTTCCCGAAGGTGTCGCAACTAAAATCCACCAAGTCGTTCGATGTCGCTGCGCTCGTCGTGTTAAAATCGCACTTGAATTGGAAACCGTTGCCGTCCTTCAGTCATGGTCGTGAATTGTTCCCGCTGATGCCCGTTTCAACCAACGTTCAATACATCCTCCCACGCGCACGCCGGAGTGAAACTTGCGTTGCTAAGGTTTGACGTTCACCGAGAAATTCACTTTGCCGCCGCCAGCGCCGTCGTAGCTCAGTTGCGCCGTCCAATCGCCGCCCATGTCCGGTTTTATTTTTGCTCGATATTGCCCCGCCTTTTCCGTTGGCGTGATCTTGCCGGCGGAGTGCATCACCATGCCGGGCATGTTCATATCGAGTTCGAATTTCACTTTGCCCACGTCCACCAGTTGTCCGCTGCGGTCACGGAATTCAATGATGATTTCATTTTCGGCAAAGCGCAGTCCTCCTTCCGGTGAAATTAAATTCACGGTCAAACCGTTGACGGTTTGCGTGGCGAAAGGTTGCCCTGAAGTTTCGCCGGTCGAGGCGCGTTTCCCAAACTTTTGCCAGGCGAAAAAGCCGCCGGCGGCTAACGCGCCAACCACGACCAGCACGAGAAAAAGTTTGAGGAATTTTTTGCTCTTGGATTTTTCGACAGCAATCGGCGTGACCGATGCAATTAAAGTCGGCGGTGGCGCGGTGAGTCTCATTTCATGACGCGTTTCTTTCGGGAGATAACGCCGACGCCAGATCACGTAAATCGCTGGATAAATCAGCAGTTCAAGAATGCCCGAAGTAATCACGCCGCCGATCATGGGCGCAGCGATGCGTTTCATCACGTCGGCTCCGGCTTGGGTTGTGGGCGACCACATGATGGGAAGTAGTCCAAAAAGAATCGCGCAAATCGTCATGGCTTTGGGGCGAATGCGTTGCACGGCCCCTTCAATCGTTGCCGCTTCCAAATCGCCCAGTGTGTTCATCCGTTTTTCAGCGCGAAATTTATCCCACGCATGATCCAGATAGAGCAACATGACGACGCCGGTTTCCGCGTCGAGTCCCGCCAGCGCGATGAGTCCCACCCAGACGGCGACGCTCAAATTGTAGCCAAGGAAATAGAGGAACCAGAACGCACCCACGAGGGAAAACGGGACGGCCAAAAGGACGATCGCTGTTTTGACGACCGACCGTGTGTTCATGTAAATCAAAACGAAAATGATGAGGAGCGTGAACGGAACGACAACTTGAAGCCGCTTCTCTGCGCTTTTTAAATATTCAAATTGTCCAGCCCACTGAATGTAATAGCCGGGAGGAAATTTCACCCGCTCGTTGACGTGCTTACTGGCTTCGCGAACGTAGCCGTCAATGTCAGCGGTAGTCACATCCACAAAAACGAAACCGACCAGTTGCCCATTTTCATTGCGAATCGAAGGTGGCCCCGTTTTGAAACTGATGTCGGCCAGTGCGGAAATTGGAATCTGCGTTCCGCTCCTGGATTCTCCATCTTTTTTGCCAGCGCTTTGCGCGTTCATTTGGCCGGAACTCGGCGCGCTCATCGCAGAGCCGCCGGTTCCCGGAACGGAAACGAGCACGCGTTTGAGCGCATCTAGGTCGTCGCGGAAATCGCGGGCGTATCGAACATTGATTGGATAGCGCTCGCGTTTTTCGACCGTCGTCGCGATGGTTTTTCCGCCAATCGCCGTTTCAATAATGTCGTTCACGTCGCCAACGGTGAGACCGTAGCGAGCGGCGGCCTTGCGATTGACGGTGAAGTCCAGGAAGTAACCGCCTGTGGTGCGCTCGGCGAAGACACTGCGCGTGTCTGGAAAATCGGTGAGCGCTTTTTCAATTTGCACGCCGACGTCTTGAATGACGCCGAGGTCCGGCCCAAAAACTTTGATGCCGAGAACGCTGCGAAATCCCGTCGTCAACATTTCAGTGCGCGTCTGAATCGGCATCCAGAAAATGTTCGCCATGCCGGGCGTTTTTAATTTTACGTTCATCTCCGCGATGATTTTTTCCCAGGTCATTCCGGCGCGCCATTTTTCGGGCGGCTTGAGCGTGACGACGGTTTCAAACATCGCCAGCGGCGCAGGATCGGTCGGCGTTTCCGATTGACCAGCTTTGCCGAAGACGCGTTCCACTTCTGGAATTTCCCACAGCAACCGATCCTGGATTTGCAAAATTTTTGTCGCTTCCGTAATCGACATTCCCGGCACGGCGGTCGGCATGAAAAGAATGGTTCCTTCGTTGAGCGGCGGCATGAATTCCTTGCCGAGTTTCAGATATGGAAACGCCGTCACTCCCAAAATCACGAGCGCCAAAAAGATCACGAGCCATCGAAAACGCAGGACGAAATGGACGAACGGTTGGTAAGCCCAAATCAAGAAACGGTTCACTGGATTTTTTGCTTCCGGCGTTATTTTTCCTCGAATCAACAGCACCATCAGCACCGGCACGAGCGTCACGCCGAGCAGCGCGGCGAAGAACATGGAAAAAGTTTTTGTGAAAGCGAGCGGACTGAAAAGCCGGCCTTCCTGCGCTTCGAGTGAAAACACCGGAATGAAACTTACGGTGATGACGAGGAGGGAAAAAAATAGTGGACGCCCAACACTTTTCGCAGCTTCGAGAATGACGACCACTCTCTCCCGTCCAGTCGGGTCATGTCCTTTTTCTTCGCGAAAATGTTCCAGATATTTATGAGCGTTCTCGACCATGATGATGGCCGCATCGACCATCGCTCCAATCGCGATGGCGATGCCGCCGAGCGACATGATGTTCGAGGTGAGGCCAAGCCAATACATCGGCAGAAATGAAAGGATGATGGCGATGGGCAGAGTGATGATTGCCACCAGCGCCGAGCGGATGTGCCAAAGAAAAATCAAACAGACCAAAGCAACGACGATGCTTTCTTCAATCAATTTTTCGCGGAGCGTGCTGATGGAATTTTTGATTAAAGTGCTGCGGTCGTAAGTGGGGACAATCTCGACGCCTTCGGGCAGCGACGGTTTGATTTCCGCCAGTTTCTTTTTAATGCCGTCGATGACGCGCAACGCATTTTCGCCGTAACGCATCACGACAATTCCGCCGACCACTTCGCCTTCGCCATTTAACTCCGCAATGCCGCGCCGAATATCCGGCCCGAGATGAACCGTGCCGATATTTTTGATATAGACCGGCGTGCCGTTGACGACCTTGAGCGGAATGTCTTCGATGTCTTCGATGCTTTTGATGTAGCCGCGACCGCGCACGTAATATTCCGTCGTGGCGACTTCAAAAATTTTTCCGCCCACGTCGTTGTTCGACATGCGAATTTTTTCGATGACATCTTTGAGCGTCACTCCGTAACCGACGAGTTTGTTCGGGTCGATATCGACCTGGTATTGCTTGACGAAACCGCCGACGGGTGCGACTTCGGCCACGCCTTTCACCGACTCCAGCGCATAACGAAGATTCCAATCCTGAAACGAACGCAACTCGGCGAGATTGTGTTTCCCGGTTTTATCGACAAGCGCATATTCATAAACCCAACCGACGCCCGTTGCGTCCGGGCCGATGACGGGATTGACACCTTCCGGCAACATGCCGCGAACCGAACTGAGATATTCGATGACTCGCGAACGCGCCCAGTAAATGTCCGTGCCGTCCTCAAAAATCACATAGACAAAAGATTTGCCGAACATCGATTCGCCTCGGACGAATTTCACTTTCGGCGCAGCAATAAAGCGGGTGGAAATCGGGTAGGTGATTTGGTCTTCCACCAAGTCGGGCGAACGTCCTTCCCAATCGGTATAGACAATCACCTGCACATCGCTGAGGTCGGGAATGGCGTCGAGCGGCGTGCGCATCAGCGCCCAAATGCCACCGGCAATTCCGAAAAATACGAAGATGAAAACGAGGAACATGTTCCGTCCGCTCGCTTCGATGACGCGTTCGAGCAGAAACGGTTTTCGTTCAGTTGCGTCAGCCGGTTCGGGCAATGGTTTTGT
>JBDSYB010000101.1:0-5522 GCA_039925885.1 Verrucomicrobiota bacterium
TTGCGACCGAACCGCGTGAAATGTGCGATCCAAATCGCGATGATAAATGCAGCAAAGTAGAGGACCGCCGTCGCCGGAAAAATCAATCCGTGCACCAGCGGAATCTCTAAACGCGAGGCGATGGCGCTGAAAAAGTGATTGATCGGAATTGATTCGAGGTGAAGAACAAGTCCGAGTCCGCGAGCGAAAAACATCCCGGCCAGCGTCACCAAAAATGAGGGCAGGCCAAAGAAGTGAATCAAGCCTCCCATAATTGCGCCGAACAATGTGCCAAAAACCAAAACCAGTGGAATGGCGATGGCGGCGTGCAAATGAAATTTTTCAATGAATAACGCCAGCAAGATGCTGGTCAAGCCGATCATTCCTCCCACCGAAAGATCAATTCCCCCGGAGAGAATCACGAAAGTCATTCCGATGGCAGCGATTCCGAGAAAAGCGTTTTCCGAAAAGAAATTAACGAATACGCGCAGTGAAAAAAATCCATCGTGATGAAATTTAATCCCCGCAGAAAGGTAAAGAACTACACAAACCAGCGTGGTCGCGGCGAAGGGAATGTTTCTTTTCAGCGCACGCAGGTTCATGTCGAGCGTCGCCTCCGAGCGAAAAAAGTTTTCCGAAATTGTTCGGACTGCAAAAGGCAGACGGCAATAATGACGAGTGCCTTGACCATCAGCGTCCACTCTACCGCAACGCCGCGCGTTAGAATTGTCGTCGTCAATGTTTGGATAAGAATCGCGCCGATGAGCGAGCCGATCAGATAAAAACGTCCGCCCAGCAGCGACGTGCCGCCGATGACGGTTGCAAGAATCGCGTCGAGTTCCAGCCATTGGCCAGCGTTGTTGGCGTCGGCAGCTTTAATGTCAGTTGTAACAATCAACCCCGCTAAACCGGCGAGAAGCGAGCAGATGGCATAGACCAAAACTTTTACCAGGCGCGTGTTGACTCCGGCGTAGCGACTGGCGGTTTCGTTGTCGCCGGTGGATTCTATGAAAAGTCCGGCAGCCGTTTTTTTGGCCAGAAGTGAGAGCGCGGCAAAAACGAGCAGCGTGAGCGTGATGGTGAAAGGCAGGGCTAGAAAAGTGCCGCGCCCGATAAATTCAAAATTTTTATTTTCGAAAGTGATGATCTGGCCATTCGTCAAAAGTTGCGCGATGCCCCGCCCGGAAACCATCAGAATCAATGTCGCAACAATCGGGGGCACCTGAAAAAACCCGACGAGCGCGCCATTTCCAATTCCCACAACGCACGATGCCGTGAGGCAAATCGCGATGATAACGGGAACGGGCAAATCTGTTTTCGTCAGAAGCAATGCGGCGATGGAACCGGCAATGGCCATCACGGCGCCCACTGATAAATCCACTCCGCTAGTGGCGATGACCAGCGTCATTCCAAGCGACAAGAGCATCACGGGCACCGCGCGATTTAAAATATCGATGAGACTGCCGAACACCCGTCCGTTCTTGACTTCAAGATGAAAAAATCCGCTGGCGAAAATCAAATTGAAAAGAAGCACCAGGCCAAGCGCTGCCAGAGGCCACTTAAGTTTTTGCCAGGTTGGCGACTGGAAAAATAATTTCATTCTTCGTGCGACGCGGCGATAGCCTGCATGATTTGGTTCTCCGAAATATCAGCGCCAGTCAACTCGCAGATTTTAGTTCGGTCCCGCAAAACAGCGACGCGATCACCGTTGCGGACAATCTCTTCCAGGTCAGATGAAATAAATAAAATCGCCATTCCTTCGATGGTGAGCCTAGTCATCAATTTCTCAATTTCCAGTTTTGCGCCGACGTCAATGCCACGGGTGGGTTCATCCAGAATCAAGAGGCGCGGATGCGATGCCAACCAGCGGGCCAGAATAACTTTCTGCTGATTACCACCGCTCAATAGACGAATTGGTTGTTCAACGTTTGGCGTTTTGATGTTGAGCGCGTTGACGAATTGTTCGGCAATTTCGTTTTGTTTTGCGAGCGACACGTAACGCATCCAGCCCTGATTGGCCTGCAGCGCGAGCACGATGTTTTCGCGCACGGAAAGATTCGGAATTATGGCTTCGACTTTTCGATCTTCGGGGCAAAAACCGAAGCGGTGACCAATCGCATTTCGGGGCGAAAAAATTGAAATAGGTTTTCCTTCGAGCAATATTTTCCCGGCGTCTGGATGATCTATTCCGAAAATCAGGCGCGCGGTTTCGGTGCGGCCTGAGCCTAGCAGTCCGGCCAGTGCAATCGTTTCTCCCGGAAAAATTTCCAAATCAATCGGCTTGAGCGACGCTTTGCGGCTGAGTTTTTTTAACTCGAGGAGCGGTTTTTCGCCACGCGCTTTTGGGGCGCGCGCGGTCACTTTGAAATCCGCCTCAAACAATTCTTTGCCCATCATTTTGGAGATGAGTTCGATGCGCGGGAGTTTGGCGGCTTCAAATTCGCCAATAAATTTTCCATTTCGTAAAACAGTGATGCGGTCGGAATTTTCGTAAACCTGATCGAGAAAATGGGTGACGAAAACAATTCCGAAACCTTCCGCTTTTAATTTCCGCATCACTCCGAACAGGGTCGCGACTTCTTTTTCATCGAGGCTGGAGGTTGGCTCGTCGAGGACTAAAATTTTCGCGGAAATATCAAGCGCGCGGGCAATGGCAACGAGTTGTTGAATCGCTATGGAATAATTGGCGACGTTTTCTGTGACATCGATTTGGATGCCCAAACGAGCGAGAGCTTTCTCAGCGCGCTCACGAATTTCTTTCCATTTTAGAAAACCAAATTTTGTTCGCTGACGGCCCAGGCAAATATTTTCCGCGACAGAAAGATGCGGAATGAGATTCACCTCTTGATAAACCGTGCTGATGCCAAGCGATTGCGCCTCTGCTGGTGATTTCGGATTGATCGATTGATTTTCCAACAGCGCTTCGCCGCCGTCACGCTGATACACGCCCGTAAGAACTTTGATGAGCGTCGATTTGCCCGCGCCGTTTTCACCCATGAGCGCATGGATTTCCCCACGACGCAGCGTGAAATCAACTTCTGCCAGAGCCTTGACGCCCGGAAAATCCTTGGTGATTCCGCGCAATTGGAGAAGAAATGGCAGAGGCTCGCTCATCAAAGGCTAGAGGCAATCACAAGAGCGCATCGTCAGGCAAATGGAATTATTCGCGACGCAAAACTTTTTCGGCAGCTTGTCCGGAAGACAGTGTTTTTCGCCACGCCAATAATTTTTTGCTCAGGCGCTCCACAACTTTTGGCTGGGCATCTGCGAGGTTGCGGCTTTCACCGGGGTCTTGCGCCAGATCATAAAGTTGCGCCCCGCTCCCATTCTCCATCAGCAGCAGTTTCAAATCGCCGTCACGGATCGCGAGGTCCGGCCAGCGATCTTTTTCCGGCCCTTCGCGGTCCGGCGGACGCAACCACAGGAGCGGCTTCGAGCGAACGGTTTCTTTTTTTCCCAACAACGCACCGCTCAAATCTTCGCCGTCAAAAACAACCCCGGCAGGCACAGAAACACCAGCCAGTTTCGCAATCGAGGGAAGCAAATCTGTCCCGCTGACGACCGTTTTCTCATTCACCGTTCCGCGCATTTTTGGCTCCATGAAACCCGGCCCCCAAATTAAAAACGGTTCGCGCACCCCGCCTTCGTAGAGATTTGCCTTGTGTCCCCGAAACGGTCCCGCAGAACCGGCGCCCGGCTCCGGGCCGTTGTCGCTGGCGACAATAATGATTGTGTTGGTGCGCAGAGTCGGTTGATTGCGAACGTAATCAAACAACGGGGCAAGTTGAGCGTCCATCGCTTTAACCACTCCCAGATAAAGTTCTTTTTTGCTGGCGCCCCCGCGCAATTCTTTGGGCGGGAAAAATGGCGAATGAACGTCGTCAGGCCAGAGGTTGACGTAAAAACTTTTTTTAGCCTGCGCGGATTCCTTGATGAAATCCAGACCGCGCTCGACAAACGCGGCGGTCATTTTGGAGCGATCAATCCATTCGATTTTCCCGCGCCCGAGTTTGTCGCTGCCGAGCGGATATTTTACGGCGGCCTTTCCATCAAAGGCGTCGCACAGCGGTAAAAGCCGGTCGCCGAGTCCTTCAAATTGCGTGACCGATTTATCGAAACCGTATTCCGAGATCAACGGCGCATCGCCCACATCGCGCTGACCTCCCATGTGCCATTTGCCGAAATGACCCGTGGCGTAACCGGCTTTTTGCAAAGTGCGCGCCAACGTCGGTGCTTTGGGGTCAAGCCAATGGGGCATCCCGCGCTCGTCATTTTGGCGGCGTTCGGCGAGATAGGAAGTCATGCGCCAGCGCGCCGGAAACTGGCCTGTCAAAAACGCCGTGCGCGATGGTGAACAGATCGGCGCGGCCACATAAAATTGAGTGAAGCGAATTCCCTCTTTTGCCAACCGGTCCAGATTCTCGGTTTGAATTTCCTTATTTCCGTAGCACGACATGTCGACATAACCCATGTCGTCTATGAGCACGAAAATAATATTGGGCCGGGACTGTGCCTCCGCGAAAAATGGGAGTAGCAGCGCGAGGACTGGAGCCAGAAATTTTTTCATATGACAAACCGCGACGATCGCTGGAATCAATATTTCCGGTTGGGTAATGCCTGTTTCGCATTCGTCTCGTCGAACAACTCGTCTTTCATGACAATTTTTTTCTCCACTGGTTTACCTGCGCGAATTGATTCCAAAGTGTCGAAAGCAATCGGCCCCAGCAACGGATTACATTCCACGGTGCAATTCAACTTTCCCGCCGCAATTCCCTCGAACGCCCCTTTGACGCCATCCACAGAAACCACTATAAGCTCCGTCCCCGGTTTAATGCCCGCTTCTTCGATGGCCTGCACCGCTCCCAGGGCCATGTCGTCGTTGTGCGCGTAAACGGCGTTGATATTTTTTCCCTCAGCTTTCAGAAATGCTTCCATCACTTCCTTGCCTTTGGAACGAGTGAAGTCGCCGGTCTGAGATTTGGTGATTTTCATTCCCGGATTTTTTGCGAGGACTTCTTCAAAACCTTTTTTGCGATCGATGGCTGGGGACGAACCGGGCGTGCCTTGCAATTCAACAATGTTTCCTTTGCCGTTCAACTTTTTTGCAAGCCATTCGCCAGCCATGCGGCCTTCCTGCACGAAATCAGACGCAATCAAAGTCGTATAAAGCGATTCGTCTTCCAGCTTTACGCCGCGATCCACCAGAATCACGGGAATGTTGGCCTGCTTCAATTCACGAAAAACCTGTTCCCAACCCGTTTCATCTTTTGGCGCCAGAATGACCGCCTGGACATTTTGAGCGAGAAACGTCCGGAGCGCCTGGATCTGATTTTCCTTTTTCCCTTGTGCATCGGAAAAGCGCAAATCAATTCCACGTTTGGCCGCTTCGCTGCGAATGGATTCCGTTTCCGCCGCGCGCCAGGCGCTTTCCGCGCCGATCTGTGAGAAACCCACCACATATTTTTTGCCGCCGGGTTTGGCGTCGCTCGTGCCGGTTGGATTCGCGGCGTCGTCCGCTTTTTTTCCGCAGGAACAAAATGCCA
>JBDSYB010000102.1:0-5908 GCA_039925885.1 Verrucomicrobiota bacterium
CGGTTTCATCGCCAGATGAAATGGCCAGCACCGGCGATATTTATCGGGAGGCAGTCCAGAAGAATTTTTGTTGGAAACCCAAAGGCCGGCCAAAGCATCCCGTTGCTGAAAGGCTTTGGCAGTGTTCGGCAAATACCAGGAACCGCCGGAGGCCAACAGGATTTGCAAGGAGTTCGGCGCGGAATTCATAAAAGGGAGGCTGCCTTCAACCAATGTCGCATCCGCATGATCGTGCCGTCCATGGTGTAATCCTGAATTGTGCTTTGCGTTAAATCCTTTTGCGCAAGAGTTGAATAATTTTTCAAAACTCGCGTGATGGCCTGCGCCAAATCCGAGGGGGTCTCGGATTCAAAATATTGGCAGGCATCGCCGCAGATCGCCGGAACATCGCTCGCCCGACTGCTGATAACCAAAAGTCTCGCGGAGAAATAACTAAAAATCTTCGAGGGAAAAGTGACGCTCGAGATCGGGTCGGAAACTCTTTGGCAATTCAAGCCGACATGACATTTGGTGAGCAATTCCGCGTAGGCTGCGTTTGAAAGGGAGCCGTGAAAAGTTATTTTTTCCGGACGCTCCTTCTGGGCCATTGCGACTGGGTTTTCTAAACCGCCCGTGCCGGAAACATGCAGATGCCAGCCGTTGGCCGGCAAAAGCGGCAGCGCTTCGAGCAATAGATCGACTCCGCGAGTTCGGTCCAACGTTCCAGAATAAAGAAGATTCAGTTCATTGCTCGATTGTTTTGGCGCAATGGAATCACTCTTTGAAATGAATCCCGGAACCAAAAGTCTCGGCGTTTTATTGAGCAAGCGCTGACCCAATGCGGGGTGCGCCAACAATGCCGCACTGAGCAAACGTTTGCCAAAAAACTCGGCCGTGGCGCTCAACCAGCGTCGCCACGATGTGTCGATTAAATGCTTTCCATCCTCGTAATCCAGGATGAAGCGGACGCGCCGGAGCAGTTTTAGGAACAGTGCCGCGACCACGTAAATAAATTCATAATTATCGAACAAAACCAGATCACCTGATCGCGTATGTCGCAAGGTGTGGCGGACGTAAAAAAACCATGAAAGGGGAATCCGCAATTTTGGAGCATCCCAGTTCGGGCAAAATAATTGGCGGTGCGTGCTGAATCGGGTCGTGATCGGTCGCAGCCATTTACCCTCGCGCCGGAATTTTGCTTTGGGCGGGGAGGAGAGGACGACCAGTTCTTTTCCCGAAGCTTTTTCGAGGCATTGGAAAAGATCGCGCCGTTTGGCTGAACTCAAACAACGGTCGATTTCCTCAGCCCGCGAGTCATGGTAGTTCTGATCGAAGACATTACTCAGACAAACCAATTTAGCAGGCTGGCTATTACGCATGGACGAAATTCGAAACTAAACGGTTGATTGCAGTAAACCCGTCCCTCAAACTAGGGGTCTCCCATTAGAATTTCAATGCAAGTTTAATGAAAGTTATGCAAGCAACAAGAGGCAGAAATAACTCGACATTCCACTGCTTTAGCCAAAATTAATTATGATTACGTTGCAAAATCAACAATGAATCAACACTGCGTAGAAACAAAATCAAAGCTTGATGCAGCATGGTTGGATAATATCCGTTTCAGGGATACGTATGCTTCAGGAATGGGTTCGCTACGAGAACGAGTCAACTGAGATGGGAACGCTGGATTTCGTAAGTCAATGGTGCAAAAGATCCTTGAACAGGAATGGGAGGGTTTTTCGTGTTTTACGCGCTTTGAAGCATCCCCGTGAAACGATCAAATCCACGCGGCGAAAACTTTCAAAAAGCTCTATTTTCTTCGAAGAAGGGGAGCTTTTCATGTGCTCCCTTTTTCCGGAGCCATTGTTGAATGAAGTCATCTCCATCTTCTGCCCCCAATCAGTTTTGGATATCGGTTGTGGAACGGGGAAATCGCTCGATTATTTTCTGAGTAGAGGAATTTCGGCGCAAGGTGTAGAAGGCTCGGTATTAGCAATATCTCGGGCCAAAAACCATTCAGCAATTCTGCAATGGGACCTAAATACCGAGTTAAATCTTCATGCGCAATTCGATGTTGTTTGGTGTTTCGAGGTCGCGGAACACATCCATCCGGACTATGTCCACAATTTCATGAAAACATTAACGAATCATTCGGCAACAATTTTTATCTCGGCAGCGCATCCGGGGCAAGGGGGGGAAGGTCACTTCAATGAACAACCGAGGTCGTATTGGGTAGATTTGTTTCGACGTTACGGATATCACGAGAACAAAGAATCAAATTCCAAATTACAAGCAGTTTGGAATTGGAATCCAGAAAACTTGTTTATTTTTCAGGCAGATCAAAAGGCGTGACCTGAAAATAACTTGCTCAACTTGACGAAGAAATTTAAATCAATTTGAGAGTTTGGCGAAATCCCGATGAGGAACATGCCCCTAGAAATTTATGCTTCGATTCTTTAAAAACATCGTTAATAGAACCCTAGGCCCCTTTGGCTACCGGTTTCAAAAAATCAACAAATTGCGCGACCCCTTTTTGGTTCAGTCTCATTTAGTAAAAACCGAACGACCGGTAATCTTCGACGTCGGCGCGAACGTTGGAGATGTTTCAGCCACCTATAAAAGCCTTTTCCCTTCCTGCACCATACATGCTTTCGAGCCGTTTCCAGAAACGTTTGCCAAGTTAAACCAACGCTTCGGAACAGATTCTTCAGTGAAGTTGAATCAGGTCGGAGTTAGTCAACAGGAAGGGATCGCCTCCATGAATGCGAATGCTTTTAGCGCGACCAATTCGATCCTTCAGACAGATCCGGCAGGGGCTCAGATTTGGGGACAAGGGCTTCTCGAGACGGTCTCGACGGTAGAGATAAAGACAGTGACACTTGATGCCTACTGTGCAAGCCAGGGGATTTCCACCATCGATATTCTCAAACTCGATATCCAAGGTGCCGAGCTCAAGGCGTTATATGGGGCAAAAACCATGCTCAAAAACGGCCGGGTCGGCTTGGTCTATTTAGAAGTTATCCTTGCCCCCTCCTATGTCGCCCAACCGCATTTGGAAGATTACCTTCGTTTTTTCAAGGAAATTGGCTTCGTTATGCTGGATATGTTTCATCCGACCCGAAAAGACCTAAGGCTACTCCAATCAGATGTTATCTTTGTTCCGTGCCGGAATTAATTCTCTACAGACCACAGGGCCGCGTGCATCAGCTTTTCCTCTTAAGCAATCCACGGACAAGGGTTAACTCGTGGCGAAAGTCCCTCAATGAAATATCAAGAAAACGAGCAATTATCATGAGCGAAACAGCGCAAACCAGTGAGAACACAACCCCATTTCCGAATGAATCGAATGGAAAGTAAAATTTCAAACAAAACCCAATTGTCACTGCCGCCACCGCAAGCAGCCATGGTTTGAATGAATATTTCCACCAGGACATTCTGAGTTCTCCGAACGAGAACCGCCCGAGACCCAAAACCAGGCAGGACTGCGCAAAGGCGGTTGCCACGGCAATTCCGAGGATGGAGCCGCATTTCATCGCCAGATAAGATAATCCAAAATTGAAAATCGCGGTGGCAATGACAGCGACACCGCCGATTCGAATTCCCCTCTCGCTACAACGCGCAGCCAAATCAAATCCTACATACCCAGCTGCGCTCACGCTCAACTGTGCGGCAAAGGCGACCTGCCACAGAACAGGAACCTGTAGTTGTGGACCGAGCCAGAATCGCATGAAAAGATCATTCACGGCCAAGTAAACGAGAGCACCCGCACAGCCGAGGAAGGTTTGGAACTTGTTCAGCCGTTCTATTTCGCGGACAGAGCGTTCCCGAAGAGAAACTTCCGGGGAGGCCATCCATTGAGTAATCTTCGGCATGGCAGCCAAACTTGAGCTGATGACGACAAACAGGGCTAATTCGCAAAGCTTATTATTGTTGACGTAGGGAGGAACCTGATCCCCACCAAATCCCGCAGTAATGAGGAGCCGATCTGTTGTGGCGTAGACTCCCGCCGCAAGGTAATAAAAATAGAGCCAGAACGTCTTTCCAAAAAGTGATCGGATATTCTTCTTATCAAATCCTATCGGAAAAACATGGGCGAGGGTGGGATGGGAAAAACGAATATAAACCCAACCCAGAATCAGGCCGGCCACACTGGACAAAACATAAGGAATGTATTGCACCCAAAGGGAAAAACCTTCACGGGCCAGCAACCAATGGCCGAGAAAACTAATTTGTACCAACAGAAACGTGGGCAGGACAGATAGCGTCAAATTGCCACAACCATAATTCAAATTTGCAATGTAACTGTTGAAGATTAGCAGCCCCGCCGAGACGGCCCCCAACGCGAATAGATTACGAAACGAACCTGCACCTGGAACTGCTTCGAAACGTAACCATTGAGGGAGCCAGGGAGAAAACATCAGGAGAAGAAACATCACCAACAACCCCAACACCAGAAAGAGGCCACGGACTGATGCGAGAAAGGAGCGAAGCTGAGTTTCATCGCCTCGGCCCAAAAGCCGACTCGTTTGGATGTTTACCACCCCTCCCATTCCCAGATCGCCAAGCCCTCCCAAAGAGGCCAACGACTGAAAACTTAAAAAGAGGCCATTCAACTTCAATCCCATGCTTTGCAGCAATAACGGCGTCCATACCAGAGAAAGAACGGAAAAAAGAACGCGGGCGGTGATTTGAAGAATAAAACCGAGCCGCGTCGAAGTGCGTTGCTGATGGATCCAGGTTTTGAATTGATGGAGCATTTCGTTTGTCGGAATCCGCCGCTATTGTTTTTCGGATTCCGAATCGAAAAACAATCCGCTGATGGATGCGTTGCCTTTGATGGCGGTTATTTTAATTTTCACATGCCCGGTCAATGACCACCCCAGATATTTTCCGTTGGAGAATGAAGAAATGATTTGGGAGTCCAATTTTTTATTGTCGGATGGGTTGATTACTTCAACCAAAGTTGAGCGGTCGTTGCCGTCCCAATCCAAAAAATAAATAGCGAACCGGTGTGGGTTGCCGTCGGCCAGAGTCAGATCAATCTCGAGTTGTTTGGGATGAAACCACGAGCTCGCGATTCTTTGTTGGGACTCGACTCGCATCAGACAACGTTCTTCCGTGAGTAGGTTGAGCCACATGTGAGGGTGAAAACCGGTGGAAATCCACTGAACATAGGGCGGCAAATTCGTTTGGTGATTAGCGATGACAAATCCTTCGCCGCCATAGTTGGTTTTCCAATTTCCCTGTGTAACCGAATCGAGGCGGAGAAATCTGGCGGCCGTCAGAGACAATTTGATCTCACGCTCCACGGATTCGGTAAAAAACTCCGCGCCCGTTTCGTCGGTGACCTTTGCTAAAAAGGAATTCGCTCCGGATAGGACATTTGTCCAAAGGAATTGATAGGGCGCTTCCGTAATTTTCGTGATCCGGCGGGGCACGGAAAAAAACTCGACGGTGCTTTTTCGTTCGTGCAATTCGGCCACGTTCGCCTCCAGAAGAATGTTCGTCGGTACCAGCAGTTTCGTGCCGGGCTGCGGCGCTTTTAGGTAGGCGCTCGTGATGCGCAGGTTTGTAATTTCGGCGGAGCCTGAACCACTGACAGCGAAGCCCAGGAAAATATTCTCCGGCATTGCGACAGTGTCGGCGGCAATTGCGATCCAGTTCGTGCCGTCGGTAGAATAAAATCCGCTCACGGCGGGACCCTCGCGCACCACGCGCAACCATTGAGCAGAGTCGTTTGTTTTCACGGTGACAATCGACGGCGATTTTCCGTCAGGACTGCGCTCGAAAAGTATTTTGTCGCCAGAAAAAAACATGCCGCCTTGCGCGGAATTTCTTTCCAATGTCTGGCGAAAGATGATTCCGACCTTGGCCGCGTTTTGACTGCGGCGCTGAATTCGCACGCTGATCTGACCATTGTGAGCGAAAG
>JBDSYB010000103.1:0-6636 GCA_039925885.1 Verrucomicrobiota bacterium
GGCAGATGGTTCTCCACATCTTTGGTTTGTTCCACCACGCCGTGCGCACCCTTGTTCCACACCGCCCGGCCTTCCGTCCAGCCGCTGCCCAGACACGTGTAAGTCAGGCTCCAAACAAAATCTCCCGCCAGACTCGATCCACAGTGCGCCACGCTGTCGGCTTCCAGAAAGCCCGCCCGCTTTTCATCCCACACTTCGCCTTGAATGGGAATCTGCTGGCGCAACAACGTGCCCGGTCTCGTGCCGCACAAGCGTCGTGGAACTTCCGTTTTCAAAACGGCCAGCATCCGATCCAACGTCGCGGCGCTGACTTCTTTTAAAAGCTTCTTCTGCCTGGGCCACAGGCTTCCAAAATGTTTGCCGTAATGCGGCAGCCACAGTTCCAACGCCGGTGCCAGCCGCTTGCCGCAAAGCTGTTCGCTGGCTTTCCAGATGTGGGCGATGACTTCCCGCACCGGCTCATAGATCGGCTCGGCTCCCGCGCGAACTTTGCTTTTGGCCTTGGGCAATTGATCGCCCAAGAGCTTGATCGCGTGTTTGCGCTCGTAACCGTGCTGCTCACAAAACTCGTCGAGCATCCGCGTCTTGCCCTCCTTCCCACGTCCCGCATAACGCCCCTGCAACCGTTCCAACTCTTCTGTCCGACAACCGCTCTTTTTCATTTTCATTCCTCCAGTTTGTCGGTGTCATTTTCCCGTGAGGCAACGTATCCTTTTCCCCACTTCCCAAAGCTTCCCCTCGGTGTCTTTATTTATGCGGCAACTCGTCCAACCAACGCCCAATGGAATTTGCTTGCGGCAATTCTTTCTTTGAATCCAGAACTCATAAATGCAAATCCCGACACTACAGTCTAGTGTTGGGATTTCCCGCGGACGGCAATGCGATCAACACCTATAAATTCAAGTTTAACTCAAAAAACTTTGTGAAAATGGATTCACTGGTGTTGCTGGCACCTCCACAATCAGTTACACAATAGCGAAACTTTGTCTTGGAAAGTTTTGATTGCCTGTAGTTCACCGACGATCATATTTGGTTCGTCAGAAAATTTCCCTCTTTGTCGCGCGCAATCAATTCTTTATTGCGAATTGGCATCCCGGTTTGACCTGACTGAAAGTGGTGCGCGGGTTGTGGTCCATCGTCATCGCCAATCGTTGCGAACCGAAACCGCAAACACCGTCGGCTCTCCAGACGAAGTGAAAGACGAAATGAGTCACCTTTTTAATACGATGCTAGATAGATGAAGTTTGGGAGGCACTGCCTAACTGTTATAGTTTGTAACACATTTTCCTATCCCAGAAGAATTATGCCATGAGCCGACAGGCTAAGAAGATCACTGCCCGCCGAGACTTTTGGATTTTCGCAGATGAATTTCACAATTACATCACTCCGAGCATGGCCGAGATTCTTTCTGGCGCACGGAATATCGGATCGGCCTCACTTTAGCGCATCACGAGTTGCACCAGCGCAGCGCAATTCTGATGTTGCTAGTGCCGTCATGTCGCATCCGTTCACCCGTGTTGTTTTTCGGATCGGCGACGAAGACGCCAAAAAATTGAGCGACGGATTTTCGTTCTTTGAAGCGCAGGATTTGAAAAATCTTGAAACCGGCCAAGCCATTTGTCGAGTTGAACGCAGCGATTTTGATTTAACTTGGTCGTTCCCTTCTCCGCTGACGGCGAAGCAACAAAGACGGAGATGCATTGGCAGGAAGTCATTACGGCTTCAAGAAAAAAATATGGCACACCGAGAGCCGAAGTGGAGGCGATGCTGGCAAAATTGAGAGAACCAGTAACGCAGATCAAGCCTTTGGCTTCCCCACTCGTTGCCTCATCAGCGCCCATCATTCCGCAACCTTCGGAAACGCCGACGATTTCCGAAGTCCCGAAAACTGATGAAACGCAAGCCCTCGGCCTAATCTGACGTCGGTGCGATTTTTTTAAGACCGAACAAAGGGATGTTGGCCATGGCGGTTTTTAGCGTTTTTACTGCCAGATGGGTGTAACGCGCATTCATCACTTTGGAAGAATGTCCCGTCAATCGCACCCGAACTTCTACCGGCACTCCGGCATTGACGAAATGAGTATTCAAACTATGCCGGAGCGAATGGAAGGTGCCTTGCCCCGATACCATCTTCGCGTTTGAATTTCGAATGGATGGTTACGGCTTGAGGTGCGCGTTGAGAATGTAGGAAATCAAGTCGGCCATGTCCTGTGGCTTCAGCGCCGCTTCAAAACCTTCAGGCATGAGCGAACGTGAGAGATGGTTTAATTCCCTTATGTTGTTGCGCAGGATCAGCTCTTCCGCACCGCTGGGAATTTTCAACGAAATACTCGTGGGCGTTTCGGCGGCAATCACACCGCTCAATTCGCGCTCGTCTTTCGTCACGATGGTGTAGGCGGCAAAGGTCGGGTCCACCGCCTGGTTCGGATCGAGAATCGCGATAAGGAGTGATTGCACAGTTTTGTCGGCCATCGTCCCGAGATCCGGTCCTACGTGGCTGCCCTCGCCGTTGAGTTGATGACAGGTCGCGCAATTTTGCAGATAAAGCGCGTGGCCCTTGGCGACATCGCCGCGAAGTTCGGTCACTGATTTGTAACTCTCAATAATCTTCGCGCGGTCGCTGTTCACGACGGAGAAAATCTTTTCAGCGCGCACGCGATTTTCTACTTTTGAATGACTCAATAATTTTTGCCGTTGCGCAATGGAAATGTCGCCGGGCGCAATTTTGCCCGTCTCAATCCCGGCGAGCAGCGACTCGCTCCATTCCGACCGGCCCAGCAGAGAGTTGAGAATTTCCTGACGCAAACTGAGGGCGCAAGTTTTCCAATTTGCCATTAGAATTTCGGCGGCTCCCTTCCGTCCTCCAATTACGATTGATTGCAATGCCGCATGCTGAAGCGCCGGCGAGTTTTGCGGGCCGAGCAATTTGCCAAGATGTTCGAGATCGTTTTCGTTCGTCCTGCGCCCCAACAAACGCACCGCCAACAAACGATCCTCTTCTGAAGCGCTGGAGTTCTCCGCAGTTTCACGCGCTTGAACAAAAATGGAGTCAAGTTGCGCGAGGGAATTTTTCAACTTGAAATCGGCCTGCTCTTGAAATTTCGCGAGCGAAAGTTTTCTATGACCCAACGCATCGAGAAATCCGAGCGTTCCCGAAATTTGCCATTGAGAAAACCGGCTTCCATTCACGGGCGTTCCGAGGTGCGAAATTATATCGGCCAAAGTTCCATCGTGAGAAAGCGCGGTCGCTAGAAAAACGAGTTGCTCGATCAAATCAGGAGAAGGTGTCGTGGTTTTGCTGTTCGCGAAAACAGAGCGCAACATTTCATCCACGTGATGGGTGGCGGAACTCATCACCGCAATTTGCATCGGAGCATTCGTCCAGTCTTTGAGCGCGAGTTCCGATAATGCCCGCGCGGCGGTTGCATCGCCCGACTCGCCCAGACTGAAGGCGAGTTGGTAACGAACGCGAATGTCGCCGTCGTCCACCATCGTCAATACTTTCGTGTCGAGTTCAGGCGATTTTCCAAAAAAAGTTTCGGCAAATTGAATCGCAAGGCGGCGCACGGCGAAGTGCGAATCGTTCAGCGCGATCAGCAAATCTTTTTCTGTAAGAGCGTCGAGGCCGGAAAGAATGGAGAGTGCTTGCAATCGCGATTTCGGATTTTCGCTGTGCGAGAGAATTTGTTGGAGCGGCGTGATGGCTCCTTTGTCACGAGACTGCACCAACAGACGCTGAATGGTATCGCGCTGCCAGCCATTGGGAGAATCCAGCGCGGCGACCAGTTCAGCCGTGTTTAATTTATCGAGCCGGGGAATTTTCCGAAGCTGTGCTCCTTCTGGATAGACGCGATAAATTCTTCCTTTGTCGTCGCCCGCGCGCAGGTCGGGACGATTTTTTAATTCTGTCGGAAAATATTCCGGGTGTTCCAAAATAAGCCGATACATATCGGCGATGTAGAGTGCGCCATCGGGACCGATTTTTAATGTCGTCGGCCTGAACCAATTGTCGGTGGACGCCAAAAATTCATTGGTCTGCTCGGTTGGCGCACGATGACTGCTAAACGAAACGCCGTCTTGTTCCAGCACTTCACGATGCACGACATTATTGGCCGGTTCGCTGACGAAAAGGCTCGCGGCAAATTCCGCTCCGAATAATTCGTCGCGATACGGCGTGGCGCTACAAGCCGAAGTCACCTGCGAAATTGCATCAGGCCAATTGAAGCGTTGTTGAGGATGGCTGGATGAAAAAACGCGGTTCGCCTGTGGATAATCGGGGAGGTCTTTGGTCATGTCCTTAACTGCGGCGAAAGAATTTCGCGCCAGATATTTTTCCTCCAGAAAAAAATGCCAAACCCAAATGCCGTTGTGATTTCCAAACCAATTATTCCAGTCGTCTCGATGCCGTCCATATTGGGTTTGCCCGGATTGAAGCTCCATCACTCCTTCATCAGGATGAATTTTCAAATCGTGCCCACTCAAATCCAAATCTTTGCCCGTCGCAACAGAATGAATGATTCCCCCGCTCCCGCCATTGGCCAAATGAATCCAATTATCCAAGCCATACTCGAAACCATTTGCTCGATGCTGCTGATTGCCTTCGTGAAATCCGGTGAACAATATTTTCCGCACGTCAGCTTTGCCGTCGCCATCGGTGTCCTCGGCGTAAATAATATCCGGCGCGGCGGAAATCAAAACTCCTTTGCCCCACGGCATGATGCTGTTCGGAAAATTTAAATTCTCCAGAAACACCGTGGACTTGTCGTATTGTCCGTCGCCGTTTGTGTCTTCGAGAAATCGCACCACGCCACCGGCTTTTCCTTTTCCATCGAGACCGAGTGGATAGTCGCGCATTTCCACCACCCACAATTTTCCGTCCGCTCCCCAATCAAAATGAACCGGGTCAATGACGAGCGGCTCGCTCGCGACGAGTTCGATTTTGAATCCGGGCGCGACGCGAAAACTGTTCAGCGCTTCAGCCGGAGATTTGGGTTTCGCTTCGGCTCCAGAAAGAATTTCCTTGAACGGCTGTCGCTCCACGCGAGTCGGCAGATTCGACGTGTCTTCATTTTGCACGAACAATTGTTTGGCATGAAACCATGCGCCGTTGTCGCGATGCGGCCCGCTGCGGACGAACGCTGGAATGCCGCCCGGTTCGCCATGTTTGCCGGAACGAACGCGATACGACCAGCCCGTTTCCCACCCCAGGTTCGGCCTGGGCTGCGCAATATAAAGATGAACGGAGTATCCAGACTCGTTGGAAAAAATAACATCGTTGTAACCGTCGTCGTTCAGGTCAACGAATCGCAAACCGTTGTCTTCACCGGCGGAATTAACAATCGAAGTCCCCTCTGGTAATGCGAAGGAAAGTTTCTTCCAGGATTTCTCTGCGTCTGACCAACTGAAAATGGCGTTTTGAGTTTCGTTGCCGACGAGCAGTTCGTCACGACCGTCGTTGTCCACGTCGCGCAAACGCACTCCGGCATCACGGCCATTTTCAGTCGTGAAAATCGGCTGCCCTTTAAAATTTAAGCCCGCGAAAAATCCCGCGTCCTCTTTCCACTGCTGCCCGTCAAAATGCCACGCGCCTTTGGATTTCTCGTCACGATAAAACGCGGTCGCAAAATGATTCGTCTGAACGATGCCGAATTTTACGCCGCGATCTCGTGTGTTTCCGGTTGGGTCGCGAGAGACGAGCGCGATGGGAAAATCCGTTTCACTCCAACGATTGTTCGAAGGATTCCAGAGGCGCGTTTTGCGAACTTGTTCGTTGCCGATGACGACATCCATAAAACCATCGTGGTTTAGATCGAGCAGCCGCACACCGTTGTCCTCGCCTTTTGCTCCGCGCAACGGCTGGCCGGAGAGCAGATTTTTATCGATCCGTTCCTGCGCTTCGCGAAACGTGAGGAACTTGATTTTGTCGCCGTATTTTTTTTGCGCGTAGTCAATCAAATCAATCATTTGCTGGGCCCGAATCCATCCATGCGGATGGAAAACCATGGTGAACACGCCTTGCTTGATCACCGTGTTGTCAATCCCCGCTTTCCAATCGGCGATGGTTGTCTCGTTGGTTGAGCCGTGAAAATTGTGGGCTTCCCAATCACTCGGCGCTGCGCAGGGGAATTCCCAGCAAAGTTTTCCAATCACATACGGGTAGGGATAATTTTCAATCGTGGTGGCGAATGCTTCCAGGCTGATGTGCGTCGTGGCGTTGGTCTGGCTGGGAAAATATTTGCGAAATCGCTCGCGCCCATTTGCGTCTGTGGCGAGGTCGCGCGGAAGTTTGGCGTCGTTCGTGGTGAAAATGTTCATCACGGATGTATCAATGGTTAGAAAATTTCCGGCTGGACTGAGGCGGTTGAAAATCTCCGCATAAAAACGCGGGCTGGGACTGTTCATCGAATCGCAACACGGCATGCGAAAGGCGACCGGTTTGTTACCCGGAATTTTGTTCATCAAATCAATCCCGGAAAAATAAGTTTCCGCAGCGGAATCAAAGTCACCGTCAGCGAGAAGCGGACAAGGATGTTTGATCGTATGAACTTCCAACGAGAGACCTTCCTTCAACCAGATTTGCGCCTGTGGATCATTTGCCGGGATGGCTTCCGTCATGATCGAAACCGGCGCGCGTCC
>JBDSYB010000104.1:0-7111 GCA_039925885.1 Verrucomicrobiota bacterium
ATATAGCGCGTCGATGGCGTTAAAGGTCTAAAGCTCTTTACTGGCATAAAAAATCAAAAATCCAAATTACAGCTTGGAGTGCGTTGGCCATCAATCCTGCGCCCAGTCGGGCAATCAGTTATCGGTCACGCTGAAATCGCTGCCGTTTCCACCACTGCTGGCTTAACGGGACGCGGAATATAGCAATGAAAGTTTTCGGCGCAAGAGGTTTTTGAAATTATTTTTGAAATCAATTTTTTGAGCGGAATAAATGTTTCCCAACTGATGTTCCGAGTGACTTGATTCACTCAAGCAGCGTCATCCTTGGTTTCAAGATGCTCAGTGATTCGGCCCAACGGAGTTTTCTGTCGCAAACGCGTGGAGGATTTCATGTAATTCCATTCCTAATTCGCAAGAACGAATTCTCGATCAACTGCATCTTGACACTGCTTCCGCCGAAGGTCAGATGGAAAGGGAGAAAACGGTTCACATGAATTCAAGATCGAACCTGCCGAACCGGTGATCTATAATTGAAACCGTGAAGATTTTGATTCTTCTTCTTGTTGCTTTGATTTCGGCGACCATCGCCTTTGCTGTGAATTGGCTGGCATTGATTCCATGGCGTCGTGCGAAGGATCAACATTGGACAGAAGAGGCCCGGGTTTATCACCCAGTTCGAACCGGAGCTGTTTCCAATTTGCTCGTCATTCCCGCTGTTTTGGTTTTAGTCGCGGTCGCATGGAACAAGGCTGATTTGCCGTCATGGATTTTCATTGCACTGTTTTCGTCGATTGGCGTTCTCATCGGCACGATGCCGATGGATCGTGAAGTTTTCCCGCGTATCACAATGTCTGATTTACTGCGTCAGGCGGCGACAGGTTCGTTTTTTCGTTTGCTGAGTTATTTCGTTTTTCTCGGTGCGGCTGCGCTCATGCCGAACGAATTCAATTTGCAGGTTCCATCGATCCTCAGCGCGGTCATTTTGCTGTGGGTTTTCTGGAGTCGCGAACTCTGGCTGCGCGTCGCATCGAAAATTGGATACTTGCAATCTCCTCCCGACCGGCTGCAAAGGATTGTAAACGACTGCGCCAACCAGATGAACGTGGCGGTTCGTGAAACGTGGGTTCTACGTTTTCCCGTTGCGCAGGCGTTCGCGCTCCCGGGTACGCGTAAGTTGCTCTTTACCGAACACTTGTTAGAACTGCTGACCGATGAAGAACTTGCCACGATCTGCTCGCACGAACTTGGTCACTTAACGGAAAAACGCGGCCAATATCTGAAACGCTACATAATTTTGCTGACGTACCTCCCGTGGCTCTTGTTTAAACCCATGATCCATAACTTCGGGGCATTAGGATTTTTCATACTGCTGGGAACAACTATTCTCGTCCCAAAAATATCTCGAAAATTCAGTCATAAACTCGAAATGCGGGCAGACGAAATGGCCAAGACAAACGAAGGCGATCCTGGCGTTTATGCCCGTGCGCTTGAGCGTCTTCATAGAGACGCCCTTCTTCCGGCGGTTGTAGCCAAAGAACAATTGACACATCCGCATCTTTACGACCGGCTTTTGGCTGCGGGTGTTACACCCGATTATCCACGACCGAAACCCGCGAGTTCAATGGCTTGGAACGGATGGTTCTTTGCAATGGCAGTCGGAGCGCTTGCAGCCCTGTTGATCCTTAGCAAACATTAAAGCGTTCACTTCTTTTCGCCCTGACATGTTCCAAAGGGCATGCATACTAAATCCAAAATTCCTCGTGTCTAAAATTGAACTGGCTGGAGATTTTTCCTGCGGCGCGACCTTTCCGAAAATTCGGATTCAAGGCGAATGGCTGGCAGCGCTCGGCTTCAAACCTTCCGGTCACGTCATGATTCACGCAACTGCTCCCGGCGAAATGGTACTCAAATTTATTGAGCGGTCGCAGAATTAGAAGAGATGGCAAGACGCTCGCGGTAAACAAGGTTGAATACATCGAGTCTGATTTATAGACTCGGTCGATTATCAGATTCGCACTTCAGCTTCTTTCATCGGCTTCTGTGCTTGCATACCGCTCAGCGCTTTGAATTCGGGTCCGTCCATCGGTTGGTAGCCTTCAGGCCAACAGCCTTCAAAGAGCACAAGTAAACGTTGGCTTGGTGGCGCGGGCGGAAGGTTAACGCGACTGATCTGCGCTGATACTGGATACTCACAGCGGACGATTACCTGAAAAAGGTCAGAAATTAGATAGCGGGGAGCGTATCCTACGAGCATTCGATCTCGTGTTTGAAGCTGGACTGCGTAATGAGTTGCTGGATTGTTCACTTCAACCGCGACACTCAGATCTTCGTTCTGTTTAAGATTTTCAATTCGCGCGGTGGAAGCGGAATTTAGGTACTGCAAACCATGAAGGAAGAATTTAATTGCAAACGGACTGCCTTCTGTGCGCTCCACTTTTGGAAAAATTTCCAAGCTATCAGTTGCTCGCCGTCCTTCACTCACTGCTAAAGCTTCGATTGGATCAAACCTCTCCTGTCCTTTATCCAAATCCAACCGATGTAGATATTCGCGAAAACTGGGCCGACTTTTATTTTGGACTCGGTTCGCGAAGAAGGGAAACAATTCGCCGGATACATATTCTTTACGAAAATCTGGAAAACTGTCGAAGGGCACAAAACCACGTTCCTCAGCAGCCTGTAACGCGCCTTGCACGTAACGAAATTCGTATCGTTCCCCTGCAATGTCCGCATCCAATCGACCCACAGGAAACCAACCGCCCACATTCGGGGTGGCTTTCCATGAAACAAATAGCGTTTTCATAACAAATTAATTCTTAAGAGTTGTTCGCGAGTTTCACGCATCAGTGCAACGGCAAATTCCCGTTGCGGCACCGAAATCCAATCTGCCGGAAACCGTTCCACTATACAAATTATCTGTTCGTCCGTTACGTTTTCAACTCGTTTCAGCCACGGCCCAAAGAGTTCAGGAAATTTAATGGTCAATTGATGCACCAGTTCCATTGGAGAAATTGCGCTTTCTCCGAGCGCTTCCAAATAAATCGCGCCCCAACCTTTCTGAAGATAATCTGGAATTCTATTTTCCTTCAAAAAAAGAATACGTCTTTCATCCCGCATCTCACGCCCCAGAGAAGATGCATGGTCAAAAGTGGGAGCCAGGCGGTGTTCTGTCGGCCCGGCTTCACGTCTGAGCAGCGCCCAGTTCTCATGATGTCTGTCTGTATTTCCAATGAGAGCATCAAATACCAAGTAGCCTGCAAACTGACTTAAATCCTCCTTACAACGTTTGTCGCAAACTTCCATAATAGCCTGACGGATTCGCTCAAAAGTGTGATCGCTGGTGTGCCGTCTCTTGTGTAAATCGTAACCCAGTACCCGGCCTGCAATAATCTCGTTCCCATGCACTAAAACCTCACCTTCAGAACGAACATCCAGTGAAATCGAACCTCGCACATCGCCGAACTCAGCCAGTTCAACCCGCGCGCAAGGCAGTTGAATCAGCGGAGCTATTTCTGCAGCAATCTTCTCTGTCAAATGCTCAATATTCTCTTTCTGCTGGCGCGGCTTCTTGAAAAGCCAACGTCCATTTCCAAGTTCCTTTGGTAACTGACACCAAACTTTATCTTTGCTGCCCATAGGTTCGTCTTGGAGAATCATGGTCTCCGTGATTTGGAAAATGGCGAACGGTTCAAATGGCATGATCAAAATCCATTAGGTTTTACACAATCCTCCGTCAGCAATGTCTTCGGCTCTGGATAATTCTGTGGGATGCCGGGGGCGGTTACGGGTTCTCCCTTTTCAATTCGTTCGGCGACTTGTTGGTTCAGGGTCAGGAGTTGGGCGAGTAAATCTTTTTTTGGGCTGAAGCCGTAGGCATTCAAGACGGCGGTGTCGAGGGCGGCGTGGGCGTCTTTAAGCGGGTTGGCGCCGGGGAGTTCGAGGGTGCGATAGAGGGCGCGCAGGCCGCCTTTCATTTTCGACAACGCCTCGGCGCGCACACGGCGGACTTCGCGCCCGGCTTCCGCGACGGCTTCGATTTTTGCGAGGGTGGTTTTTGACAGGGGACCACACGCGCCCCGCGTGTCGGTTTCCGCGCACTCGCGGGAACCCTTCGGTTTGGCGAGTGAGGTGGAAGAATCAGTGGTGGCTTCTTTCGCGCGTTCCGGGCCGACCGCGAGGGCGCGGTCGGCTGCACCCGAGGCGGGTGCGCTCCCCATTTCAAATTGCGGCCACGGGAAGGTGTCGAAAATAACTGTTGGATTGTAAATGAAACGCTCTAGTTGCTTGCTGCATTTAGTCGTGAACCAAAGCCAATGGGCTGCGCTCTGCAAAACTCCATACGAATAATCGTCATCAAGAGCAAAGACGACAAGCTTGTCGCCAGGAGTAATGTCGCTCGAAACAAATGCGAATGTCGGTCGTTTCGTAACACGCGGACAGACAGCGTAACGCTTCAATTTCTTTAAGGCATTCCCGGTATCTTGAGGCGAACGGCGCAATTGCCACCAATTACCCAAACGCGGCACAAGCCTCCGCGTTTTCATTCGTTCGGTTGTGTCATTCTCAATGCTGTCGTTGCTGTCTTTTGATGACGCTTCGATCTTTTGCATCTGAGGAAGCACTACCTTTTCAACATAATCGAACGCCTTTCCATACCCTTTTGCTTCGAGAATTGAACGTCGTCCGAAATCAATAACCCATCGCACTGGCGTTCCATCTCCCGTAACAAGTTCCTTTCCCATCAGATAAGGCCGAACCACTTCCGAACATTTCGGTTCCGATTGAATAATGTGTGCGGCTTGTGATGGTGTAATTAGGAAGCCCATATTGCCGGGTTCAAAACCACGAAAAACACGTTGAGGCTTTTTGTTAAAGTCGAGTTCAGAAGCTTCTGCGACGTCTGCTTCGTCAGAAAGCGCAGAGTTGATGAAAGGAGTTTCGCGCAAGTCCAACTGAAATAGTTTGTCGTTTCGAATTCCCCGCTTTGACTTATTGCTTGGGCTGGGAGCGACTGCTTTAAACCAGAGTCGCCGCTTTTTCGGCAACAAATGCGCGTCTTGTGTTTTCACCCAATTAGCGATGGAGACATTGACATTCGCCTCGCCTGACCACGGCTGGTTTTCCACGGCTTCCACAATCGTTCCTGTCTTCACGATATAGTCGAGACCACCGAAACGGGATTGATTGTTGCGAATGTTTTGCGTGCCGACGAGTCCGGCGCGCCCGGCGACAGGATCGGCAGCGGTGCAAGCGGGCAAATGATCAGCAGCTTTCCGAAACCAATAGACGCAGTAGTCGGCCATGCCCGGAATATAAGGATAAGCGGAGCGAAGTTTTTCAATATATTCATCACCACGTTCTGGTCTTAGTCGGCTCGCGCCGAGAAATGGCGGGTTGCCGATGATGACGTCGGCTTTGGGCCATTGCGTCGGGAGACCTTCGGGCGTGAGCAGCGCATCGGAAGCGATGAAGTTTTTGTCGAGATTGTCGAGCGGCAGCGCTTGTTCGGTGATGTGGAGTTCGTCAATCGCCAGCTTGCGCGCAATCATCATCGTGAGTTTGGCGATCTCGACGGCGAACGGCAGGATGTCCATGCCGTAGAAATTTTGCGCGCTCAGAAAACTCAAACGCATCTGGCCGGGTTGATCTTGCGTCTTGAATTCGTCCATGCGTTCGAAGAGGCGGGCTTCGAGCCGTTTCATTTCGCGATAGGCGATGTAAAGAAAGTTGCCGGAACCGCAGGCGGGATCGAGCACGCGAAAGTCATTCATCCGGGTGCGCAGTTGGTGCAGGCGGTCGAGGGTTTTCGCGCTTTCAATCTGTTCGCGCCACGGCTCGACGATGGTTGGCCCGACAATTTTCATGATGTCGGCGGGGCTGGTGTAATGCGCGCCGAACGCATGGCGCTCGTCGTCGTCCATCGAATGTTGAAAGAGGGTGCCGAAGATTTCGGGTTGGACTTTGGCCCAATCTTTTTTCGCGGCGTCGCGGAGGAGAACGAGTTCGCGGTCCTGAAGTTCGAGTTTGGCCGGTTGCGCAAAGAGTCCGCCGTTGAAATAGGAAACGCCTTTGAAACGTCCGCCGCTTTTCGGCGAGGGATCGTTCATGGCCTCGAACAAACCGCCGATGAGATCGTAGGCTTCGGCGGGCGAATGCGCGTCGTCGAGGACTTGCGTGACAAAATATTTCGGGAGCAAACCAATGTCCTCGGCGAAGAGCGCGACGAGCATTTGCAGGATAAACTTTTGCGCCATCGCACGATCCACGCCGCGCTTGGTGATGTGTTTGAAACAGAGGGCGAGTTTATCGGCGGCTTCGCGGGTGACGGCTTCGCGGTCATTCTCGAAAGTCGGTTTCTGGTTCGCGAGAAAGGCGAGCGGCCCCCACCGTTGCGGCAGATCTTTGGTGGCGAGTTTGTCTTTGGGCGTGTCGAGGTCGGTGTCGAAATCGTAAATCCAGAATTCGTCGAAATTGCAAAGGACGACGTAGCGCGGACGGTTCGGCACGAGGCGCGTCCAGTAATCGAACGCCTGGCGATAATGTTTCTGGAGATTTTCGCCGCGCTTTTTCATTTCAATGAGCACGACTGGTTTCCAAACGTAATCAGCAAAGGAAGTTCCGCCGCCGTCTTCGGCAGATTTCAATACGCGAAATTCAGGCGAGCCACCGGCGTCGAGCGAGCCTTGCAAACCGAAGCTTTGAAATAAACGGTCGAGAAAAATTTGCGCCTGACCCTTTTCGTCACCGGTGATGTGTTTCTGATACCAGTTGACGAAGGACGCAAGTTGTTCGGGGTTCGGCACGGCGACGTTTTACGCGAGCGGCGGATGCGACTCAATGGGAAAGCGCGGTTGCGAATGGGCCGTCAAATTTTTCTGAGTTGTCACAATCGAACTAAAAATTTCCTGCGCGATAATAACGGGTCTGATTATTTGTGAACGCGGTATCGATGTATCGGAATGTGTTGGCGCTAATTCGGCTGGCATCCCCCAGATAGGTCCAATCGACCAGATTCGTTGAACCAAAAATCTTGAAAGTGGCTCCGTCAACTCCGAAAAAATCGAGGCGAAAAGTGTTGCCCAGAATTTTCCCGGTTAGAACCGGTGGAAAAACAGTTTGAAAAGAAACAATCTGC
>JBDSYB010000105.1:0-9547 GCA_039925885.1 Verrucomicrobiota bacterium
TTCTCAAACGCTTTGCGCGTCATGATGTCGAGCGGGCGAATTCCCTTTTGCAAAAGATTCACGACGGCGGCTCCGGCGCGTTGGCAATCTTCTTTCTTGGCTTTGGACATCGCGTTTTGCGCGGAGCTGTTCGGCAGACTCATGCCGAGCGCTTCAATCGCGCTGGCCATGGTGTTCGCGGTATACATTCCGCCGCAGGAACCGGGGCCGGGAATGGCGCACGATTCCACATCGAAAAGTTGTTTGTCGCTGATCTTGCCCGCGGCGTGTTGGCCGACCGCTTCGAAAACAGAAACGACATCGAGCTTGCGCGGGTCGCCTGTGATGCAACCGGGAAGGATCGTTCCGCCATAAACAAAAACTGCAGCGCGATTCAATCGGGCAATCGCCATCAATGCGCCCGGCATATTTTTGTCGCAACCACCAATCGCGACGAAGCCGTCCATCCCTTGGCAGCCGACGACGGTTTCAATGGAATCCGCAATCACCTCGCGCGAGACGAGCGAATATTTCATTCCTTCGCTGCCCATCGAAATGCCGTCGGAAATCGTGATCGTGTTGAAAATAATCGCTTTGCCACCGGCCTTGTTCGCGCCGGCTTCGGCTTCAAGCGCGAGCTTGTCGATGTGCATGTTGCACGGCGTGACCATGCTCCACGTCGAAGCAATGCCGACGAGCGGCTTTGCAAAATCTTCTTTCTTAAAACCGACGGCATAAAGCATAGCGCGGCTCGGCGCGCGGTCCGCGCCATCAAGAACCTGGCTGGAATATTTGCGAGTTGAGTTTGAATTTTTTTCGGACGATTTCTTTTTCATCGGGCGCGAACTTAGCGAATTCAATGCTTGATTGCAAATCAGAGGGTGCTTCGGATTCAAACTGCCAATAGCCCAAACCGCTTTGTTCTAGCGAGGGTTGATTGGTTTTCTGGCCGCACATCTCACGACGTGAGATACGTTACGGCTGGGTAATTTTCAAACGCATGAAACGCATCGGATTTTGGTGGGTCGGAAGGACATCTCGAAACGTAATAACTTCTGTTCCTGGGCCGCTTGGCGATGGCAGCCCCACTGGTAAACCATTCACCCAATTCGTCAGGTTCCCGGAGGCTTCCGACAAGTAAGTAATTCCACCGCGATTGAGCGGGCGCTGGACTCGCAAGGTCAGATAATTTGTGCCGTTCACTGCGAGAATGCTTCCAATGGGCAATCCCGGTTGGCCGGGTGCGAAATGATTTGTGGTCACAATAGAAGGCGACGTTCCCAATGCGAATTCCATTAAATTTTTCAACCCGTCAAGATCAGGATCTGCGGTGATGCCGATGACATTAGCGTCTTCATTTCCTGGAAAAAATTGCGCAACCCAATCGTCGTAGAAATTTAAATTCGTTGCGACCGAAACTACGAGATCGTCGCAAACAGTGGCCTGACTGTCGCTGGCGGAGAGTCGCAAGACATAACTCCCTGCCTTGTCGAACGTGACGCCCGTCACCGGATTGGTTGAGTTGTTGAACGCCACTTTTGCGGGCCCGGAAAATTTGCTCCAACTCGAGGTCAAACTTCCGCCTTGCCCGTCATCGGTCACGCTGCCGTTGAGAAATGCTTCCACGTGGCTCGTCGCACTCGGCGCGACTCCAACGAAAACGCTCGGAGCAAAATTCGTTCGAGCAAGACTCTGAATTTCTGAGGAGGTCAAGGCGCGGCGATAAAAACGGACGTCATCAATGAGTCCGTTGAACCAATTGACCGCGCCCGAATGAGTGTTTCCGATGCGAAAGTTGGATGGGTAATTTGAAATGGAACTGCTGCTTTCGTTGGCAACTACATCGAGCGCGCCATTGACCCAAAGCGACACGCGTTGCGCAGCGGGCAACGTGCCGTCGAACGTGAGCGCCACGTGATACCACTGCCCCGTGTTGAAAAGTGTTGTGCTGGGAAATCGATTGTTACTGCCGCCTTCGACATCGACATAGATATGTTTGTCCACTTTCAAATAAGTCGTAAAGGCGTTGTTCAAGGAAGGGCCGTCCCGTTTAGAAACCAGTCCGGCAGAATCCGCAGGATACGCCTCGGCGCGAAACCAATAGGTCAAAGAAAAGGCTGTCGTGCCATCTAGCGCATCCGCGTCGGCGACCGTCGCCACCGAATTTGTTCCATCGAATTGCAAAGTTCCTCCGCGAATTCCTCCCGTCGGCCGCCAAATCGCGTTGCCCGTGAGCGTGGCAAAATTATTATTGCCTGAATTATCGGAAGCAGTCGTGCCGGAGGTTTCGTCGAGCTTAAGCCAAAGGACGCGGGTTGAATCAGATGCGTCAGTCACGCTCGCTCCAACCGCAACGAAAACTTGGGACGTGGCGATAGTTAATGAATCGCTGGCCGCGAGTTGCAAAAGATACGTTCCTTCCAGCGGAAAACTGGCAGTGGTGTTGGAGCTGTTTGGGTTGGAAAAAATTGCGTTGGTCGGCCCGTTCGCCGTGGTCCATTGCATGGTGAGAGGAGCGGGAAGGCCATCGTCAGAAACGGCTGCGGACAAAACGAGTTTGTTATTGATATTGGTCAGCGCGATTGCCGACGACTTCGGATTTATAATTTGAACAGTGGGAGGAGTGGGAAGGGGCGCTGAAAATAATCCCACGACGGCGGTATTGTAGGAGGAGTAAGTAGTATAATTTCCTGCGAACCAAATCACCGTGGGTGAGGGACTGTTGCGCGGAATGTAGGGCCGCAAATTGTCCTGCGCGGAATTGGTGGTGACGGTGCTCCATGAAAAAGTCAGGCCGCCATTAGTGGTGACGCCGCGATAAAGTTCGTATCGTTCATTGGCGCGCAATGCGACGTTTGTCAGGTTCGATAAATCAAATGGATTGGCCGCGTTACTCGAAATATAAATGACGTTGGGATTTTTCGGGTCAATACACAGCCCTCCGGCGTAATCATCTTCCGGCGTGTAAATCGGGCGTCCTGCTTGTGCGATGAAACGCTTTTGCCAGTTCGTTCCAGTCCAGCGCGCGTAATAATAATAAATCCGATCATCGAACCAATTGGTTCCCGTGACGTTGTCCACTTGCACCGAGAAAACGCAAGCAGGCGCGCCGTTCGACTGGTAAACAAGTTCCCAGCACCACGCACGCCCGGTGGCGATATGAACGTTTGGGTCGGCGCTCGGCGCATCGCTATATTGATAAATGACCGAACCGCGTTCACCAGAGTCGTGCAACAACGGAATGTCCGCGAAATTTTTCAAAAACGTTCCGTCCGTTTTGTAAATTGCGCCGCCGCTATAAAAAGCGTTGTAAAGCGAATTTGTCAGGTTGCGCGGGTGTCCATCGGTGTAAAGAAAATCAACCCGATTGCTATAGTCAGAAGAATATTTGACGTAAGGCCGGATGCCGCCCGTTCCCGTCTTGATTAAAATTTGGGGCGTGGACCAGTTGGTGCCTGAATTGGTCGAGGTGGTTACGGTGGGATTAAAATTCAAATTGCGCATGAAATTGTAAACGCGCCCCGTCTCGCTCGAAAGTTGATACGGATTGGAATAGGTCACTCCTCCGCTCGAAGTAAACGTTTGTTCTGCGCCCCAATCCGCCGCTGCAACGGGATTGGTGTTCAGCGAAGTGCGGTAGGAAAAATAAGCAGCGCTTCCATGATGAGCATAAATCGCGAGCAACCGCCCATCTTCCAACCGCAGCAAGCCGGGGTTGTCGTGATCATCTTTTTCCGACCATGTGCTTGTCCAGAGAAGTTGAGACGAACCATTGGTGACGTTGAAAGAATTGAGAGCAACTTTGCCATCGGCGCGAACGTAGCCAAAATACAAAGCGCCGTTGTGATAAAGCGCGCGCGGATCATTGAACCAGGTCCAAACCCCATCGCTGCTCAGCGTGGCAAAATTCGTCTGGCCAAAGAGTGGTGAAGCCAGCGCGCACAGCAAAAATATAAAAAAAGATTTGCGCATAATTGTTAATTCAAAGTTCGATGTCCTCCGGACGAACTTCCAGACATTCATCCTGATCTTCCCAAACAATCGTGGGATAAATTTCCAAAAATTTTGGGGCGAGGTTTTGTCCGATGGACGCCAGCATTTTCTCGGCTTTTTGCGCCGCATTTTCACAGGAGCGTTCGTAATCGGAAACAGTTTTGCGCTGACGATCTTCCCAATGTGCGACGGCGTGAACGGGCGCGTATTTTTCCGCCCAGCTTCGCAGTTCAGCTTGGAGCGATGCGGGGATTTCCTCAAACGGCACCGCCGTTCCACTGCAATGCTGGCAGACGAGTCCAGTTTCCAAAACATCACGGGTGATCAAAGCGAGCAGGGGAGCGCGGCAGCACGGTGATTCAGGGTAGGCGGCAGGGCAGGAGGCTAAGCGCTTCAACCAGATTTGACGCTCGTGGGCCAGTTGCGCGGCGAGTCGATACGCGCCGAGGAGCGGGTGCGAAAGACGCCACGGAGCGCCTTCCAATTGCCCGAGGGTTTGCGCCATCCAGCGCGCCAGCATGTGGTCGTCAAAATTTTTGAAGACGAGGCTGTATTCCACCCAGAGGCGGTCAAGCGGAGAATCAGGATCGGAAGAACCAGCCATAAATTATTTAGCGCCCGGAAACTCGAAATTGAAGTCCAGCGATTTTGCTTCGCCCTCTGCAATTGTAATTTCCTTTGTTTGTTTTCCCAATTTTCGATGCACCGCTTCAATGACGTATTTTCCGGGCGGAACATTTTTTATATTGAAAGTTCCCTCCTTTGCGGACATCGCGAAAAACGGGTGCGGCACAACACAGACATAAGCCACCATCCATGGATGAACCTGACAGGAAAATTTGAGAAATTGTTCTGGATTGTTATACACGAAGGTCAGGTCCGGCGATTTGGCCATTTGTGCTTTGTTCTCTTCTTTGTTGCCCTCAACCGTGGGCGTTGGATGGACGTTATGCATGACTGGATCAGAATTCCGAACCAGCAATTTTTGACCGGTTTGCAGGCCGACGATGTAGGGCGTGTATTCACATCCGACTTGATCCAGCAGAACGGGTTGAGTCGGAGCGGCGAACGTTTTGCCATTCAAACCTTCCTTGATGTAAACGAAAACATCCGCGAGCGCTCCATCCTGGCCGACAACATACAAACGAGTTTTTGGAGTCGTCTTGTGGAAGGTGCCGCAGGAGGAATCCATCGCAACATCACGTTCCGGCGGCGGCGTGCCTTTCAAAATAATTCTGCCGGAAAGTCCCGCACCAGAATTGGTTTTCAATTCCGCCGGTGGAACAGAAAGATTTGGCTCGGCTTTTTTTTCCTCTTTGGAACACGCAATCAGAACGACAAAAGCTACGGACGCAACAACGGTATTTAACTGAGCAAGGTTCATTGGCACAATCATCGCATTGTTTTCAGCGCGGTTCCATCGTAATTATTGCGATTCACGCTGGTCCTGAACTTCCTGTTGCCAGAACCCGCCAAAATAGCCATGCTCGTTTTCAGGCTTCCAAGGGTTAATCAAGTTATGAAAAAAATATTTCCAATTTCTCGAATCATGCTCTTGGCAATGTTCCTGTTGTTGGCCAACGGGGCCAGCCGGGCCGTTGCCTTAGAATTAGCGCTCCCCAATATTACTGCCACTCGCGCTGTTGGAACCAACCTTCACATTACCGCCGCCGTTCCCGCCGGCTACAAATCAGTCTTGCTCGAATCTCGCGGCACCAACGACCTCGGTGCTTGGAAACCCCGCGCCGTCCGCCGACTCAAAGGCAAAGCGGCGCGAGTCGTTTTCCGTGTTCCCCAATCCAGCACGCCGCAAAATTTCCAGGTCACGGGCAGTCCCACTGAGAAATTGCCCCCGAAATTTTGGCGTGGAAAAAAAGCATTCCGCCCGGTGCGCAGTGCGGCCAATCGTGTTGCGGGCATCTTTGGCCCATCCACTTCGCAGGCTGGCCTCGCGGATTTCGCCGCACTCGACAACGGTCTGGGCGGCAATTTGCCGCGCCAGATTGTTGAGTCTGACATTTGGAAAATTAGCGGCGACCGGCTCTACTATTTCAACCAATATCGCGGCCTGCAAATTATTAACATCAGCAACCCTGACAGCGCCTCGCTCCTCGGCTCGGTCAATCTCCCGGCAGCAGGCGAACAAATGTATTTGCTGGGAAATCACGTCGTGCTTTTGGCAGGTGATCAATGCCATTCCGAGTCGGGTGGGAGTCAACTCGTCATTATTGATGTTGCGAGCAGCGAACCGAAAATTGTCGCGCAAGTTCCGGTTCAAGGTTCGATCTTGGAAAGCCGTTTGGTCGGCAGCGCGCTTTACGTGGTTACCCGAAATTTTAATTTTGGTATCGAGGGCAAAACGCTTAGTCCACTGAGTTCGTCAGAATCCGTCGCACTCAGTTTCGATTTATCCAACCCTGCATCGCCCGTCGCCAAAGGAACTATTCCTATTTCAGGATCGCCCAGCGCCGTGTTTGCGACGGACAAATTTTTGTTTGTCGCGGAAAATGATTTGCAGGGTTCCGCAGGCTCGCAAGTTGACCTGATTGATATTTCATCGCCCAACGGAACGATGATTTCAGGCGGTTCCATTGCGGTGCAGGGAACCATCGCCGACAAATTCAAAATGAATCTGGCGGGCACAGTATTTACGGTCATCTCCGAAGTGAACGACGAGCGCGGCGGACATGCCGTCCTGGAAACATTTTCCGTCGCGAATTTTTCCACACCGGAAAAACTGGGCGAACTTGCCATCAAAAACAGGAACGGTGAATCCGAACGTTTGTTCGCCACACGGTTCGACAGCAACCGCGCCTACGTCGTTACCTTTCACCAGATTGATCCACTTTGGATTGTTGATTTGTCCGATGCGCGCAATCCCAAAATATCCGGCCACGTCGAAGTTCCCGGTTACTCGACGTTCATTCAACCGCTGGGCAATCGGCTCGTCACCATCGGCCAGGATAGCGGCAATGGTTCTCGTGTAGCTGTCTCGCTTTTCGATGTCAGCAACGCGAGTCAACCCGCGTTATTAAGCAAAGTTTTTCTCGGAGAAAATTATTCCTGGAGCGAAGCAAATTGGGACGAAAAAGCGTTCAACGTCCTGCCCGAAGCCAATTTGATTCTGGTTCCTTTCGAAGGCGACACGGCGGGCGGGTATGCCTCGCGCGTGCAACTCATTGACCTCGGAAGTAATTCGCTCCAATTGCGCGGCACCATTGATCACCGGTTGCAACCGCGCCGCGCCACTCTTTCTCACAATCGGATTCTCTCCGTGTCCGGCTGGGAATTTTTAGCCGTCAATGCCACGGATCGCGATCGCCCCGTCGTCACGCGCGACCTCACGCTGGCCTGGCCGGTGGAGCGCGTGATTCTTTCCGGCGATTATGTTTTGGAATTCGGCGCCAACGGATTTCGTTTTGATCAAAACGGGGGAGCAATTCGCGTCGCGCGTGCTGATGAACCGAATGCTTTTGTTTCTGAATGGTCGATGGGCGATCTGCCCGTGATTGGCGCGACGACACAAAGCAATTTGCTTTATGTGTTGCAAAGCCAGAACAGCGCCATCGCTTTCGATCAATTGTGGCATCCACTTCCTTCTACCAACTCGGCAACGTTAAGCGTCATTGATTTAGCGCAATTGCCGAATTTGCAAATCGTCGGTCGAACAAAAGTGGTGATTTCCAATTCGTTGAATGGCTGGAACAGCAAACCCTTGTGGGTGCGCCCGGATTTATTGGTTTGGGAAAGCGCCAATTCATCCTGGTATTCTCCCATTCTTTTTCTCGCGCAACCTCCTACTGTTTCCAGCGTCACGGCTTCCTCCGCCATTGTGGGCAGCGGCGTGGCCATTCCATCGCAAGCGGGAGATCGCCTTTTGCCTCCCTGGTTTTTTGGCGGCTCGGGCGGCACGGCGTTCATTGCGTTTGACGTGAAAGAGGCCGCGACTCCAAAATTTGTTTCTGAAACCACCTTGCATTCCGAGGGATGGAACCCGCACGACTCTGCCTTCGCCACGAACGGGTTGGTCTATGCCAGCCACACAAAATTCGAGTCCCGCCTGAAGCATGATGAAGAAACCTGGGTGGATCGCTCCTATCTCGACGTGATTGATTACAGCGACGCCGCCAACCCCACCGTGCGCGATCCCGTTAATATTTCCGGTTCGCTCGCAGGAATTTCTCACGAGGGAAATGTTCTCTACACCATCTCCTCTCACGCCGGAACGACTGAGCGGCGATGGGTCGATGCGCTGGCCTACGACGGCGTCAATGCCAACCTGATAAGTTCCTTGCCCTTGTCCCTCCATTGGCCGCACCCGACGCTCATCGCCGGTTCAAATATTTTTGTCGGCGTGCCGTCTTCTGATAGTTCGACTGGTACGCTGGAAGCCTGGCAATTGTCTGATTCGGCAAAATTCATTCGCGCCGGCAAATTGCCGTTGGCCGCTCCCGCCGATTCGCTGGCCAGCTTTGGAAATCTTTTGGCCACGCAAACCGGCGGCAACATCCAATTAATCGACGCGTCCAATCCGGTCTCGCTGCGACTCCTGGGCGCACCTGCCTCGGTGAACTGTCTCTGGCCGAATCTGGATCACGCCGATGGCTCCATCGAGCGCGGCTTGTGGGTGCCGCTCGGTGAATACGGCGTATTGAAAATAGCTGGGCAGCCCTGATGGATTCGGCAACGAAGGAAATTGAAAATTCCAAACTCTCAATTTTTAATTGGCAATTGGGGATGGAAGAAAAACCGGCGGAGGGTGCACAGAATTATTTCTCAATAAAATGATGAATACCAACAGCGGCACACTCGTTCCGGCCGCACCCATTGTAACCGTCACCCGAACTTTCGGGTTTCATTTGGCGCCATTGGCAATCATTGTTCTGGTCGCGGTCTTCATCGTTCTACTTTGGAATTTCTTCCGCAGAAGCGAGTAAATTTAATACATCGCGCGAATTGAGTGGGAGAAAAAAGCTGGTCGGAAAAGTGAAAAAGGTTTTAGGTAATCGCCGTGAACCCGAAAAACCTGTCGCAGATTAACCAATACACCAACCGCTGTTCGGATATTAATAGTTAGGCCACACGCCATGAGCGATTTTGACCGTTCAAAGTCATTGCAACAGCTCGAAGGCGAGGATTGGGGCGAGCCGAACTTTGGTTCTCATCTCGTTACTGAGTGTCACCGCTTGCATAAGGTTCCGTTGTGTGATTTCAGGGTGGAGGATTTGCGCATCACCATCGGACAAAACATCGGCTTGGAGTATCTCGTTCCCTTGGCGATTGAGAAGTTACGTGAGAATCCACTGGCAGAGGGAGATTGTTATCCCGGAGATTTATTATCCAACGTCCTCAGCGCCAATGCAGCATTTTGGCGAGCGCATCCTGAGTTGCATAAGCAGCTTCTCCCTGTCGCCGAACGAGCTCTAGCAATTGCGTCAGCTGATGAAGATATTTGTAAGGAAGTCGTGATTGAGTCTGTGACCACAGCATATGAGAAGTTTAAGAGACAGAGCCGCACTCAGGCGTAACAAATCGCCGTGGCAGCCTATTCCATTTCCAAATGACGCCGCTTAAC
>JBDSYB010000106.1:0-3680 GCA_039925885.1 Verrucomicrobiota bacterium
AAACGTGAAGTCCAATCGCCCCAACGTTTCGGCCCCCCCATTCTGGACAGCAAAACTTTTGGCACAACCCAGCCTTACCTGACGGTGCTGCGCGATTCGCAAACGAAACGGTTTCGCATGTTTTACAACAATGGCCCGAGCGTCTGGCACGCGGAGTCAGAGGACGGAATTCGTTGGATAAACCCTCGTGAGATTTGGCAGCGCGCGCGCGGTTATGGTTGCAGCGTGGTGGACGACGGCGAGCGCGGGACTGATTTGTCGCGACGTTTCAAGTTTGCTCATTGGTCATCTACGATTGATGACAAACCCGGCGATGACGGTGGAATGTGGGTAGGTTTTTCGCCGGATGGTTTCACCTGGAAACTCGCGGAAAACAATCCCGTGCTGAAGACATGGCCGGAGGGTTGGGATAATTATGTCCGACACGGCGTCGGCGACACGTTGGATGTTTATTATGATCCTCTCGCGAAAATTTATCGCGTCGCAATTAAAGTCAATGCAGTTGCCGACGACGGTTTTGCGCCTGCGCCGAAAGCTGGAAAAACTTTTCGCCGATTGATCGGCATGTCCAAAAGCAAAGATTTTTTGACCTGGGAAAAACCGTGGCGCATCCATGTGCCCGACGACAAGGATGAGGGGTTGCTGGAATTCTACGGCATGGGTGGGATGCATTTGCGCGGCGGGTTGCACATCGGTCTGGTGCGCGTCCTGCGGGATGATTTGCCGTGCGATCCCGCCGGCCCAAAAGACGGCATCGGTTACGCCGTGCTTGCCACAAGTCGCGACGGCGTCCGATGGCATCGTTATCGCGAGCCTTTCCTGAATCGCAACCCGGAACCCGGCAGTTGGGATCACGCCATGACGTGGATCAGCCAAGCGGTGCCGGTGGGCGACGAAATATTTTTCTACTATGGCGGCTATGCGCGTGGGCACAAAATCGAGGCGAAGACGGAACGGCAAATCGGTCTGGCGCGCATGAGGAAAGACCGCTACGTCGCGCTTTTGCCGACAAGGGATGAAGGCACATTGCTGACAAAACCCTTCGTCGTTCCGGGAAGTCAACTGACCATAAACACAAACGCGGCGAACGGCGCAGTGCGTGTGCGGTTGCTGGACGAGAATGGCAAGCCCTTGCGAATCCCTGGCGCGACGCAGGTCAGCACCATCACTGGCGATCATCTCGCAGAAGAAGCAGGCTGGCAAAAATCACTTCACGCAAGACGTGGCAAGCCAGCGCGATTGGAGTTCAGCCTGAAAAACGCATCTCTTTTCGCCTTTGAATTTCATTCGTGATAATGGTGCCGTAGCACTGTCGTCATTTCTCTCATGTTAATTCGCTCAACGGCAATCAGCTTTCGATTATTTCTTCCCGATACAATAAAGATTCTCCGCAGTGCGAATAAATAATTGTCCTTGGGAAACGGCGATGGATGCGCGGACGGGTTCTTCGCCCATCGGAATTGTGGCAAGGATTTTAAAGTCATTTCCCGCCTCCAACACGACAACAGTGCCGCGTTCGCTCAGGCAATAAATTTTCCCATCAGCACCTGATGGCGAACTCCGGAAAATATCGCGCAATCCCAGATTTCCCTGCCAAAGTTTTTTGCCCGTTTTGGGTTCAAGGCATGTCATCATTTGTTTATCTCCATCGAGCACAAAGAGTTTATCCTGATAAAACAATGGCGTCACACAATCGCTGGGAAATTCCTGAAAATTCCACGCGACGTGACTGGCGGTAATGTTCCCTTTGCCACCGGTTTTAATCGCGAAGACGGGTTCCTTTTTCGGCGCGCAAACGAAAATCATTTCCGCACCGGTCACAGCAGAAGGCACGATCCTCATCCACGGGCCGTCTTTGGCATTCAACCCGTCACAGCGCCAGATTTCTTGGCCCGTTTTTGGGTCGTGACCCGTTGCGCAATTTCCGCCGACAACAATGATCTCCGTTCCGTTTTTTCCTTCAAATGGAATGGGCGTGGCATAAGATTCCTGAGATTCCATTTTCGCCTCGGTCTTGCGGATGTGCCGCCATAAATCCTTTCCGGTTTTTGGATCAATGCAGAGTAAATAAGAATCACGATCCGGTTTGTCGTCAATCGCATGTGCGTAATCCGCTGGCAAAGGCGAGCGTTGCAAAACCTGGACGTAAAGTTTGTCTTTGTAGAGGAGAGGGCTGGAACCGTAGAGCCACATGATGGAAAATTTTCCAAAATCTTTTCCGAGGTTGCGCGCCCATAATTCTTTCCCTGAAAGATCGTAAGCAGCGAGATGGCCGGTGCCAAACAATATAAAAACTGCGGTTCCATCTGTGACGGGAGAGGGCGAGGCCATGTTATTTCGGCCAATAGTTTTATCCCCGACGGCAACTTGTTTTTCCCAGCGAACTTTTCCGTCGGCGCGATTGAGGCAAATCAGATTCAAATTTTTCTGCGCATCCGGGCTGGAAACAAAAATGTGGTCGTTCCAGATCGCAGGCGTGGCGCCGCTCATTCCGGGCAAAGGTGTTTTCCAGATAATATTTTCGCTGGTGCTCCAGTTGGTTGGAAGATTTTTTTCAACCGTGGAACCGTCAAACTTTGGCCCGCGCCATTGTGGCCAGTTTTCGGCTCGCGTGATGAATGTCGCGGAAAAAAGAAAAATAAAAGACCAGGTGATTAAGCGGAGATTCACTCTATTTGGATAGCAGCCGCCGACACAAAAACAAGCGAATTGAACCTTCGTTGGAAAACCGGGCGCGTCCTCACACTACCGCCAAACAAGGCGAAGTGGATTTCCGTTTGGAGTTCCGCCCTTCAGGCGGTTCCTGTGCAATTCGCCAGGTTACCCGCCTGAAAGGCGGAACTCCAAACGGCGGCAGTGTCAAGATGCACGGGGAAAACTGTCGGGGGAAAAAACTGGGCTTTACAAACGTCCAACATTTGTTAAATCCCTCGAAAGCAATTATCAAACCTATGAAAAAAACTATCATTAAACTCATCACCGTATGCGCGCTCGTCGCTTTTGCGGTGACAACGACCATCAGCCTTCGCGCCGAGGACAAACCGACCACCGCCGCCGAACCTAAAAAAGAACGGCCCAAAACTTTCAGTGGTAAAATTAACGAAATCGACAAGGCTGCGAAAACCATCAATATCGGTAAAACGAAAAAGAAAACCATTCACATCACTGATAAAACCAAGATCACTCCTGCTGGCAAAACGTTGGACGACGCCAAAGTGGGCGATGATGTCGGTGGCTCCTATCGCGAATCTGCCGATGGAAAAATGGAAGCAAATTCTTTGCGCATTGGACCGAAAGCCGAAGGCGAAGTAAAAGCCAAAGCCGAAAAGAAAAAGGAATAACTTTTTTCCTTTAAACCGAAAGAGAAAGGCAGGCTTACGAGCCTGCCTTTTTTGTGGGAAAAATCAGCGGTTCCACCAACTTTTTTTAGTTTCAGGGGCGGCTTGGTTATAGCGGCTAAAGAGCAGTTCACTGCGCGCCGCCGTCAGCATAAGAATCATCTCGTCATACGTCTGAAAACGTTCGGAAGGATTTTTTGCCATCGCGCGGATCAATGCATCATTGGTGGTTTGAGTTATATCGAGAACAACCTGGTTGGGTGGCGTCAAAGGCGTGTGGACATGCGCCGAAACTAAATCTTCGACAGTCGCGGCTTCGAATGGAACGTGGCCCGTTAGAGC
>JBDSYB010000107.1:0-4825 GCA_039925885.1 Verrucomicrobiota bacterium
CGCCAGGCGCTTTCCGCGCCGATCTGTGAGAAACCCACCACATATTTTTTGCCGCCGGGTTTGGCGTCGCTCGTGCCGGTTGGATTCGCGGCGTCGTCCGCTTTTTTTCCGCAGGAACAAAATGCCAAAGCCGCCATGGTCAGAACTAGAATTGGTTTCATGGGCGAATTGTTATGATTTTTCGTCGGCAGTCAAATTTCTTTTGGTTTAGTGTGGTGGTGCGTTCAAAGCTTCCGATTTTTGCGCGGTCAAACCTTCAGTTGGAATTCAGGGAAATTTTGGGCAAGGGTTTATCACACCTCGACCGCAGGAAATAAAAAAGCCGCCTCAAAAAAATTGAGGCGGCTGATGAAAAAATGAAAATTATCTCTTGCGGCGCGCAGCGAAGAACAATCCAGCAGCACCAAGAACACCCAACGCAATTGTAGAAGGTTCGGGGATGGCTTCCACTTGAAGGTTGTCAATCACGCTAAAGTTCAGTTCTGCATTATCTGCGATTGAAGAGAATGCGTCCCAGTGGCCGACAAAGATATTACTGCCGCTAAAGGTGGCATTGTTCAATGTAGCAATCAGCAAACCGTCGATTGTCCAAGTGACGTTCGTTCCAATTTTTGCGATTTCAACTTGGCGCCATCCGAAACCGATCGTTCCTGCCGCCAGTGCTCCAGTCTGGTTGGTCGGGTAAGTTGTCTGTTGAAACGCGGGTGCTTGCTGTCCTCCAGGAAAAGTCCCCAGATAGTAGCCGTTGGCAGAATCTCGTCGATTGAAGGCATCATCAGTGGCTGCATAAGCTGCGCTGGTTCCAGCCTCAAGATTAACGCCGCGGTAAGCACGAAAATCGGATGTAGATCCTCCCTCGCCATCAACGGCAAACCATGGGCCAGTCGCCGGCCCCGTAGTCGTCGTAATATTTTTTTGCACAGAAAGACCTGAATTGCCAACTCCGCCGGTACTAAATTCAGTTGATCCAGGCCCCCCTCCCGGGAAAGGGCCATTTGGATTTATCCAGAGGTCATATCGCAGTTTGTAGTCGCCGGCGAAAATTGCTCCCGTAGGTGAAATATTAATTGCTGCTGCTGCCGCAGTGGCATCACCATAGTTAGCGCGAAATCTTACACCGAAAGTTGTCCCTGCTGAATTTGGAGCCGAGGGAATGCCCATCAGCGAATAATCGTAATTAAAGAGCGCTTCAGTATCAGCGTCTTTATTCACGGTATAAATGGCAGACGTGTTGACATCAAAATTGTCCGAAAACAATGTTTGCGCGGAGGATTCCATTGCAGGAATTAAAAATGCACTGCTAATAGCAAGCGAAGCAATAAGGTTGGATTTTTTCATAAGTTGATTTGGCTCCGGTTTATTTACAGTTCTTCGTTCACCCATGCAAGTTTTTTTTCGTTTTTTGTGGTGCGTTTAAATCCTCCGATTTGTATGGGCTAGGCTTGCAGTGGAATTCAGGTTGGCAATGGAGCAAAACCTTGGGTAATTCTCCTCGCGCCGGAGGCGCAAGAAGGATGGACACATCCCCATTCCAATGCTGGCAGCGTGGCATGGCAATTTTATTGATCGGGAATGCTGAGAACTCTCATTTGCACGGGCGCGCAAAGTCTGAATTTATTCCGCGGATTGACTTGCCAGAATTCGAGCGATAACTTTTTTGAAAAGTAATTTTTTTCTTCACATGCTCGAATCCATTGAAAAACTTCTCGTTCTCCAGGATCGCGACCGAAATATCGCCCACGTAAAAGAAGAATTGGAGCGCATCCCACCGGAACGCCAGTTCCTGCAAGCCCGCGCCCATCAGACTCAGGCCAGCCTCGATGCCGCCAAATTGCGCGTCAAACAAATCGAATCGCAGCGCAAAGACCTCGAACTCGAAGTGGATGCGCAAAAGCAAAAAATCGCGAAATATTCCATCCAACAATTTGAAACGAAAAAGAACGATGAGTTCAAAGCCATCGGTAATGAAATTGGAACCTGCAAGGCGAACATTACAAAAATCGAAGATCAGCAGCTTGATTTGATGGAAAAGGCCGAAGCCGCCCAAAAAGAAGTGGCCACCTCCAATCAAGCGGCCTCCGAAGCAAAGAAGCATGTTGACGGGCAGATCGCCGACCTGGATGGGCGCGAAGAAAATTTAAAAAAGGAATTGGCCGAACTTTTAGTCAATCGTGAAACGTTGGCGGAGGCCGTCGAGGAAGGCGCACGCGCGCGTTACGACCGATTGGTGAAAAACAAAGGCGGCAATGTCGTCGTTGGCATTCAGCACGGCGTCTGCGGCGGTTGCCACATGAAATTTCCCATTCAGATTGTGCTCTCCTGCAAACGCGAAGAAGACATCATCACCTGCCCCAACTGCGGACGGATTCTTTACTACACGCGCGATATGGACATGGCTGTGGCGGATTAGGAAATCGCTCTTGCGGCAGATGGTTCCTCATCCAGCGATGCGAAGCGCCCAGGGCTGACGCATATCAATTTTGCGCAATCCAATCTACGTCGCTATTTTTTGTCCCGGAGGGACCACTGACAATAGCCCGGCGTTTCAACGCCGGGAAAAGGATGTGATTGGCCCGAGTTCCGAAGGAACGGCTGTATGGACAAGACTCGGCCGTCCCTGCGGGACTTTGTTTCCCTTTCAAACCCCAACCCACGGTTGAAACCGTGGGCTATGGTCGGTTGTCCCTGCGGGACATAGAAACCGGACATGGATTTGACCAAATCAAAATTGATAGGCGTCAGCCCTGACGAAGCCCCTGCTTTCAAAATCTCTGCGCGCGCCGTCCGGCCACATGAGCCGCAATTCTCCTCTGCGCCAAAAGCTTTTGTAAATCTTACTCGCTGCCAACCCTACTCCGCGCGATAGCCACGCCACGTCCAGACCAGCGTATCGGCCAGCGTTTGTTCAAAAACCCGTTTGTCGCAATGCGCCGTCGCGCGACTGAAAATAAAACGGTGATGATAACCTTTGGCGTCCAGCGCGGCAGTCGTGCGTTGGCCAGCCATCACCCAGTTATGATGCGTCTCTTCCGCATCGTTCGGGCGCAGATCATTTTCCGAAACGTGCGTGAAAATGCGCAACGGTTTCTTCGCGCCGTTTTCAATCAGCTTCATGCTCGAGTGATATTCCCACGCACCCAGCGGATACTTCGCTTCCTCCGGCGCATCGTCGTCCTGTTGATCCACGAACGTTCCAGAATAGGCGATGACGCGACGAAACAAATCCGGTCGAAACCAACCCATGCTCAACGCCGCCGCGCCTCCTGAACTGCAACCCATCACACCGCGTCCCCACGGATTGCGCGTCAGAGCCAGTTTCGGGAAAGCGCTTTTAATTTCCGCGTTCGCCAACACAGCAGGAAAAACTTCGTCATTGATAAAGCGCGCGAGCCGGTCAGACATCGTATCGAATTCCAGGCCGCGCTCGCTGTTCTTGCCGTCGTTCCCTCCATTCTCCACCGCGATGGCGATGAAGGGCGGCAGTTTCCGGTTCGGGTCGCGTGAAATCGTCAGGTTATCCAGCGCGTTACGGACAAGATTCATCTGGCCGGGGCCGTCATGCATCACCAACACCGGCGCGGCCGTGCCGTCTTTGTAAGCAGCGGGGATATAGACAAAGATTTTTCGTTCGACACGCACCGGCTTGTTGGTCGGTTCAAGAGTGCTGTCGTTTCCGCGAAAGATTTTGCTCTCGGCCAGGCGCATCGTGAACTGGAAATATTTTCCTTTAGGATTGCCCAAGTCCGTCAGATCACGGTCAATCGTATATTCCGGCCCGATAGAATAATTGCCATCGCCTTCGTTGCCAGGATTTTTCGTGGAAGAATCCACACTGGCACAACCCGCCAGACCGGCCAGCGCCATGCAAAAAATGAGACCCGAAATTCCGAGCTTGTTCATCATGCAAAAGTTGTAAATGCGCTGCACCCGCGAAGCAAACCAAAAGCCGTCGATGCGTTTCTCAATTTTTCCAAAGGTCTGAAACTCTCCGTGCAAGACGAAAGCGAAGGCGCGGAGATTTTAATCATCCTCTGCAAACAATGTTGCCGAGCGGAAAAGGTGGTGGTGTGAAAACGGAATTCCCGATGCGCGATTTTTCGCTTTTGAGTTAAAACCATAACCAGCAACCGGGACACAACGCCGCATGCGCGGCTGAAAATAGCCCAGAGCTTTAGCTCTGGGATTGCGGTCGGATAAACCCGTCCAGTCTCGCAGGGACGAAAGAAAACTCTCCCGTCCCTCGCGGGACTCATTTTATTCTGGACAATGAACCCAGCAATAAATGGCTGGGCTATTCTCAGGAATTAACGCGGTGCCGTTTGGTTTTGCTGTTGAGCTGTGGGCGGAGTCAAAACGTCGTGCTTGAGGGGTTACACGATTTTCCAGACGAAGAACATCGCCACGACAAAGAATATCAAACTGATGCCAAGTTGAAGGAGCATTCGCTTTTGCCCACGCTTGATGGTGGCGATAACGGGCGCGCCGCATTTCGGACAAGTCCGCGCATGGTCGCTGACCGCTTCACCGCATTCGTGACAATTGATGAGGGGCATGTTGGTTTTTATTTCTACAAGTTCGGATCCAGTTCCTTCGAGGTTTCACCATAGGCTTGTGCTGCATCAAGTCCCAAGTTCTTGAAAACTTTTGCAGCCAATCCTTCACGTTCGGCGAGCATCGCCAGTAAAAGATGTTCGGTGCCGACGTAAGTATGTTGAAATCGTTTCGCTTCTTTTTCCGCTTGTTCCATCACTCGCTTTGCTCGTGGCGTGTAAGGAATCGACCTGGGAATGATTCCCTCAAGACCTTTCTCAACATGTCGTTCTAC
>JBDSYB010000108.1:0-10725 GCA_039925885.1 Verrucomicrobiota bacterium
CGGCATCGCGGGTCGCAACTTGTGTGTCGCGCAAATCAATTTCCAACCACGCGCGGCACGGAACGCTGTTTACCGCACCCGGCTCGATTCGAAAAACGCCTGTTGTGCCGACCGTGTCCGGGCTGCCACTGGTTCGCGCGGCATTTTCGACGGCGAGCGCAATTTCCGCTCCAGCAAGCAAGGCATCACGGCGTTCGGGCATCAGCACTGCGCCAGCGTGTCCGCCAACGCCAGTCAGTTGAACTCGAAGCGTGCTGGGCGCGGCGATTTTTTCGACGATGCCAATGGAAATATTTTCCTTTTCAAGAATAGGTCCTTGCTCGATGTGAAGTTCAACGAATGCAGAATAAGAATTTTGTGGCACGCAAACGGAACTCAAATTCTCTTTGTGACCCGCGCTGTTGCGCAACTCGTCCAGATTTTTTCCGTCGCGATCCTGAAATCCCACCACCTTTTCGGGCGTAAGAACACCGGATAAAAGTCGGCTGCCCAGACATCCGATACCGAAGCGTGTCGGCTCTTCAGCGGTGAAAATAATCAGTTCGATGGAGCGGCGCGGCTGAAATTTATTTTTTTGCAAAGCGCGGATGGCTTCGAGTCCGCCAAGCACGCCGACCACTCCATCGTATTTCCCGGCGTTCGGGATCGCGTCAATGTGAGAGCCGGTGGCGACAGGCGCTAAAATTTTTTCGGTTCCTTCCCAACGCGCAAAAATATTTCCCACCGCATCTTCTCGCAATGAAAGTCCAGTTTCGCGGCAAAGATTTTTGACGAACTCGCGTCCGCGCAAATCAGCTTCAGAAAATAAAATTCTCGTGACGACAGGCGGAGGATTTTCGGAAATCAAAGCCAACTCGTCGATTTCGCGTTGCAGTTGCGCGATGTCGATTTGAATTTTTTGATTCGCCATGTTCACGACTTTATTCGTAGCAGCCGACGTGAGGAGGCTCTAACTAATTTATTTTAGACTGAGCCTCCTCACGTCGGCTGCTACGGCTCTAAATTGGGGCGCGGTTCACGTCTTTGTAATAGATATAGCTCGCCGGAGTTTTTCCCATCGCGACGAACCATTGCGGGCAATACGGTGCCATCCAAATCACGTCGCCTTCCTGCACCGGATGGTAATCGGCATCGAGACGATAAACGCCCTGGCCGCGTAACATCACCAAGCCGTGTTCCATGATGTGCGTTTCGACGAACGGCAAAGTTGCGCCGGGCTGGTAAGTGAAAATATTTACCGCCATGTCGAATTGCGCGTTGTCCGGCAAAAGCACTTGCAAACGCGCGTCGGCATTTCCGAGAAACGGTTCACCCTTCACATTTTTTTGATGACTGACCAGCGCGTCGGGAATTTCAAATCCATCCTGCGCCTGATATTTTTTTTGAAAAATAAGGAGTCGCGCGCCAACGCTGGCTTCGTGAAAAATAAAATCTTCACCCGGAGGAATAAATGCGTAACTGCCAGCGCCCAATTTTTGTTTCTTGCCGCCGATGACCGAGCCGCAATTCCCGTTGAGCACGTAAACAAAATATTCCGTGGTGCCGGTGTGACCGTGGCCGCGACCGTCTTTGTTGAACGTGATGAGCAGTTGCGAAAAATCCGCGCCCATGCCGGGCGAAATCAAAACATTCGCCACGACGTTGCTCCACCCGGGCAAGTTGCTCGGCACAAATCCGCTTGGCGTCAGCAGTGCGTAGCGTTCTTTGACGACGTTGCGCGTGGCTCCGAAAAGTTCGTTCATGACGCAGGTTTTACCAGACGACCGGAAGGTTTGGCGACAATTTTACCATCGAGAAAAATCGTTTGGCCGCGAAGAATCGTGCGAACAATTCTCCCGCGCAACTTTCTCCCGGCGTAAGGAGTCTGTTTGTGGCGATAAAACAAATCTTCCGTCCGAACCTCGAATTGCTCCTGTAAATTGACGAGAGCGAAATCGGCATCACAACCGACGGCAATTCGTCCTTTGTTTTTTGGGAGAGAAAATCGCGAGGCGACGTTGCTGGAAATTAATTTGCTGATGAGCGGCAAAGCGATTTCACGTTTGACGTGCGCTTCAGAAATTAAAATCGGCAGCGTGTGTTGCACCGAAGAAATTCCGCCCCAGACTTTGAAAAAATTCGAATCGGTTTTCATTTCCGGCGGCGAAGGCGAATGGTCGGAGCCGATGGTGTTGATTTCTCCAGCGGCAAAAGGTTTCCAAAGATTTTTTTGTTCGTTCGTTGAGCGCAAAGGCGGCGCGCATTTCGCGATTGCGCCGAGATTTTCCATGTCGTCTTCCGTGAGCGCGAGATAATGCGGACAGGTTTCGCAACTGACATTCACGCCGCGTGTTTGCGCTTCGAGAATCAGCGCGATGCCCGCGCCGGAACTGACATGGACGACGTGGAGTGCGCAACCGGTCTCGGCAGAAATTTCCAGCGCACGGCGAATGGCGTCCAATTCTGCGGCGATGGGACGCGATGCAAGATAATCGCGAACGGAGATTTGTTTTTTGGCGATTCGTTCTGCCGCGAGTTTTTTCGTCATCGCTTCGCTCTCAGCGTGAACGGCGACAATTTTTTTAAACTTCGCAATGCGTTTCATCCCTTCGCGCAAGGTCGAATCTTCAACACGCGAAAAATCTTCAATACCGCTGTCGGACATGAATGCTTTGAAACCGATAACGCCGCGTTCGCTGATTTCTTCCAATTGATCGAGATTGCCCGGAACCAATCCGCCCCAAAAGGCGAAATCGGTGAGTGAATGTATCTGCGCGACGAAAAGTTTTTCGTCGAAACTTCTGGCGTCGATGGTCGGCGGATGCGCGTTGAGCGGCATGTCGAAAAATAACGTGCCGCCTCCTGCGGCCAGTGCGCGCGAGCCGGTTTCAAAACCTTCCCAGTCGGCGCGGCCCGGTTCGTTGAAATGGACATGGGAATCGATTACGCCGGGAAAAATATGCAGGTCGGTGACGTCGATTTCTTTTTGAGTGGTTCCAGATATTTTAGTTTCGAGCGCAACGATTTTTTCGTCAGCGATGGCGATGTCTCTACGAAATAATTTTTCTTCAGTGACGATTGTTCCGCCGCGCAGAATTAAATCGAATGAGATCATTTCAATCTGCGCTCTGCCGAGACGCAGCTACGGCGGTGAGAAAATCGTTCATCACGTTGATGGCGACCCGGACATCTTCGACTTTCACGGACTCGTCGGGATGATGGCTGATGCCGCTCTTGCAACGAACGAAAAGCATTGCGACGGGCGCGATTTTTGAAATCACGGCGGCATCGTGGCCCGCGCCACTGGGCAATTTTGAAATTTTGGGCTGATGTTTTCGCGCGGCTTGGGCGAGCAGATTGGAAAGTGGTGTCGAACACGGAACTGCGGCGGTTTCCTGAATCAGCTCCCAAAAAATTTTCAGTTTGCGTTTGTGCGCGATTTTTTGCGCAGATGTTTTCAAATGTTCACAAGCAGCGTTTCGTCTCGGATCACTTTGGTGACGAACATCAAGGCTCAAAATCACCGTGGCTGGAATGACGTTGCTCGCGCCGGGTTTCGTTTCAATTTGTCCAATCGTCGCAACGAGATCGGAAATTTTCTTCGCGCAATTCTCCACGGCCAAAATAAATTCGGCGGCGGCGCACAAGGCATCTTTGCGCAGACTCATGGGTGTGGTTCCGGCGTGTCCCGCGCGACCTGTGAAAATTATTTTGGCGCGAGTCTGTCCGGCGATGGCGGTCACGATTCCAACGGCTTGATTTTTTTTCTCCAGCACCGGGCCTTGCTCGATGTGAACTTCCGTGTAACCGAGGATTTGCTTTAGATTCGCGCGCGAGTTTTTAAATTGCTCGGGGTTTCCACCAAAATTGCAAATGGCGTCGGCCATCGAAATTCCGTTGGCATCAACACGTTTCAAATCAGCGGGATTAAAATTTCCAGCCAAAACTTTGCTGCCGAGATATGCGCTTTGATATCGAACGCCTTCTTCGTCGGCGAATCCGACGACTTCAATCGCAAACGGGAGTTGAATTTTTTCCTGATGAAGATGTTGGACACAGGCAATGGCAATGAGAACCCCGAGCGGGCCGTCGAATTTTCCGGCATCGCGCACCGTGTCAAGATGCGAGCCGAGGAGAAAAGTTTTTGTCGGTGAATTCTTCGAGGGATACCGGCCAATCAGATTTCCAATGGCATCTTCACGAACGGTCATCCCTGCTTCGCGCATCCATTTTGCAACGAGATCATTCGCACGGCGCATTGCGGTTGAAACGAACGTGCGCGTAAGCTGGCCGGGCTCCTCGCTGATTTTTGCGAGATTTTCGATGCGCTGCATGATTTTTTTCGCGGCAGCGTTCATGGAATTAGCTCCCCCGATAAGTGCTGTAGGCCCACGGCGAACAAAGCAGAGGGACATGATAGGAATCCGTCGTCTCCGCGATTCCAAATCGAATCGGCACTTTGTCGAGGAAACGGATTTTTGCCGTGTGAGAAACTTTCTTCGCAAAAAAATCACCGACGTAAAAAACCAATTGGTATTCGCCGGTCTTCATTTCATCGGCTTGTAACAGCGGCGCGTCGGGGCGCCCATCGGCGTTGGTGCAGACAGTTTTGATAAGCGTGGCCTTGTCGTTGGCCAGCGACCACAACTCGATTTGCATTTCTTGGGCGGGGCAACCGTGCGCGGTGTCCAGAACATGTGTGCTGAGTTTTCCCGGCATGAAAGGAGCCTACAAAGGCAAGATACGCAACGCAAATTCAATCAAGGTTTCGCTTCCGATTTTAAGGGGGGAGCAGCCGGTTTCATCAGCACCCGCATTTCGAAAATGAACGAAAGTTTTCCCTCAATATTTTTTCCTTGCGGCAGGGGTTCCATCTCCCGTCGAAAATGCGAATGTGGGCATTACGCCGAATCTCTGAAAAATATAGGGCCCACCCGCGGCTTTGTTGGAACCTTGTGGGCAGAACCATCTCTTTCCTGGAAAGACATTTTGGCGGGCAAACTCGTCGCAAAGAATTATACTAAATACCAGATGGTGCCCCGGGGGGGATTCGAACCCACGACCAATTGATTAAGAGTCAACTGCTCTACCAACTGAGCTACCGAGGCAACCAGGCTATTCAGCTAAAATATTTTGCCCGCAGCAAAATCAGGAACAAGACAATTCGCAATTTGCCGCGGTCTCTTTTCAATTGGATAGTTTAACGAGCGGAGAGCGTCGCAATATGCGTGGTGACGAATGCGCCGGGCACGCTCATTGATCTTGAATTATCAGAGATCAATTTATTTGGTGGCAGAATTCGTTGATATATTCGGACGTCCGACTTTCCAACCCGCAGCCAGCCCCAGCCGCTGCGAAATTTCTTTTCCAATTTGTTGAGCGGAAGTCGCGGCGCCGCGATCCGCGTGAATTGCCATTTGTGACATGGAATTTTCCTGATCGGCTAATTCGAGGGTGATAATCTTCCCGCCCATATCCTTCGCCGAGATGGTGATTCGGGACTGGCCGTTGATGGTCGTTCCCGACTCTCCTTTTATTTTCCATTTATGTTCGCGCGTGTAATCACGAAAGATCTCCATCGCCTGGTTGCCCATGGAGCTGGGAAGGAGGGCAACGTAATCCGGATCGCTGAGTTTGTAGCGAATTTTTATACCCTCGCTGGTGGCATCCTTTCCCAAAATTTGCAGAATCCCGATGTTTGTTCCCGTGTAAAAGCCGTAAGTGCCGCGTCTGATAAATGCTTCTGACCACGTGGCAGTTTTAGATAATTGATCGTGCGCCAGCATTTGCGCCAACTGTCGGGTGGTTGTATTTGTCCAACCGTCTTCCTCCAAGGGTTCCAGCCAGACATCGAGAACAGTAAGAGAGCCGTAATTCGGATCGCTGCGCCGGGAATTTAAGAAAAGGCCAGGGGCAAGCAGGTTGCTGCGGCGAAACTCTTTCGCGTCTCCCCCTGCGTAGTTCACGAATTCTCCAGAGTCCAGATTCAGATAATTTACGCCCGGGTAAATCAATCGTTCCATCGTTCCGCCAAACCCATCGGTCGTGTTTTTGGAATCGGAACCAATCTGGCTGGAGGAGATGGAAGCCACAGTCTCCGGTAAAGCACTCATCAGTTTGTAACGCACTTTCACGCCGCCCGGATCATCGGTAAAGGTGAGGATTTGCAGAATGCCCAGCCGCCCAGAACCCGTTCGCAGCGCAAAGGTCATCGGCAGCGGAGCGTTCGTTGGAATCAAATGCCAGCGGAAACCCGATCGATCTTTATAGTCCACACCCGGCGCATCAGGGCGAACTGCGGCTTCCAACGCACTGGGAGGATGCCCGTCAGAGACATTCTCCCAATTCCACGCATCGTTGGACACGAGTGTCGCGGTCACGTTGCGCAGCCCCAATCCGCGCTTTCCGCCAACTGTATCCATCAACACGTTCACGCCGCGATCGTCGAACCATTTCTGCTGTTCTCCTTTCGGCAATGCTTTGATTTCGGTTTCGTTGAAACCCAGCAATTCGCCTGACTCAAGCGCGAGGCATTGATTGCCCATCTTTTCATCAATGTCATTGACCGTGCGCTCAATGACTGGATCAAAGGAAGGCACATTTGGATTTTCAACCCGATTGAGGCCATCTCTTCCCGAGGCTGCACCGGTGACCATTGTGTGCATGGCCGACAAGTCACGCGCGACTGCGAGTGACGGAAAAAGATTCAGTTGCTCCACGTTGCTATCGTCGTTCAGAACAAAAACAGAACCTCTGCGCAGGTCGAATTCGCGACCATTGATCCTCAATTGATCTGGGTTCACCGATTCGCGCAGATAGACGACCGTGCGCCCGTTTTTTTTCAACCGGAGGGTCGTGTCATCGGTCCACTGCAAGGAACGGGTATTCCGCGAGGACCGGGACGACGAGGAAAAGTCGCCTTCGTAATAAATCGCGTAGTGCAGCTTAGCACCGTCGTGGTGAATCATCACCGAGTGATTGTCGCGGCTCAAGTGTTCGGCTGCGGGCTGTTTGCGGCGGTCAAACTGAACGGGCGCAGCCGATTTTTGCTGCACCAGCTTGTAACGAATTTTCACGCCAGCTGTATCCTTGACCACTCCCATCACTTGAAGGAGTCCCACCGTGTCATACCGCGTTTGAAATGCGACGGTGACATTTCCGACGGAGGCGCCTCGCGTGACGCTTTGCACATTAGGACGGAATTGTGAGTCAACCGAGCCGCGCCACGACGCGTTTTTTTCCAGTTGTTCCACTGTGCGAATCCGGTCGAACTCTCTTTCTTCTATAATCGCAACGGCCATGTCCGACATGGCGAGAATCGGTTTTCCGTCCATTCGTTGCACCAGCAAATCGACGCCGTGCGCGGTCAGCCATTTCCATAATTTTTGCTTGTCCCCTGCCTCGGAGCCGGCAGGGTCAAAATCCTCCGGGCCGTCCACGAAATTTTCGGAATCAAAACTGAAAAAAGAATTCTTTCCGTCGCCAATGTTGATGATCATCTCCTTCTCTGGACCGAAAACCTTATTGATTGAACTGGCCAACCTGAAATTTTCAACACGGTTGTATTTGGTGTGCCAGTAGGCAGTCATTCCAAAAAAGGGGATTACCATGCAGACCACAACGGCAACTATGACAGCAGGATTAACTTTTCTTCGCGCAACCGGCGCTTCACCACTTTTGCGCGTTTCATCGATCGGCTTGTTCACCGCGCGCCAGACGCGGCGGATGATGAGCCAATCAACCAACACAGATGACTCGACTGTGAGCAAAACCCAAATCGCGGTGAGCAGATGGTCAAACCCGCGACCGTCCCAGGGACTCAAATGCCGAGAGTCCAACCAAGCCACCACAAATTTGAGCACCGTAAACCAAATCGCGCCAACGAACCCATTCACCGCCAGCAACGGAAACAGCAAACCGTCAAACACCGCCAGCCACAGCCCGTAAATTTTTCCTGCTGAGCGGCGGATTTGTGAAACGGCGATCCAGCCGAGAATCGATGCGCCGAAGGGAGCGATGAATGCGGGCAAAATGAAAATAAAGAATACGAAAAGACTCAGCGGCGACTCAAATGGTCCGCCGCCGTGCTCAAACTCGTGTGTCTTGGCCTCATGCCAAAGGAAAGCAGGCACGACTGCAAAAAACATTGTCATCCACGCCGCACCCACAATTGCCGTGCGCGAAAACCGCGGCGGCGTTTCGGGGAGCGCACGCGTCTCGCGTGCTGCGGTCGGCGGCCCGCCGACCGCTCGTTCCTCTAAATTTGTTTTACGAGAATCGGGCGCGACGCCCGATTCGGCAGGCGGGACGCCCGCGCTCCCCGTGATATTTTCCACGCACGTTTTCACTTCGCTGACTTGCTGGTAACGGAGTTCTGGTTTTTTCTCCAACGCGCGCAAAACAATTTCATCGAGGCGCACATCAATGTGAATCCCGCGCGTGTTGGATGAAGGTGGAATGATTGGTTTGCCCGGCAATTCGCCCGTGAGCATTTGATAAAACACAACACCGAGAGCGTAAATATCCGCGCGGTGATCAACTTCGAGCGGTCGATCTTTTTGTTCCGGCGCCATGTAATTCGGCGTGCCCATGACTTTGCCAGCTTCGGTGAGATCGGACGTTTGGAGTTCCGCCTTCAGGCGGTCCGGGTTCGCCCCGATGGAATCGCCTGAAGGCGGGACTCCAAACGCTGTCGCATCCGCACCCACAATTTTCGCCAAACCAAAATCCGCCACCTTCACGCGACCGCGTCGATCCATCAAAATATTTTCCGGTTTGATGTCGCGATGGACGATGCCGTGATCGTGCGCGAATTGGAGCGCGTCGCAAATTTGCGGAACGATGGCGAGCGCTTCGCGCGGTGCGACGCGACCGGTTTCAAGTAATTGTCGCAAATTCACGCCGTCCACGAATTCCATGAGAAAATAGAAAATTTTTGTAGCGTCGGGCCTCTGGCCTGACGTAGAGGGCGGCATCCTGCCGCCCGGATTGGCGATGGGATTGGAAGAAGCTTCTGAACTTTCGCCACGTTCACTATTCGCGACGCTTTTTCCGCTGGGCTGGAAGCCCGGCTCTACGGCAGGCGAGACGCCCGCCGCTACGCCGAATTCATAGAGCGTAACGATGTTCGGATGATTTAATTTCGCCAGCGCTTTGGCTTCGCGCGTGAAACGTTCCGCAAACCCGGGCGTCTCCCCAATCCCGGGCGGAAGAATTTTCAGCGCCACAATGCGATCCAGTTCTTTTTGCCGCGCTTTGTAAACTGCGCCCATTCCGCCGCGCCCGATAAGTCCAAGGATTTCGAGTTGAGGAAATTTGACGGCGATTTCTTCCGGCGTCGGCGCGGTTTTGAGAATTTTCGTTCCGTGCGGGCCAAACTCACCGGTGAATTCGGTTTCCGTCGCCATATTCATCGCCATCACACAGCGCGGACACAATCCCGCAGGCGCATTCGCGGGCAAAGGTGTTCCGCATTGGGGACAGTTTTCAGAGTTCGTCGTCATGCCGGTTACTTACCGATTGGGAATGGATTGTTACACGAAGCACAGGGAAACATCGAACATCCAACATTGAACACTGAACATCGAATTGGGAAATCTGAGTTGTGCTTTCATTCGATGTTGGATGTTCGGTGTTCAATGTTCGATGTTTGTTCTCATTCTATTATTTCTGCACGAGCGCCTGCGCGAGATGCCGCAATTCTCCATTGAGATCGGAATCGTTCGACAAGGTTTGCGCAATTTCTTCGCGATAAATTTGGCGAAAACGTTTTCGCAAACGATGAACGGCCACGCGCGCCGCGCCTTCGTTCATTTGAAGACGCGCCGCGACCGAGGCGTAATCAATCGCGCCGCGTTCGGCCATCAGACAACCTTTCATTTCCTCGAAGTCGTTGGGCTTTCCCGCTGATTCAAATTCGTTTTGCAATCGTTGCAAAGTGAGTTCGAGCAAAGTGAGCGCCCACTGTTGCTCGAAAATATCTTCCGCGCGCAGCTCGGACGAGGCATCGGCGGCGTAACGACTTTCGGCGAACGTGGTGTCCATCGGCAGTTGCGTTTGTCCGCCGCCACGTTTTTGCGCGGAGGCGCGACGCCATTCTTTCGCCATAAACTTTTTCAACGCGACGATCAGAAACGTGCGGAGTTTTCCTTTGTCGCGATCGGCGGTGTCGAGCCAGCGTTTTTCCAAAAGGCGGGAGAAAAATTCCTGCGTCAGATCCTGCGCGTCGTGCGGCGATTGTCCGCAACGCCGCACGTAAGCGTAGAGCGGAAACCAATACGCTTTGCAAATCGTTTCCAACGCAACCGCCGATTGCGGTGACGAATCCCGCCTCGCGGCCAGAACAACCGACCACCGCGTGTGCGGAAAGATTTGCGGGCGTGAACGAGATGTTGTGGCGTCAGTCATCGGGCATCCGTAAGTTACCGGAGCCATGTAGTTTGTTACAGCCGAATGCGGGATCGGGTTGACCGGAACCCGCACCAGTGGTTTGCGAACCGCTGGAGAAGGTGCCATCCGAATTTATTTTCCCACCCTACGTGCTTAAGGCCGCGACCAAACACGCGAGTTCTTCCGCGACTTGTGAAGGGTCGTTCAACGTCTGGCTAATCTCGGTTTTAACCAGTTCGCGGAAGCGGCGGCGCAAACGGTGAATGGCGACTTTGATCGCGCCTTCGTTCACGCCGAGTTGACGCGCCACATCGGCTTGGGAAAGAGTTTCCGTATCGCCAGTCAACCACGGTTTGA
>JBDSYB010000109.1:0-7246 GCA_039925885.1 Verrucomicrobiota bacterium
CTTCGCAATCGGGAATTCGCACGAACGGCCCGGTCAAATCCGCCGTGAGAAACTCGAGCGCTTCTAAAACATCCGGCACGACGACATCGACATCAAGCGTCACACGAGCGTAACCATGTTCCTGCACCGCCAGCCCGCCGACGAACAGATGCGGAATGTCATGATCCGCCAGCACCGCAGCAACCTTCCGGGCAGTCCCCTCCAAGCCGGAGGTTCCGGTTTGCTCTCGAAGATGATATGCCTCGGTATCAATCACGGGGAGATCCTCGCATTTCTGCGGCAGGGCTTCAATTCATTTGACTCAATCGTTCCAACGAAACTCGGTTAAATTAGTGACGGATGGTAGTGAGCGTTACAAAACAATTTCGGTTCCGACTCCCGCATCGGTGAAAATCTCCAGCAACATCGAATGGGGAACCCGCCCATCGACGAACGAAACTTTTTCCACACCGGCAGAAATCGCCGCCACCGCGCTGTCCGCCTTGGGAATCATTCCCTTGTCGATCACCCCGGATTTTTTCAAGCCGTCCACTTCGCCAATCTGGAGATGAGATATTACCGTGGCTGGATCGCTTGGGTTTCGCATCAGCCCGGGAACGTCGCTCATGAAAACGAGGCGTTTGGCTTTAAGCGCGATGGCAACCTGGGCTGCTGCGACATCCGCGTTGCAGTTGTAAATTTTCCCATCTTCGCCAAGTGCGGTGGGACTGATGACTGGCGTAATGCCTTGTTTGATGCAGGCGATCAATGGCGCAGTATTCACTTTAAAAACTTCGCCGACATAACCGATGTCGAGTGGTTGGCCTTGCGGATCTTTGACAAACGTTTTCCGGCATTTGAAAATCTCAGTCCCAGAGAAACCTTTGGCCGCACCGCCCAGGGTATTGATCGTCGCGACAATCTCTGGATTGATTTCCGAAGAAAGAACGTCATCAACAATTTTCACCGTCGCTTCGTCCGTCACGCGCTGGCCTTGAATGAAATTCGCTTTTAATCCCGCCGCTTCCATTGCACGAGTAATCGCTTTGCCGCCGCCGTGAACGACAACCGGATTAATTTCCACCGCTTCCAGAAAAACAATGTCTCGCGCCACGCCATTGCGAACATTCACGTCCGGCGAATCCATGAAACTTCCGCCGTATTTCACGACGAATGTTTCGCCGCTGAATTTCTGAATGTAAGGCAATGCTTCCAGCAGCGTCGCGGCTTTGGAGATGAGGTCTTGCATGATTCAGTCAGTCGCGCTTTCCGGCTTCCCAATCAAATTGAAGTTCAACTTGGTTTGCTAGCCAATCCCAAGGACTAAATGATTTAGCGTCCTTTGGGTCGAGCCAACGGATTTTATTTGAGCCAATTTTCTCAATGGGCACCTTGTGTTTGCGATATGCATATCCTAAGCACCAAGTAATTTCTATTTGGTTTTTCCAATTGTGATGATTGATGTAAAGCCAGTCTCGCGACTCAAACACTGACAGCGGCGGCTTCTGACCAGAACGATAACGTAAAACGCCAATCAAATTCTTACCGTATTGCTTGTGGGTGTTGTCAGTGGCCAGAACCAAAGCCGCTCCATAGCCTCCCGAAGTCAGGTGTAACGCCAAACAGTCTCCTGTTTCAAAAACTGCAGGAATGAATCGAGGCTTTTTTCTCTTCTTCGGTTTTGGATTCGGCGTCTGAAGTTTAGTGTAAAATTCAGAAAGGACTTTTTTCCTTTTTTCCAAATCGCGCACCGTTCCTTCACTCCAACGGTCAAGACCAAGTCCATGATTAACTATCTCGCCAACTTTTGCCAACACGTCGGAGTCAAGAGAACCGCAATCCCATTGGGCTTTTGCTATAGCCAGCCAAAATATCGGCCCTTCATCTGGGTCATTGAGTTCACTTTTGTTTTTTGCCTCCAACTCACGACGAATGGCGCTTAATTCTTTACCATCATTGTAATTTTCGATGAATTCGCCATACACATCAGCGGCGGAATCATCTCCTAAAATAGCTGTGCTCCAAGCGCCCATAATTCTTATCCACCTAATGTCGTGGGATCAGTCACATCGCCTTTGTTGAAATCGACGTATTCTTCGGTCAAATCGGCGGCACTCATTAGTGCGGCAGCTTTTCCGAGATTCAGATGGATATGCAAATCAAATTCCTTTGGCGCACTCATCGTTTTCCTTTTTCCAAAACCGGCTTGAAGTAGTGAATCCGCGCGTGACGATAACCTTTAAATTTGGTGTCGGTGGTTAGCAGCGTCAGTTTGTGAACGCGCGCCGTCGCCACGATAAGTTCGTCGGCTGGATCGCGCACTGGAAAATCCGGCAACCCCATCGCGTCCGCGACAACTTCCGGCGAGATGGGCAGCACTTGGATGTGCGACGCAATCGCGCCCTTCAACCACACGCCGAGTTCCTGTCGCAACTCCAGCTTCCCGACCTGATTTTTCTTGCCGACCTCCCAAAGGCTGATGGCGGAAATGGCGAACTGCGCGTCGCGCTGGTTGAGCAACTCCTGGATATCTTTTGGCAAGGCTTCAGGATCGTTCGCGCCAAACAGCCAGACGTTAGTGTCCAGCAGGAACGTCACTTCATGGCCTCCCATTCCAAGTTGAGCGGCTCATCAAAATCAGGAGACATTTTTGCCGTGCCGCGCATACAACCAAGAAAGCTCTTGGACTTCGGCTCGGGCACCACACGGGCGAACGGCTTGCCACGCTTCAGGATTTGCACGGACTCGCCTTGATCCAGCCACTTGGAGAGCCGGGCGAATTCGTTTCGGAGATCGCGGATGGTCGCAGTTTTCATGGTGATACATTTGTATCACGAGAGTGAAATGTCAACCGCCAAGTGAAGTCGGATCAGTCACGTCGCCTTTATTAAACTCAACATATTCCTCCGTCAAATCAGCCGCATACATCAGCGCATCTGCTTTGCCGAGATTCAGATGGATATGCAAATCAAATTCCTTTGGCGCGACGGCGGCGCAAAGTTCTTTGAAGCTTGTCTTCGTCGGCTGACCGCGTTTCAAACTCCACAAAATCTTTTTGGAACCGGGCGCGCTGTAACCGATGTCCACTTTTTCTTCGACAATGCGTGCGGCACTGTAACCAATTGCGTCGATGATGCGGCCCCAGTTCGGATCGCCGCCGTGCCAACTGGTTTTCACCAAGGCGCTGTTTGCTACGGCGCGAGCGGCAGCATCGGCGTCCGCGAAATTCTTTGCGCCGTTCACACGCACCGTCACGAATCTGGAAACCCCTTCGCCATCGCGCACAATCATTTTGGCGAGTTCGAGGCAGACGTGATTTAACGCAGATTGAAAAATTTCTAAATCGCGGTGGGGCGAGGCTCCTGACGAGCCGGCTCGCGGGGACGCTCGCCCCACCAAGCGAGGATTTTCCGCCAAGCCATTTGCTAAAACCAAAACGGTGTCGTTGGTGCTCATGTCGCCATCGACGGTGATGCAATTGAAACTTTGCGCGACGGCTTCTTGCAGCGCGGTTTGCAACGCAGCTTTTTCAATCGCAGCATCGGTGGTAATGAAACAAAGCATTGTCGCGTGCAAACCTTGGGGTGCGGCAGCGGGACGCGCTCCGGTTGCGCTCATGCCCGGCTGAATCATTCCCGCGCCTTTGCAAATGCCGCCGATCGTCACGCGCTTGCCACCGAGTTTGAATTCCACGGCGATTTGCTTTGGCTTGGTGTCGCTCGTCATGATGGCTTCGGCGACGTGGTTGGCGTTTTCGGTGGAACTGTTCAATTGCCACGCTGCGTCGTGAATGCCGCGTTTCACATTCTCCATCGGCAGGTTGACGCCGATGCGTCCCGTCGAACCGACGAGAATATTTTTTTCTGAAAAGCCGAGTTCCTTCGCGACAAGGCGCGTCATTTCCATCGCGTCCTGCATCCCCTGTTTTCCAGTGCAAGCATTGGCGTTGCCTGAATTGACGACAACGGCCTGTGCGACGCCAGATTGAACTCGCTGAACGCACACCTTCACCGGTGCGGCGCAAATCTGATTTGTGGTGAACATTCCCGCCACCGTCGCGGGAACTTTTGAAACGATCAGCGCGAGATCGCGTTTCTTTCCTTTATTGGAACCTTTCCCGGTGCCGAGTTTTTTGATGTCGCAAAAAACACCTGCCGCCGAAAAACCTTTTGGCGCGGTAATGGAGCCAGAAATGGGTTTGAACAAATTTTTCTTTAACATGTTGGTTTACCCTTCGTTGAAACTTTTCCAGCCACCAAAAATTCGGGCAATGGCTTGTTGCGTATTCACGAGCGTCCAACGGAACCATCCTGCGGAGAGGCTGTCAATCGCAGGAAAATATTTCGGCATGTTGTTTTATTCGAGTAACACCGCAAAACAGAAACACATCTTCGGGCACTGTTCATTCAAGAAGAATCTTCTTAAACGCCGGGTCAAGATGAACTGCGTTCAGCGGTGCGCCTTATGGAAGAGACATGGAAATCCAGCTTACGCCTTTCAATTTTACGCGTCATAACTTGTTGATGAAACACGTATGCAACACGGTGGATGGAGGTTGCCAATGAGAGCAGAAATTATTGTGGCCAAAAACGGTTCGCTCTATCGCATTGAACGCGGTCGGGCAACTGCTGAGGCGAGTGTGGCGGAGAGGCCCCAACTCAAAATCAATTTTAATGGAGGCGCAATTCAAGTCAGCATGACTTCGGACGAGGCCTTCCGACTGGCCGCTGAATTGATGACTTGCGCGGAGTATCATTCCATCCGCAAAACGGGACAGAAGTTTTTGTTGGAACCTTTTTGAGAATAGGTTGGAGATCACGACGCCGTCACAAATTGTTCGATAAAAATATTTGCGTCGGTTGATTCGAGGCGTGATGCCCCATCGCAGGACTGCAAAATAATTTTCGTTTGCTGTGCGGAAAATTTCGTCATCAGGTTTTCTTTAAATTTTTTCACGAGCAATGGAATCCCTTCTTTGCGCCGACGACGATGTCCAAGCGGGTATTCGACTTCGACTTTTTCTGTCGAAGTGCCGTCTTTGAAAAAAACTTGAATGGCATTGGCAATTGAGCGCTTTTCCGGCTCGAGATATTCCTGGGAGTAGCGTGGCTCCTCTTGCACCACCATTTTCGTCCGCAACGCATCGACGCGCAAATCGCTCGCCGTCGCCTCTTCGTAATGGTCCGCCGTCAATTCGCCAAACAACAGGCCAATCGCAACCATGTATTGCAGGCAATGATCGCGGTCGGCGGGATTCTGCAACGGGCCGGATTTGTCGATAATTCGGATGGCGGATTCGTGAGTGTGAATGAAAATTTGTTTAATGTCGTCGAGACGATTTTTTACGACAGGGTGCAATTTGAAGGCGGCTTCGACGGCGGTTTGCGCATGAAATTCTGCGGGAAAAGCAATTTTGAAAAGAACCTGCTCCATCACGTATGAACCGAGCGGACGCGATAGTTTGATCGGTTGCCCGCGAAATAATACATCTTGAAACCCCCATCCTTTCGCGGTGAGCGCGGAGGAATAACCCATTTCGCCTTTCACTGCCATGAAGGCGTGTTGCACGGCGCGAGCAGTCGCATCGCCCGCCGCCCAGGATTTTCGCGAGCCGGTGTTGGGCGCATGTCGATACGTTCGGAGCGCGCCGCCATCCAGCCAGGCGTTGGAAACCGCGTTGATAATCTGCTCGCGAGTTCCACCGAGCATTTGCGCAACAACGGCGGTGGAAGCGATGCGCACTAGAATGACGTGATCGAGTCCGACGCGATTAAAACTATTTTGCAGTGCGAGCACGCCTTGAATTTCGTGCGCCTTGATCATCGCGGTGAGAACGTCGCGAATTTTTAGCGGCACTTTTCCTTCTGCTACATTTTTTCGACTGAGAAAATCGGCGACCGCCAATATTCCTCCGAGGTTGTCGGAGGGGTGACCCCACTCCGCCGCGAGCCAGGTGTCGTTGAAGTCGAGCCATCGAATGATGCAACCGATGTTGAAAGCCGCGCAAACCGGATCCAATTCGAAATTTGTTCCAGGAACACGACTGCCATTCGGAACAATCGTGCCCGGCACAATTGGCCCAAGAAGTTTTGTGCAAGCCGGATAATTGAGCGCAAGAATTCCGCAGCCGAGCGTATCCATTAAACAATACCGCGCCGTCTCGTAGGCGAGAGCGCCTTCGATTTGAAAATCGCAAACGTAATCTGCGATTTGCGAAAGAATTTCATCGGGTTCAGCCCGCTGAGTTGGAAAAATTGTTGCCATAAAATCAACGCAACGGACGGGTGGCCCGGTGTTGCAGCCACGCGACATCCGGATTGCTGGGAGAAGAAAAATTATCGTTCACAAAGCCATCGGAAATGATGGGTGGCATGGTGCGTGGGTCTTGCCAGCGCCTGATTTCCGAGTGTCCGTCCGCATACGAAAAACCATCTGCCAGGTGATGATATGAGCCGGGTAAGTCGTAGAAACCATAAGCGGAAGGATCATCCGGCCAACCCGCCATGCGCGTGGCAAAATTTCCCATGTCGATGCTGTCTTCGCGCATATCGAGAAAAACAAAAATCAAGGACGGTCCCGGCACGGCAATTTCCGACTGTTTCATATAAATTTTGTAATCGCTGAAAACCGTTCCCCAGTTTCCATCCGTGCCACCAAACCCGCCCAGAAAAAGGTTCATCGACATGCTGCGAACGCGCGGTTTCCTCGCCCCATTGACCAGCACTGTCGATTTATCAGCCGGACATTTCCAAATGCCGAGGTTGTTTCCGCAATAAGGCCACATCGGACTTTTTTTTATCGTAAAATCTGGATCCCAATTCGATGGCTTCGCGGGATTGAAATCCAAAGTGTCCGTCACCCATGCGTAATTCGTCGTCCACAATTTATCGGGATCGCGCGATTCGCTCGCGTAAAGCAAACGGTCGTTGTTATCTTCAGAATACATGCGCCAAGCCATGGAAAGCTGGCGATGATTTGACATACAGGCAATCCCTTGCGCCTTAAGTTTTGCTTTCCCCAGAACGGGCAACAGTAACGCGGCAAGGATCGCGATGATGGCGATGACGACAAGCAATTCTACCAGCGTAAAACCCCCCACGCGTCTGACCATCATCGGATTTAACAAAGACATTTCTCAAACAGGATAGGGGCGCGGTTCCGCCCCGATGTAATCCGCCGTCGGGCGGATGAGCCGATTATTTCCTCGTTGCTCCATGATATGTGCCGACCAGCCGGAGGTGCGGGCGATGACGAAAATCGGCGTGAA
>JBDSYB010000110.1:0-6892 GCA_039925885.1 Verrucomicrobiota bacterium
CGGGAAGCGAAATTCAAAAACCGCTCGCTGCCGTTGTGATTGGCGGTTTAATCAGTTCAACTTTGCTGACGCTGTTTATCCTTCCGACGCTTTACAAAGTTTTCGAGCGTCGCGAAATTGTGGTGACGGAACATTTGCCAGAGCCGCCTTCAACAATGGAACTTTGAAATCACATGAGCCGATGGAAGTCACCGCAAACCGCAGCGAAGCAAGCAGAGCGCAGCGTGAAAAAAGCAGGATTCAGCAAAATAGGCAGTGTGGCCTTGTTCGCTGCGCTCTTTATCAAGGTCAACGACGCTTCCGCCCTGCCGCCACTTTCCCGAGAACGTGATGGCAAGATCGAACACATCGACCGGGAACGTCATTTGATCACCGTGACCTTGGCGAATGGCGAATGGCGTTCGGTCTTTCACTGGAAGAAAGACACCCGCTTCGTGCAAAATGTGAAGTTCGTTTCGGCAGAACAATTGCAGGAAGGCCAGCCGGTTCGGGTTCGTTATCACTCGCCATTTTTTGGCGACCGTTACGTTTGCCGAGTGTTTCTAAAAAACAGCGCGTCCAGCCCGAACTAAACGTGAGCCGATGGAAATCACCTCAAGCCGCCGCGAAACAAGCGGAACGCGACGCCAAAAAAGAGGCGGTGCTTCGCAAGAATAAACGCAAAGGTTGGATTTTGCTTGTCTGTATTATTTTTCTGATGATCGCGGGTGTGGTAGCGGATTGGCTTTGGATCAGGAGCAATGCACGTAAGCAGCACCAACGTCACCACCATCAAGCCGGGCAAACTAACGGCATCGCTTTGCCACAGAATCAACATGAGTAAATCCGCAGTATTTAAAGGGCTTGTATTGTGATTGAACACGAACACGGCGACCATACCCGAACTGATGCCGTGAGTGGAAGCGGAGCGAGTAAAGAACTAAAATCCATGCGCCTTTTGTTTCGTATCATTTTACTTTTAGCCTCGCTCGCTGTGGTTGGTGTGCTGGTCTGGCAAGGGATCACGGCACACGGTGTCCCTGACCCGACACTCCCGCACACGAAGCCGACCGTGGCGATTCTCGACATTGCCGTGTTGGTATTCCGTGAAGGATTGGAGTGCATTCTTGTGCTCACGGCAATCATGGCCAGCATGATTGGCGATAAGCATACGCATAGGCGTCCAGTAATAGCGGGTGCTGGAATTGCATTCATCGCGAGCCTAATCACCTGGTTCATCGCGGTCGGGATCGTCAAGAACCTAGGGGAAAATATTTCCGCTCTTAACCTTCAGGCCGCAACCGGACTTTTGGCCGTCATTGTTCTACTCGTAATTATGAATTGGTTTTTCCACAAAATTTATTGGGGCGGATGGATTTCCATGCACAACCGAAAAAAGAAAGCGCTCATTAGTGGCGCGAACGAGGCGGAAATATCGCACGGAAAACTTGTGTGGGGATTGGGCTTGCTGGGATTTACTTCGCTCTACCGCGAAGGTTTTGAGGTGGTGCTGTTCCTGCAAAGTTATTACCTGAAGATGGGCGGAAAAACAGTCTTGAAAGGCGCGGTGCTGGGACTGTTTTTCACCGGTATCGTCGCGGTGCTTGCCTTCGTGGCGCACCGTCGCTTGCCGTATCGAAAAATGCTGGTTCTAACCGGCGTGATGCTCGGATTCGTGCTCCTCGTCATGGTGGGTGAACAAGCGCAAGAAATGCAATTGGCTCACTGGATTTCCACCACGGAAATAAAACCGTTGGTCAATATAATTCCCGGATGGATGGGGTTGTGGTTTGCGGTTTTTCCAACGGTTGAAACTTTGCTGGCGCAACTCGTCGCCGCAATTGTCGTTGTTGGTTCTTACTTTTTGGCTCGTCGCACGACCATTCCGCCTTGTCAGGATGAAGCGGCGGCTATTTTCGGCCACACTGCGAACTGTCCAATGAAGGCACTTAGCATGGAAGAAAACAAACCCTTCAAGTGTCCTGAATGCGGCATGAAACTGATAAAGAAATTATGAGCGACGATCATAACCATTCAGAGAAAGCGTGTCATGGGGACTGCCACGATGAGGCTTCATCAAAGAGCATTGCCATTAACCCCGATGCGAAAGGCGGAAAAATTTCGACTTTCAAAGTCGCTGGGATGGATTGCGCTGATGAAGTCGCCGCTCTCGAACGAGTGCTTAAACCGGTGTCCGGCGTGCGGGAAATAAAAGTCAGTTTGATGGCCGGTAAAGTGAGCGTCACCCATGACGAAAGTGTCACAATCGAACAGTTGATCAAGGTCATCGGAACGGCGGGACTGAAAGCCAGCGTTCCCAGTGGCGAGCATGGAGAAGAAGCCTCGGAAAGTGGACAACGCGCGCGACTCATCGCAGTCATCGTTTCCGGCGCGTTCACGGGAATCGGATTGCTGCTGCAATGGACAAAACTCCTTGAGCCGTGGGGAAAGATTTCGGCATTTGCCATCGCCATCATCGCGGGCGGTTGGTTCATTTTGCCAAAGGCGATTCGAGCGGCACGGCAACTTTCGCTCGACATGAATGTGTTGATGACGGTGGCGGTCGCGGGGGCCGCCGCGATTGGCGAATGGTCGGAAGGAGCCGCTGTTACTTTTTTGTTTGCGCTATCAGAATCTTTGGAAGCGTTCAGTCTGAACCGGGCGCGCAAAGCGATAAAATCCCTTTTGCAACTCACACCGGAAACAGCGTTGCTCAAACGTGGCGAACGGTTCGAGGAAGTGCCGGTGGAACAAGTCAAAGTAGGCGACATTCTTGCGGTCAAGTCGGGCGCAAAAGTCCCTCTCGACGGCGAAGTGATTTCAGGTGAATCGAGCATCAATCAAGCTCCCATTACTGGCGAATCCATGCCGGTGGAAAAGAAAATTGGCGATCAAGTTTTTGCCGGCACCATTAACGGCGAAGGTTCGTTGGAAATTCGAGTGACGAAAATTTATTCGGAAACAACGCTCGCGAAAATCATTCACCTGGTCGAAGAGGCGCAAGGACAGAAAGCGCCCTCGCAACGTTTCGTTGATAAATTCGCGCGTATTTACACTCCGTCTGTTTTCCTTCTTGGCTTGGCTGTTCTCTTGGTGCCGACACTTTTCTTTGGCGGTGAATGGTCGGTCTGGATTTATCGTTCGCTGGTTTTACTCGTGATTGCCTGCCCTTGTGCGCTGGTCATTTCCACGCCGGTTTCAATTGTCTCCGGCCTGACGGCAATGGCGCGGCGGGGCGTGTTGGTAAAAGGCGGCGTCTTTCTGGAAGAAATCGGAAGATTAAAAGCTCTGGCCGTGGATAAAACCGGCACGATCACGGAAGGGAAACCTCGCGTTCAACAAGTGATTCCGTGGAATGGAAAATCCGAGGAAGAAATTCTGCGAGTCGCCGCTTCGATTGATACTCATTCCGAACATCCGCTCGCCCAAGCCGTCGTAAAATATGCGGAAGAAAAGAAGATTCAATTTCAGCGCGGTGACAATTATCAAGCGCAAACAGGACGCGGAGCCGAAGCGCAAATCGACGGCCATTTATATTTTGTCGGCAATCATCGGTTCGCGCACGAGTCCGCTGTCTGCTCGGATGAACTGGAAAAGAAGCTTAACGAAATTGAAGGCCAAGCCCTGTCCGTTGTCATCGTCGGACACAAGCCGCACGCGGACTGCAAAGGCGAAGTTCTTGGCATTCTCGCAGTCGGTGACACGATCCGAGCAAACGCCGTCGAAGCCATCAAAGCCCTCCACGCTGCGGGTGTGGAAAAAATTGTGATGTTGAGCGGCGACAACCAACGAACGGTTGACGCCATTTCCAAGCAAGTCGGCATTGATGAGGCGAAAGGAGATTTGTTGCCCGACCAAAAAATTGAGCATGTTAAGGAATTGCTCACGAAATATAAACACGTCGGCATGATTGGCGACGGCGTGAACGACGCACCGGCAATGGCGGCGGCGAGCATTGGCATTGCCATGGGCGGCGCGGGAACGGACACGGCCATTGAAACGGCGGACGTAGCTTTGATGCAGGATGATTTAAGCCAAGTCGCTGAAACCATCGCCCTGGGTCGCCGCACCGTGCGGATTATTCAGGCCAACATTATTTTTGCGCTGACTGTCAAAGCGCTGTTTCTCGGATTGGCGCTGTTCGGCTATACCAGTCTGTGGCTGGCGATTCTCGCGGACACGGGAGCGACGCTGGTTGTAATCGCCAACTCGCTCCGATTACTGCGTAGTTAATTTACGAAGGTAGATGATCACCATAACATCTCCTCCAGTTCACACATCTCGTCTGCGCGAAAGTGTTTCAGCTACACAAAATGCGCGGACGGGCCGTGTAGTGTCCGGTGCGTGGTCACGGCAAAGACGCAATACAATCTCAAGAACGCGGAGGAATACTTTGAGGAACACCTGGCGGTTGGCGACTACTACGATGAAGGCCAACGCGTCGCCGGCGAGTGGATTGGGTTGGGTGCGGAACGACTGCAATTGTCCGGCAAAGTCCGCGCCGAAGATTTCCTGCGGCTGTGTGAGAACAAAAATCCAGCCACAGGCGAAACGCTGACGCAGCGGTTGAACACCACGCGGACGGAAGGCGGCGAGAGCGCGGCCAATCGGCGGATATTCTTCGACTTTACCTTCTCTCCGCCGAAGTCGGTTTCCATCGCGGGATTGATGGGCGAGGATCAGCGAATTCTTGAAGCGCACTCGCGGGCGGTTCGGTCGGCGTTGCGGGAATTTGAGTCGTTCGCTGCAACGCGCATCCGGGCCGGTGGGGAACAAAGCGACCGTCTGACCGGCAACTTCGTGACTGCGCTGTTCACGCACGATACTTCGCGTGCTCTTGATCCCCATTTGCACACGCACTGTATCGTGTTCAACGCGACGTTTGACGCAGTCGAGAACCGTTGGAAAGCACTCCAGAACTACGAATTGCTGCGTGCCAGAAAGTTTGCCGAGAATGCTTACTACCACGAACTCGCCCGTGAACTGCGAACCTTCGGCTATCGGGTTCACAATCGCGCTCGTGGTGATTTTGAAATCGAAGGCATCTCCGAACAACTGTGCGAGCGATTCTCCAAACGGCACACACAGATTGACGACGCGCTCGCCAAGCTCCTCGCGGACAAGCCGGAACTCTCCGGTGGGAATTTTCAGGACTTGCGCGAGCAACTGGCCACGACGGAGCGGTCACGAAAACAGAAAACCTTGAGTCGCGTTGAGCTTCGGAAATTGTGGGAAGCGCAGTTGAGCGAGGCTGAACGAATTGCGTTGGGCCAGCTTTCGGATTCTCCGGGTAAAAACGTGAGGCTGGAAAATCGCGTCACGGTCAGCGAGGCCGTGCAATGGGCGGAGGAACACTTGTTCGACCGAAACTCGGTCGTGCTCGAATGTCAGTTGTGGCAGGAGGCGTTGGGTCGTGCGCGCGGCGAAGGCTTCTCTATTTCTGAACTCAAGGAGTTTACACGGCAACGCGGCTACATCCATGACCAGGAACATCCGGCCACGGTTACGTTGCGCGAAGTTCTGCTGCGTGAATGGGAAATCGTTCAGATGGCCAAAGAAGGCGTTGGTGATTCCTGGCCGCTGGTTGCGAACCCGCGTCCCGCAAATCCAAAGCTCGACGACGAACAACGCCGGGCACTCGACTCGTTGCTCGGCTCAACGAATATCGTTTCGCTTTTTCGTGGCGGCGCGGGCACGGGCAAGAGCTTTGTGCTTCGCGAGCTGGCCGAACAACTTCAGGAGTCAGGGCGGCGCGTTGTTGTTCTCGCGCCACAACGTCAACAAGTAGTCGAAATGGAGAAGGCGGGATTTTCGTCGCCGTCCACGGTCGCAAGCTTTCTGCTCAAGCGTGAACTTCTCGCGGGCGCTGTCGTTGTCGTGGACGAAGCCGGTCAGATTGGTGGGCGACAAATGCTCGAACTCATCCGGCTGGTCCGCGAACGAAAGGCGCGGCTGATTCTTTCGGGCGACACGCGCCAGCATGGGGCGGTCGAAGCTTCGGATGCGCTGCTGGCGATTGAGCGTCACTCTGGCGTCAGGCCAGTCGAGTTGCACAAAATTCGACGGCAAGACCCCGCACTCGGCAAAGACGACGATGAACGGACTCGCATCAAGCAATACCGGAAAGCCGTCGAAGCGGCGGCGGCTGGCAAAATGGGCGATTCATTTGAGCGCCTCGACAAGATGGGGGCAGTCGTGGCGTGCGGCTTGGGCGATCAAGCTGACAAGTTGGCTGACGAATATCTGCGGCTTGCAGAGCAAAACGCTTCGGCGGTCGTCGTCTCGCAGACGTGGGGCGAAGTGCATCGCGTCAACGCGCGCGTGCGCGACGCCCTAAAATCAAAAGGGCTGCTCGGTGCAAGCGATACGACGGTTCAAGTGCTGGACCGGCTCGACCTGACGAACGCACAGAAGCGGGATGAACGGTTCTATCCGCAAGATGCTGTGGTGATCTTCAATCAGAAAGTGCGCGAGGCTGAACCTGGGGCAAAGGGAAAGCTCGCGGGCATTTTGAAAACGAGTGTGCTGGTCGAGGTCGGCGGGAAATTTGTAACCGTTTCAAACAAGATGCTCGGCCATGTAACCGTCTGCCAGCCACGGGAACTTTCGATTGCGACAGGCGACCGTTTGCATCTCAAAGCAAATCACAAATTGGCCTCTGGAGGGCACGTCACGAATGGAGAACTTGTCACGGCGAAGTCGGTTCGTCCCGACGGCGGAGTTGAACTCACCGATTGTCGGGTTTTGGACGCGAGCTTTCGCGAGTTCCTTCCTGGCTACGCGGTCACGTCCTACGGCTCACAAGGCAAGACAGTCGATTACGTCCTGTTCTCTGATTCGACCGTCAAGGCCGCGACGAACGCACAGCAATGGTATGTGACCATTTCGCGCGGGCGGCGCGGCATTCGCATCT
>JBDSYB010000111.1:0-18101 GCA_039925885.1 Verrucomicrobiota bacterium
GAGCCGGTGTTGAGCAATCCTGTTTTCACCAATGGACAATTCCGAACGACTTTGCAGAGCGAGCCGGGTCTGCGATTCGAAATGCTGCGCACAACCAATATCGCCCAGCCGGGCACGAATTGGCTGACCATCGCCACCGTCACGAATGTCACCGGCACGACGGTGTTCACAAATTCCAACCCGGGAGCCTCCCTTAATTTCTATCGGGCGCGGCAATTGCCCTAGGGACAAAGTTTGGTAATGAATGCGCGGCAAATTTCTTTCAATTCCCGGAGAAACGCTTTCACGCTGATTGAACTATTGGTGGTGATTGCGATCATTGCCATTCTTGCCGCATTGCTTCTGCCCGCGTTGGCCAAAGCAAAAAGTGCCGCCCACAAAGCCGCTTGTCTTTCCAACCTTCGGCAAATTGGGGTTGCCATTCATGCTTACGCCAGCGACAACTCGGAGAAAATTCCTTACGGGCCGAAAGCGCCGCCCTTCACCAGCCCCTCTGATTTTTATCCATCGACTGGCGCGCCCACCAGTTTGATTTCACTGCGTTACGGGCCGCCAGTTGCGCTCGGTCTGCTGCTTGAATCCTACCTCGCCACCCAGCCTAAAGTTTTGTTTTGTCCCGGCACGGATCAACCGGTGGATTCTGGAGCGGAACTGGCCAAGGTCGGCACCACGCAGGCACAAGGCAGTTATTATTATCGGCACGCAGGCACGACTTCTCTTTTCGACGATCCCAACAATCAAACGGCGCCTCAACATCTCAAGTTGTATAATCTCGGGACGAACCGAAACGCAGTGGCTATTCGCGCGCTGGCCCTAGACACCCTCTTTTTGTGTCCCGATGATTTGGCAGCGTTCAACGTAAGGTCGCGGACCCATCACCAACAAAAACTGGCGGTTATTTTATTTGCCGATGGCCACAGCGCGGCCCAGGTCAATAAAGATGCGCGGTTCACAGTTGACGTTCGGAGTTACAACGACCTGCGACTGGCGTTTGATAAAATCCTCGGTGTGCTGGAGCAAGCCGATGCGCTTCCCTGACCCCCTAATCTACTCTCCCGGACAGCCCGCGACCGCAGTTACCGCGAATTTGGTTCACTGATGACGTCGTGGCGCTCGTTGGGCAATCCGTTTCGATTACCCGTATTGAGGTGCGCCATCTGCGTTATGACATTTTGCGAAACGCCGTGTGAGGCCAAATATTGCTGCTGTTCGGAATTGAGATCGAACACTTGTTCCGTGACACGCAAATAATCCAACATTTTTGCGTCGGAAAAACCTGCTTCTCTCAGGGCAACGACTTCATCCAACGTCACAAATCCGTCGTTATTTAAATCTGCTGTGTTCGCTCGACGGGCATCTTCGGCGGTTGCCGGTTGTTCCTGGGATTTACGCACCGCGCGAGTAGCAGATTCCGGGTCGGAATTCGCTTTGTCGGTTTTGTTGGCGATTACGTAACCGCCACCCGCCCCGAGTGCCCCACCTATTACTGCACCCAGCAAACGATTATTTTTCGAGACCGCTGCGCCTGCGGCTGCTCCTGCTGCGCCGCCAATGACGGCACCTTGTTGGTTCCGAGTGCCTGGCGCGGTCTGGCAACCCACCAGCGCGAAAACAAATGACCCCATTACCAACCATGTAAATATTTTATTTTTGTTCATATTGCCCCTCCTGATTTGTTGAGTTTCGATTCCGATGACAAAATAATTTCCGGCGCGCAGCTGGATAGTCAATAGCAGTCGAGGATTGATTAAGAATCGGAGAATACCCGAGCCAAACCTATTTTTGATTGCCCGCGGGAAGTCGGGGAGAACTGATTTTCAAAGCACTGAGCACTGCATCATCGCGCGAACTTGGTTTGGGTTTTGGCGGTTGGTAGGCAGCAGCACGGCGGCGATCCAAGGCGTCCAATGTTTCTTTGGTCTCCTTTTTGAGATCCTGCAAATTTGGTCGAAACAACACTCGCTGAATGAGGCGGTTTTTATCCTCTTTCTTCAAATAATTCTCCAACACCGCGCAATATTCATCGACGATGAATACCAAGGATGGCTCCATGCGCAGACGCAAAAGACGAAGCTGCATCATCATTCTGGGCATCGCTATTTTCTGTTGTTCCACAGGCCAGTGGGAAATAATTTCCTGCACCGGAACATTCTCCCGCTTATCCGCGTTGCCAGGCACTTGCAGGGAAGGGGCAAGCGTCATCGCAAGATTTTCCAAAGATTGTTCGTGCGACCAAACCGACGAAAAATTCGACCGGCCAAAAACTTGCAGGCTCCACCATTTTTCCACATCCGCAGACTGTTGAAACTGCGCGCGATAAATCCGCAAAAATGTGGTCTGCCACTCCGTGTCCTGGGGCAACTCGTCGAGTATTTGACGCAAGCCATGCTCGGGTTGTTTGAGACGTTGCAGCTCCACCAAAAATAGGTGCGCGCATTCTTCGAAATGACGGGCGCGCTCGGGGGGCAGCGTTTCCGGGCGGCTCAATTCTTCAAAGGTCAGCGGAGTGAAGTTCGCCAGATTTTGGCGGATGCGTGAAACGGGATCAGCCAGCACTTTTGCGTTCCGATTTTTTTCGCGGCTGCTGTGGCGGTCCGACAAAATTAATAAGTTATAGGGCTGGTTGGCTTGAAGCAGCAGGGTCTCGGGGGAATTTTCCTTCACTTGGGCGGCGATGCCTTGCGATAGCCAGCGGGGCACTTGCGCCAATTTTTCGGTCGATCGGCGGTTGGCAATTTCCATTAAAATCGCTTCCGTGACAGCTTCGATCAAGGCCGCGCCCTCAATCTGATTGGGCAAATCAATTCGATAACTTAATTTGCCGGACGTGCGGAGCGGAGTGATCAGCGGTTGTTGGCGCAAGTTAGGGTGCAGCACCAGATAAATTTTTCCGCCGGAATATTTCTGCTGTTCCACCGGCCAGCCTTTTACTGCACCGCCCAATTCCGCCAGCACCGACTGTTTGATGCGTTCGCACGAAACGGCGAGAAACGTGGGGGTCAGGGGAAACAATTTCGCCCGGGTTGCGCCCGGATTTTCCTTCGGCCCGTAAATCACGAACTGTTTAGAGAGACTTTGCGTGGTGACAAATTCGGGCGCGGCCAAAAGACGGGCTGGCAACAGGGCCGCGCACAAAAAAATGACCAGATGATTAGGCATGAAAATCGGGACAGCTTTATGCCTGATCCGCCTGGGTCGGTCAAGTTTGCGCTCCGCCAATTTTGATTTGGTTTGGTAAAAAAAGCTGCTTTTTCGACGAACTAAATCTACATTGCTTTTCATTCTCATGAAATTTGCCGTCCCATTTTTGTTGGTTACCGGAATGTCAGTGCAACTCGCCAGCCAAGCCGCATTGACGCCTGAGCAACTCAAGCAATTGCCGCCCCCCGCTTCGCATGAAATTAATTTCACAAAAGAGATTCAACCCATCCTCGAAACCAGTTGCACCAAATGTCACGGGCATGGGAAAGAAAAAGGCGGTTTTCGGATTGATGATCGCCAGACTTTTTTGAAAGGAGGCGATTCCGGCGCGGCGGTTATTCCCGGAAAAAGCGGCGAAAGTTTGTTAATCGAAATGGTCATGGGGTTCGACCCCGACACCGTCATGCCGCAGAAAGGTTCCAAATTAACTTCCAGCCAGATCGGTTTGTTGCGCGCCTGGATTGATCAGGGCGTGAAGTGGGATACCAACGTCTGGCTGGGCAAAGTGGCTGCGAAAAATCTGGCGCCGCATTCTCCAAAAATTTCCGCCGATGCAAATTTTTCCAACCCGATTGATGGGATCGTGGATGCCTATTTCGCTTCTCACAAAATCGCGTGGCCCGAGGTGGTGAATGACCGCATTTTTGCGCGACGCGTTTATCTCGACGTGGTTGGGTTGCTGCCGCCCGCCGATGAACCGGGAAAATTCGTGGCTGATGAATCCTCCGGCAAACGCGTTCAACTGGTGGCAAAACTGCTCGGAGAAAATCGAGCTTACGCCGAGCACTGGATGAGTTTTTGGAATGACTTGTTGCGCAATGATTACAAAGGAACCGGCTACATCGATGGCGGTCGCAAGCAAATCACCAAATGGCTTTTCTCAGCGCTGTCCACCAACATGCCTTACGACCAGTTTGTCACTCAACTGATCAATCCAAATCCCGAGTCGGAAGGTTTTACCAAAGGAATCGTATGGCGTGGCGTGGTCAATGCCAGCCAGGTTCCGCCCATGCAGGCTGCGCAAAATATTTCGCAGGTTTTCATGGGCATCAATATGAAGTGCGCCTCCTGCCACGACAGTTTCATCAACGACTGGCAACTCTCTGACGCCTACGGGTTGGCCAACATTTATGCGGACGAGCCATTGGAAATTGCCCAGTGCGACAAACTCACTGGAAAAAAAGCTTCCACAAAATTTCTTTTTCCAGAGTTTGGCGAAGTCACCGCGACGGCGGACAAGCCCACTCGGCTCAAGCAACTTGCTGCCTGCGTGACCAGTTCCAAAAACGGACGGCTCTCGCGCACATTCGTCAACCGGCTTTGGGGAAAATTTTTTGGACGCGGATTGGTCGAGCCAGTGGACGACATGGACCAACCGTCCTGGAATTCCGATTTGCTTGATTTTCTCGCGGAAGATTTTGTCGCTCACCAATACGACGTGCGGCATCTGATCGAACAACTTTTGACCTCGCGCGCCTATCAACTTCCCGCAGTGGATCTGGGTGAAACGGTTAAGAGTTACGTCTTTCGCGGGCCTTCCGTGCGGCGACTTTCCGCTGAACAATTTCGCGACGCGCTCACTGCGTTGACCGGTATCGGCTACGGCGCGGCTCTGGCGGAACTTGAGCCTGGGCAGCTGGAGGAAAAAAAATATGAACTGAATCCGATCCCGAAATGGATTTGGAACGATACGAATGCCGCCGTCAAAGCGCGCGCTGAGCACGTTTATTTTCGCAAGACAGTTGTCCTTGAGGAAATTCCCACCGATGCCCGTGCGTTGGTCATGGCCGACAATAGTTTCACGCTTTTTGTGAATGGCAAAAAAGTCGGTGCCGGGCATGAATTCAAATCTGCGGAAATGTTTGATTTGGGGCCGTTCTTGAAAAAGGGCGAAAATATTTTTGCCGTCGAGACTGTAAATCATTTGCCGGACAACAGCGATCCGACACCTGAAAAAGCAATCTCCGGCACCGAAAATCCTGCGGGCTTTTTGTTTTTCGCCCGATTGCGCGGCGCAAATGTGACCAATGATTTCGGCTCGGATAAATCATGGAAGCAGATGAACAAAAAAGAAAACGGCTGGGAGCAACCGGGCTTTGCCGATGCGCAATGGATTTCCGCAGCGGAATTGGGCGATATGATGATGTTGCCCTGGCGCGTGGCCAAAGCCTACATGGCCACGCGACTGGCTTCGGCTTATTCAGGGACGACTCGCGCGGCGCTGGTTGCCTCGGATCCATTGACCGTGGCGCTTGGTCGTCCGAATCGGGAGCAAGTCGTGACCACCCGCTCGACGGAAGCGACCATGTTGCAAGCTTTGGAAATGACCAATGGCGAAACGCTTTCAGATATATTGAAACAGGGCGCGGCCAATCTCGCCAACGACGCCCGTGCCAACCGAAATCTGGTGGAGACTATTTACGAACAGGCTTTGGGAAGAAAGCCGACTCCCGATGAAAAGAAAATGGCCGATGAAGTTGTCGGCACGCCGGTCAAAAAAGAAGGGGTGGAAGATTTTCTCTGGGCGACGGCGATGTTGCCGGAGTTTCAGTTGATTTATTGATTATGAAAAAGTTTCAATTTAACCGCCGTGAATTTTTGAAAACCGCCAGCGCGGCCACGCTTGGCGCGTTGGCGGCCGGTTATCCGAACAAAGTTTTAAGCGCGGATACGCCCGCCGAGTTGGAAAAAATCAAAGCCACCGCCGACACCGTAATCATTCTCTGGATGGGCGGCGGCATGGCGCATACGGAAACGTTTGACCCGAAAACTTTCGCGCCGTTTGAAAAAGGAATGTCCGTCCAAAAAGTTCTCAGCACTTTTCCGACGATTGATACTTCGGTGGACAACATCAAACTCACCGCCGGATTGGAAAATATTGCCCGCGTCATGGATCGCGCCACGCTGATTCGCAGTTACACGGCGGGCGATCTCGGTTTTATTTTACATTCGCGTCATCAATACATGTGGCACACCGGCTACCCGCCGCCGCAAACCGTCGCCGCACCTCACATCGGCTCGGTCATCTCCCGCACTCTCGGCCCTAAAAATCCCGCGATGCCCGCGTTCATCGATATCGGCCAGCGGTTCGATCTTGGCGAGGGCGAGGAATTAAAAGCGTTTCACACTGCCGGTTTTCTCGGCAGCGAATTCGGCCCGTTCCTCATTTCAAATCCCGAGGAAGCGGTGAAGGCAGTTCGTCCGCCTCAAGGAATGAGTCCATCGCGTTTTGAGAATCGCGACAAGTTTTTCAAACGACTTGCGTCCAAAAATCTCGTGGGCCAACTCGGCAGTGATTATCAAAAAGAATCGTTGCTGCGCTCGCTCGACAATGCCCATCGCCTGTTGAGTTCCGATGCGGCCAAGGCTTTTGACCTCTCGCTTGAGCCAAAAGAAAGTTACGCAAAATATGACACCGGCCGTTTCGGTTTGGGTTGTCTTCTGGCGCGGCGTCTCACAGAAGCGGGTGCGCGTTTCATTGAGCTAACGACCGAATACATTCCATTTCAATATTGGGACACGCACGAAAATGGCCACACGCACCTTGCTGAATTGAAAAAATCCATCGATGCGCCTATCGCCCAACTTGTCCTTGATTTGGAAGCGCGCGGTTTGCTTGACCGCACGTTGATTGTTCTCGCGAGCGAATTCAGCCGCGACGCACTCGTTGAAGGCAAACCCGATAAACCGGTCAAGGGCCAGGTCGCGCAACCCGATACGATTGAAGATTTAAAATTTTACGGAATGCATCGGCACTTCACCGATGCGGGCAGCGTTCTCTGTTTTGGCGGCGGATTGAAAAAAGGTTTTCTCTGGGGCAAGACCGCTGATGAACGTCCCTGCAAAACGATTGAGAACCGCGTCGTCATCGAGGATTTGCACGCCACGATTTATCGAGCAATGGGGGTTTCACCAAAGCTCGCCTACGATGTGGAGAAGCGTCCGTTTTACGTGACGCACGATGGGAAGGGAAAGCCGATCATGGATCTGTTTGCTTGATGGTGCGCAAAATATTGTGGGCGCGGATTAGAATGTTACTGGCGAAGCTTTCAAGAAGGCGTTTGGACATCGACTCCTGCCATCAATCGCATCAAAGCCGGTTGGGAAAATTCCGCTCGCAAAAGTTCACCCGCTACTTCGCCTTTGCGCATTACTAAAATTCGCCGCGACAAATTGATCACTTCGGGCAACTCGGAGGAAATCACCAGGACGGCCAAACCCTGGCAAGCCAGCTCATCCAACAGTTGATGGATTTCCGCCTTCGCGCCCACATCCACTCCGCGCGTCGGTTCGTCGATGAGTAAAATTTCACATTCCCGCGCCAGCCATTTTGCCAGAGCGATTTTCTGCTGGTTGCCGCCACTCAACGCTGCAACCAGCGATTCTATGGACGGCGCTTGAACGCGCAAACGATCCGCATATTTCTGAACAACTGTTTTTTCTTCCCGATTTTTTATGAAGCCGAAACGGCTGAATTTTCCCAACGCAGCAAGCGACCCGTTTTCGCGGCAATTCATCGTCAGAACGAGGCCGAGTCGCTTCCGATCTTCAGGCAGCAAACCGATTCCGGCGGAGAGAGAATGTTGCACCGACGCCCGGGGAAGTTCCTGTCCGCGCACGAAAATTTTTCCGGTGGCTCCCTCGTCCAAACCGAAAATGGCTTGGGCAACTTCACTGCGGCCCGCGCCAATCAACCCGGCGAACCCGAGAACTTCCCCGGCGCGCAAAGTAAAATTTACTTGGGAAAATTTCCCGGGCGATGAAAGATTTTCCACCCGCAAAAGTTCTTCGCCCAACTCCCGCGCAGCGTGTTTCGGTTCGTGAAATAAAACAGCGCGTCCCACCATTTGGTGAACAACCTGGTCGGGCGTCGTCTCCGCAATTTTGCTGGTGGCAACGTGCCGGCCGTCTCGAAGAACGGTCACCGCATCGCATAGCCGAAAAATTTCCTCCATGCGATGCGAGACGTAAATGACGGTGATGCCGCGCGCTTTCAGTTTTTGCAACAAGGCGAAAAGATGCTCGCTCTCGCTGGCCGATAGCGAACTGGTCGGCTCATCCATGACAATGATCTTCGCTTGCACGCCGATGGCTGCGGCGATTTGCACCATTTGTTCGCGGCCCGTGGAAAGTTGCGAAATCGATTCGTCCACGTCGATGTCCGCGCCGATTTCGCGCAACATGCCACGCGCTTTTTCGCGCATCGCTTCCCGATTGAGCCAGCCAAAACGCCGTGGTAAATCGCCGAGGCAAAGGTTCTCCGCGACAGTGAGATTCGGGCAAAAAGCCAGTTCCTGATGAACCATCGCGATGCCGAGTCGGCGTGCTGCCAAAGGTGTGGCGAGATAAATCTCCTTCCCCTCAAGAAGAATCGCTCCTTCATCTGCGTGATAAACACCTGCAAGAATTTTGCCGAGCGTGCTCTTGCCCGCGCCATTTTCACCGATGAGCGCGTGGCAACTGCCGCGCTCAATCGCAAAGCTCACGTTGTCCAGCGCGACGACGCCTGGAAAGCGTTTGCTGATTTTTTGAAAGGAAAGAAACATGCCCGCTCTTTTCCCGCCGATAATTTATTTCTTCAACTGTTCGCGCAACCAGTCGGGGCGATTCGTGGTAATCCCGTCCACACCCGCCTCTACTTCCGCCCTGGCCACAACTGGATCGTCCACTGTCCAAGTGTAGAGTTTCAATCCTGCGCCATGCACCTTTTCCACAAACGCTTTGTCGATGGGAAAACCGAAATTCAAATCAACCCCATCGAGTTTCGCTGCTTTCGTTTTTTCAATCAACGCATCCAGTTTGGGATATTCTCCCGTGATTTTGTCCTTGCTCCATGCGACGAGCCAATAAACCTCGTGCTCCGAAAGTTTTTCCTTCGCCGCTTTTGCAACGTCATAGTGGAAAGTAATAATCGGCGTTTGGGCCGCTTGCTTCCCAGATTTTTGCAGAACCTTTTTCAATTCTGGAATCGTTTTCGTGATAATTCTGGCTGCTTCCGCCGGATTTCCGTCGTGACATTTTATTTCGATAAAAAACTTTTTTCCTTCGGGTATCAAGTCGAGCGCCTCGGCCAGCGTCGGGATTTTTTCTGAGAAACCTTTGTCTTTCCAATCGCCCCATTTTCCGACCTCCAGTGCGCGGATCTCCTTGAACGTTTTGTCCATGATCTTTCCCTCCACGCCAGCGATGCGTTTGGTGTCGAAGTCGTGCATGACCACAAGTTTTTCATCCTTGGTGAGATGAATATCAAGTTCGTCGCCATCGGCATTTTGTTGATAGCCGAGCTTGAACGACGCCAGCGTATTTTCCGGCGCGTCGTGCGATGCGCCCCGATGCGCAATAATTTCTGCGGCAAAACTGGTGAAAGTTGCAATGCCCATAACGCAACCGTAACCGAAAAGCGTGGAAAAGGATTTGCAGAAGTTTTTCATGGCTCTATTTAGCCCAAAGAAAAACAAAAGCTCAACGGCTACTTCAAGGAACCTTCATCGAACGTGAAGCATCTCAAGTCGGTGCGCTGCCGCCGAATTTAATTCCCTGTGCCAGTGGTAATTCGTTCGAGTAATTAATCGTGACGGTTTGGCGGCGCATATAATTTTTCCAGGAATCACTTCCGCTTTCGCGACCGCCGCCGGTTTCTTTTTCGCCACCGAACGCGCCGCCGATTTCCGCGCCGCTCGTGCCAATATTGACATTCGCGATGCCGCAATCGCTGCCGCAACTCGACAAAAATAATTCTGCCTCGCGCAGTTCGTTCGTAAAAATTGCGGAACTGAGTCCCTGCGGAACGGAATTATGTTCCGCAATCGCGTCTTCCAGATTGCGATACGGAATCAGATACAAAATCGGCGCGAAGGTTTCTTCGTGAACGATTTTGAAATGCGCTTTCGCTGTCGCAATGCACGGAGTGACGTAACCGCCGCCAGCATAATTTGCACCGCGCAATTTTTCGCCGCCGCATAAGATTTTTCCACCTTCGCGTTTCAATTCCTGAATCGCTTTTTGCATTTGTTCAACAGCGCGTGCATCGATCAGCGGTCCCATCAACGTTTTGGGATCAGTTGGATTTCCAATCGGCACTTGGGTGTAGGCGACGAGCAAGCGCTGCGTCAGTTCAGGCAAAATGGATTCGTGAACAAAAACGCGGCGCGTGGAAGTGCAGCGTTGTCCGGCGGTTCCGATGGCACCGAATAAAATCGCGGGTGTGGCGAGATTCAAATCGGCGCTCGGCGCGACGATGATTCCGTTGTTGCCGCCGAGTTCGAGTAAAGTTTTTCCCATTCGGCGAGAAACAACTTCGCTGACAGCGCGACCCATTCGCGTGGAACCGGTGGCGGAAATGAGCGGAACACGTTTGTCGGCCACGAGACGCGCACCAAGTTTGTGATCGCCAATTGCCAGTGAGAAAATCGCCGGATCAATTTTGTTCGCGCGACAAACTTTCTCCGCAATTTTGATCGTAGCAATGGCGGTGAGCGGAGTTTTTTCCGACGGTTTCCACAAAGTGGAATCGCCGCAAACTGCGGCGAGCGCACTGTTCCATGCCCAGACTGCAACGGGAAAATTAAACGCGCTGATAATCCCGACGACGCCGAGCGGTTGCCATTGTTCCATCATGCGATGTTGCCGACGTTCCGACGCGATGGTGAGTCCATAGAGTTGGCGCGAAAGTCCGACCGCGAAATCGCAAATGTCGATCATCTCCTGAACTTCGCCTTCGCCTTCGGCCAGGATTTTTCCAGTTTCGAGCGTGACGAGTTTTCCTAAATCTTTTTTCGCGACGCGCAACGCATTTCCAAATTGACGAATGATTTCGCCACGTTTCGGCGCAGGAACCAATCGCCACTTTTCAAAGGCGGCTTGTGTTCGTTGGATGGTTTTCTCGTAATCGGCGGCTGTCGCTGTTTGCACGCGCGCTAGAACGCTTCCATCAATTGGCGAAATGCTTTTCAGGATTGGACCGCTGCCAATCCACTCGCCGCAAAATGCGCCGGGATTGTTTTCCTTGAGTCCTAATTTTTTCAGCAAAATTTTTATGTCAGCTTTCATTCAGAGAAAAGATTGAGGGATTTGTTTTAAGATGAGAACAAAATTCACATGGGTAGCACCTGCGTCTCGCGGGTGCGAATCCAAGAAACATCTTCGCACCCGCGGGACGCAGGTGCTACCCGATCGTATTTGCTACCGGATTTTCCAGCGGTTGGCCGTAGGGCAGATCGTCGGGGACGGGGCAGAATTCACGCACCGCGCACCACAGTTTTGAAAAATCTTTGTTCACGTCGCCGGACAAACAATCAGTGATGTCGTTTTTGAGTTCGGGATATTTATCGATCACCTTTTTGAAGGAGAAATCTGGATCGTAAAACGCGTAAACCAGCTTGCGCATGTTCTCGATTCCTTCGCGCATGTAGCGACCATAACTTTCAAAACGAGCCGGAGAAAAATCGTTCGCCTTGATCGCTTCGGAAACAATTTCCCCCGCCATCACGCCACTTTTTAAAGCGAGCATGACGCCGGAAGAAAAAACAGGATCCAAAAAACAGAACGCATCGCCGACCAATAGCAAACCGTCGCTCGCGCAATGGCGTGAGTGAAATGAAAACTCGTTCGTGACGAAAAACTTTCCAACTTGCTCGCCGCACGAGAGGTATTCTTTGATCCAAAGATTTTGCTTCACTTCGCGCGCGAAAATCTGGCTGAGATCTTTCACGCCGCCGCGCGTCAGATATTTTCCTTCGGCGACCACGCCGACGCTGACCATGTCGTTGTGTTGAGGGATGTACCAGAACCAACCTTTCTCAGGAACAAACGCTACGGTTGTTGCGCCCTCGTCGATGCCCGCGTCGCGTTTCGCGCCTTTGTAATAAGTCCAGACGGCAACTTTTTTCAGATAAGGATCGGGCACGCGCCAACCATTTCGCACTGCAGCGAAGGATTCTTTGCCGGTGCAATCGAGTGTGATGGGCGCGAAAAATTCTTCGACTTCGCCGGATTTATTTTTGGTGCGGACGCCAATTACTTTTCCCGTAGCAGCCGACGTGAGGAGGCTCTGATCAGATTTCGCTTTCCGAGTTTCGCGTTCCGGGTTGAAGTGAGCCTCGTCACCTCGGCTGCTACGAATTAATTCCATCACAGTCATTTCCTCCATCACGACGGCTCCCTTTTCCCGCGCGTTGTTCAAAAGCAGTTCGTCAAATTCAGAACGCAAAACCTGCCACGTTTCGGAAATATCCTTGTCGTAACGGCTGTTGAAGTAAAAAGGCTGCGACGCTTTTCCTGAAGGCGCGATAAATTGAACGCTGTATTTTTTGACGAATTGCGAGCGGCGCATTTTGTCGATCAACCCGAGGCGTTTCAGCGGGAAATAATTGAAGGGTAAAAGTGATTCGCCGATGTGATAACGCGGAAATTTTTCGCGTTCCAACACGAGCACGCGATGACCGTTCTCGGCGAGAATTGCTGCGGACGAAGAGCCAGCAGGGCCGCCGCCGATGATGATGGCGTCAAATTTGTTTTCGTTTTGCATCAGAGGGAGGCGCGGGATGGATAGGAGCGCAGGCATCCTGCCAGCGAGTTCGTGTTAAGTATTGAGACACGCAGGCGAGACGCCTGCGCTCCGATGGTGGTAGTTTTCACGGCGGCAAAATCTCCACGATTTCTGCGAGCGGGCGATCCCACGGATCGACCAGCGTGTTGCGCCGGCCATAGAGCGAATGTGCGCCGGTTAATTTCAAAGCGCGGTTGATAAAGTCATCCGAACTCAGCGTGAGAAAAGATTTTGGACGGCTTGAATGCGCGATATTGAACTGCTTCAAAATATGGCCGAGCGGACGATGTTCTTTCAGGATTTCTTTTTGCGCATCGTGCGGAAATAAATCCAAAATAATTTTGATCGCACCGAATTCGACGGGCTTTTTCTCGCCGTTCAACGTCAACACGACTTCGCGAAAATATTCATTCTCATGCGTGTGGCGGGCGAGCAACTCGATGTGAATTTCTGCGCCGTGAAACGATTCAAGACGCGAGGTCATGTCGCCGTCGTGAACGAGAAGTGATTTGTAAGGCTCAGGGATTTCGTTGGGATTCACGCGACCGATGACGGGAAGAACTTCGCCGCGCTCGCGATAAAACTCATCGAGCGGATATGTCTCGGCGAAAACGGCTCGTGCGGCGAACGCGCCTGCTTCTGAGTTGGCTCCGGGATTACGCATATCTCGCATTTTTATGTTCGGGCAAAAAGAATTCGTGCAGCAAACGATCCACTTGCAACAAACCTTCTCGGTTTAAACTGACGACATCTCCTTCGACTTTTCCAAAGCCCCAATCGTTCAAAGTTTTCAACGGCGCGGCGAAACGTTGGCGAGGATCGACGTCGAACTTTTTCTGGAAATATTCGCAACTGACGCGACCAAGTTTAAGTTGCAGAACAAATTCGCGAATCAGTTTTTCATCATCAGTCGGAGTGAGCGCGCGGAAGATGGGCAATTCGCCTTGCGTGATTTTCGTCACGTACGTTTCGAAGTCGTGATGGTTTTGATAATGCGTGCCGCTGAAATGGCCGAAACTCGCGACGCCGAGCGACAGCAAATCCGCGCCCGCCCAAAGTTTATCGCGGTAAACGAAGTTTGAAGATTTAGTAGTGGCACGGGCTTCCAGCCCGTGTGTCGGCATTTTATCCTTCTCATCCGAGAACCTCACGGGCTGGAAGCCCGTGCCACTATTTTTTTTCACCGCCGTATAAGCGCTCGCCACGGTATATCCCGCCTTCTCCAATTCGCCGAACGCGTAATTGACCCAGGCGCGTTTCGTGTCCCAATCGGCGACGGGCGCGACGAGTTTTCCCTCGGCTTTCATCTGCTGATAAATCGTCGTGTTGTAGGGAATTTCCATTTCGTAAATCGTCACGCTGTCGGCGGAAAGCTCGATGGTTTTGGCGACGGTATCGCGCCAGTTCGCGTCGGTTTCCTCAACCATGCCAGCAATGAGATCGACGTTGATTTGCGGAAAACCGATTTCGCGCGCGTAGTTGTAGGCGCGAAAAACTTCTTTGGAACGATGCGCGCGTCCGTTGATTTCCAGAATGTGATCAGAAAAATTTTCGATGCCGAGCGAGAGCCGCGTGACGCCCATTTCGCGAATGGCTTTCAACTTGTGATCGGTGAGCGTGCCCGGTTCGCACTCGAACGTGACTTCTTCAACGCCGTCCCACGGGATGAGTTTTTTCATTCCGTCGGTGAGATGTTGGAGTTGATCGACGGACAAATACGAAGGCGTGCCGCCGCCGAAATAAACGAAATTCGCCGTGCGCCCGCCGATGACCGGTTTCTTCGCGTAAATGGAAAGCTCCTTCAACGCGGCATCCATGTAGGCGCGAATCGCGACGGAATCTTTGTCGGTATAAACTTTGAAATAGCAGAAGTGGCAACGCTTCCGGCAAAACGGGATGTGCAGGTAAATGCCGAGCGGCGGAGTCGAGGGGCGAGGGTCAAAGGTCGATAGAAAATTGTGCGTTGGTGGTTTTTCGAGCGCGGCCAAAATATCCGGCACGAGTTCCGGTTTCCAAAACGAAAATGGCGGATAGTTGGAAACAAAATAGTTACCGACGGTTGTTTCTTTCGGTGTAGGCAAAGATTTTGTCGAGGACGGAGAAATTGTTGTCGGATTCATATCAGTAAAAAACTAATTTCTAAAAAACTCGGTTGGATGACTTGCAATGTAAGCGCCCAAAATTGTCCTCAGCGATTTTTCGGCGTCATTATTCAAACGTTCAAAAGAATCACTGAAGGCGGCGAAAATTTTAAATTTTTTGCGTAGGTCTTCAATTGTTCGCGATTTAAGTGCCACATGCCGCGCTTTGCTCTCGGGCTGAATCGGTTTTTCGGGAAGCTGTTCCCAAACACTTTCAAGCAATTTGGCATATTCATTCGCTCCAACCAGTCTTAGGCTTTTAAGCGTGTCCGCGAAGAAATGACCTTGGGCTACAAAAAAATCTTCGCCGTAAATATCAAGCCAGCGCGCCAGCATCAATGCCTTTTGCCCTGGAGTCAGCACATTCAGCAAAGTTCCCAACGAGTCATCGTGAGCTTTGATCGCAATTTTTAGATCTGAGCGAAACCGTGGATCAAAGATAGAGTTGGAAAAAATGTCTGGAAGAGATTTCGATCTGTCGGAGCGATAATCTCTAACTCGCATTTGCTGTAGATGGTCATCCTTTTGCCGACGTTCCTCAGCTTCCAAAGCATCTGCTTGTTTATTTGAAATGAAAAATTCGTCGGGATGAGAAGCAAGATACTTTAGGACGTAAGAATCAAGACTAGTGCCCCTATTCCGGGACAATCTGTAAAAGGGGCGGTCAAAGATCTTCTCCGTAATCTTATCAGTGACTTGCTTCAAAAGCTTTTGCCGCTGCTTTCTCTGTTTTGGAATCTTTTCATCGGGAAACAACGCAAAAACCTTTTCAAGGAGTTCTACATGTTTTTTTGCGCGTAATGTTTTTAGTCCATCCAATGCTTCATGAGCAAGCAGGCCGGAACTATTGAAAAAAAATTGATGGATACCGCCATTATCGACTTCACTTTCAAGCAATGAAATCCCGAAGAGGGCCTGTTGACCCGATGAAAGATTATTCCACAGTCTTTTGAACGTTGGCGAATTCAGGTCGTCAACATCGTCCCAAATCGTCTCAATTAACTTTTCGCGAATTCTTTGTTCAGCCGTTTCCTCAATCTGTCGTTTACGAATTCGGTAATCTTTTTTCATGGAACGATTGCCTTTTCAAAATCTTTCACCGTCGGCGGTTTCTTGCCTTTGCGGCCAAACTTTTTGTGACTTCCCGTTCATTTTTAATCGACAGTTCACGCCGCCTTCTGAATCGCACGCCGGCGACGCGGCAACTTCGCGAATTTCCAGCCTTGCGTTTTCAATCCAGCAGCGAAACGCCGATGGTCATCGCAAATGGCGGCAAGATCGTAATTGAATTGTTTTGCGTGTTCATCGCGCTGGCGACGAATTTCTTCGAGAATTGGATCAGTCTTCATAATCAATTTTCGTTAATTCAGGCGGCGTGCAGATAATCGGGCAACGATAACCTTCGGCCAAACATAACCCTTCAAGTTTGGGTCGCGTGGCCGCGTTGGCAATGTGTCGGCAATTCCAGGTCAGAAGATAATCCATTTGGTTCACGGCAGCGATGGCGATGTGCAATGCGTCATCGGCGGCCTTCGCGGGCAAAGCCATGTTTTGGAGAAATACGCGAGCCAACGATTGCACTTCAGAGTCGGTTTCCAGAGCGACAATCGTGCGCAGGATTTCAATCCTCTTTCGCACGGCGGCATCGCCGGAGGATGCTTCGCGAATCACGATGTCGGAAATAAACAGATCAAATCTGTTTCGTTCCGACGCCCACCATTTTTTGGTTTGTTCCAAAGTGGCGGTCATAATCACGTCTCGCGCTGGCCGTGCGGTGAGATAACTCACAATCGTCGTTTCCAGATAAACTTTGGGTTTCATTTCCGTTTATCTCCAAAGCAATAGACGTATCCATCTTGACTGCCGACGACGATTTTTCCATCGGCCACGGCGGGCGAACTGTCGATGGGTTGGCCGATTTCGTAGGACCAAAGTTCTTTGCCGGTTGGCAACGAGACAAGATAAACCCGGCCATCATCCGAGCCAACGATCACTTTGTCTCCAGCCACAACGGGCGAGCTATCCACTTTGCCTTGCGTGGCGAAGGTCCAGATTTTTTCGCCCGTCTCGCGGTTGAGGCAATGGAGCAATTTGTCGCGTCCGCCGAACAGAACTTTATCTTTGGTCACGGCGGCAGAAGACATGTAGGGAAACTCGCGGTTCTTGTAGCGCCAAATGGTTTTACCTTCCTTCAAATCGATGCAGAGAAATTCGTTTTCGTAGTGACCGAAATAAGCTCGGTTGTCGGCCAGCGCAACGGACGCCGCAACGTATGCGCCCGCTTCGATTTCTTTGATTTGCTTTCCGTCCGCAACCGAAATGACGTGGAGCAATCCGTCGCATCCACCGAAAACCGTTTTGCCATCGGCAATGGCGGGCGAGCCGTTGATGTAATTGCCCGTTTCATAAATCCAATTGGATTTGCCGGTCGCGGCATCGACGCAATGAAGTCTGAAATCGTAGCTGCCGATGAGGATTCTTAGGGAATTAGTTTGGGACGAGGTGGAACTCGTCCCGACCGACACGATGTTTGGTGCGCCGATGATTTTTGCTTCGGTTTGATATTTCCAGAGAAGTTTTCCTGAGTTCGCGTCAAGGGCGTAAAGAAACCCATCCGTCGAACCGATGAATAATTTTCCATCGGCAAAAAGTCCTGGTGCTTCGACGGCGCCAGTCGTTTTGTAAGCCCAAAGTTTTTTTCCGGTGTGAAGATCGAGCGCGTAAATATTGGTATCGTTCGAGCCGAAGAAAACTTTTCCACTCGCGATGATGGCGGAAGATTTTATCGGTGCGGCAGTTTTAAATTTCCAGAGCAAAGCGGGCTTTTGCGGAAGGGAAGTTGAACTGACGCCAACCAAAGAAGGTTCGCCGCGAAACATTGGCCAGTCGCCAGCCAACGCCAGCGACTTCGACAGACACAAAAGCAAAATTAAATGAAAAGCGATTTTCACAGACATTTTTACGGAAGCCCCGGAAGTATCCTTCAGGAAAAAGTGTCGCGCAAATCATTTTATATGCACACGTATGATTTGGTGGTTTTGTGCATTTTCTCTGAATAACTTCCCAAGCGAACCGCTTGCCATGCCCTTTCGGATTGTTAGAATCAAAAATCTTTTAAGGAAAGCCGACTAACCCAAAAAACCATAGCCCATGAACTCATTCCTCAAAATATTTCGTTCCGGCATAATGCCGTTGCTCGTCGTGACACTTTT
>JBDSYB010000112.1:0-12366 GCA_039925885.1 Verrucomicrobiota bacterium
AGAGAGCAACCGCTTCATCCGTCTTTTTCAACTTGGAATAAAGATTGCAAAGGTGGATCGCCGCCCAACCCCACCGTTGCGCAGGCAATTTGTGTTTCAATATTTCCTCGTATTCCAGCGCGGCGGCCAGATGGTTCTTTAAGTCCTTCTCGTAAATTTCCGCGATGCGTAATGCGACGTATTGTTCCCGGGGATTTTTGATCAAATAATCACGCATCATCCGGATGGCATCCAGATGATTTCCGTTGGCCCATTCCTGTTCAGCTTCATCGTATTCAGGATTCTTAATTCCGGTTCCTTCGTCGTTTAACAGGAACTCCACGCTTCGGCTGCCGAAATATTCCGAAAGGTCGCGGGCAATCAACAGACCCAAGAGGATGGACATTGCTAAAAATGCAGCCAAGTATCCAATCATCGCGCTGCGGCCTTGGGTGGGTGCGCGGGCCACGGCGATTTGCGCGGGTGGCTTGGGAATTTCGTTTGAGGCATTGGTTGTGACGCTGTTTGTGCTGGCTACAACCCCGACTTCTGCGTTGGTGGCGTTCGTTTCTGATATATCAGTTACAACGTTGCTTGTTTCGACCTGATTTGAATTGCTCGAAACAAAATTGGTTGTCTGCTTGAAAACGGAGGCAGCGGGAGAATTGGTTTCCTCCGGCAGATTGGAAGCGCGTTCCATCCGGTGATAGCTGGAATAGAAAAGCCCTCCAAAAATCAGCGCGCCCAAAATGAGCGTGGCATATAGACCAAATTTAAGTTTTTGATTCATTTCCGAATTCGAACCTAATCAAATCAAAATTTCTTTGGAACGAAAGTAATTTTAGTATTAGGAGGCACATTTGAATGATAAAACGGCTGCGAGATTCCCGCTGCTAGCAAAAATTATTCACCCCGCATTTGAATGGCGCGATGCACTAATTCCGTCGCGTTTTTGAGATTTAATTTTTCTTTTATGTGGGCGCGATGTGATTCAATCGTTTTTACGCTAAGATGAAGCTGCTCGGCAATTTGCCGCGTGCCCCGGCCTTGGCCAATCAAACCAAAGACTTCCAATTCCCGATCACTGAGGCGTTCCATCAAGGAGCCGGTGGCATTGGCTTTTCCCCCAATTAATTGGTGCATAAGTTTGGTGCTCATTTTTTCGCTGAGATAAATCTCGCCGGCCAGCACCTTGCGGATCGCTTCCAAAACTTTCTCGGTGGCCTCTTGCTTCATGATGTAGCCAGAGGCACCCGCCCGTAAAACACGTTCGGCATAGAGCGATTCATCATGCATCGAAAGGATGAGGACGAGCATTTTGGGGTGGTGGGCTTTGATATTTTTCAATAACTCCACTCCGCTGCTCCCTTTCAGAGAGATGTCAACCAAGGCAAGATCTGGCTTCAATGCGCCAACCGCTTCAAAGGCGTGCCCGGCATCTTCAAACTGACCGCAAATGCTTAAATCGCTTTGCTGATCGATCAATTGGGCTAGTCCTTCCCTCAAGATGGGATGATCGTCAACAATCAAGACTTTATGGGCAACCTTCGTGAAACCGACCTTGCGTTCCAACGTTTTGTTTTTCATTAAATATTCAAACCCTCCTTCGCATCTTGCCACAATCACGCAACCTGCGCAAAACCGTTTAATGCAATCAGGAATGCCCTCCTAAGCCCGAGGTAACGACCGGTCCAACCAAGAAACTTTAATTGTCACGTCGGCAACAGAAGTTTCTCAAACCTTCCTATTGCCGCTGATAACACGAACCAATAAAACCACAATCGCGATAACAAGTAGAATATGAAGAAACCCGCCCATCGTGTAGGAGGTAATCATCCCTAGCAACCAAAGCACCAACAAGATCACGCAAATTGTCCAAAGCATAATTCTTTCTTTCTATTTGATTAACCTCGAATCGGCCGGCGATCCGACTTTTCTTCTTTTACCTCGGCCTCCGAACTGCTGGAAATATCCTGGGCACCCGCCTGCTGGAAAATTTCTTTGGCTCGCTTGGTTTCTTCATTGTTCTCCGAATGAACGGAGATTAAAATATTCCCCGCCTTAATTTTGCCTTCGTATCGTTTCGCTTCATATTCTGGAATGCCCATTCCAACTAATGCCCCGGTTATCCCTCCCACCGCCGCGCCCACGGCGGCACCGCCCAAAGCTGCCATGATGGGACCTGCGGCAATAAACGGTCCGACGCCGGGGATCGCCAGGGCACCAATTCCTGCCAGCCATCCTAGGGCGCCTCCTAAAACTCCTCCGGTGCTTGCGCCCGTCACTGCTCCTTCGGGAGCCTTGGTGTTTTGTTCGTGCGCGAAATCTTTCGTGCCGGTTTTGTCGGGGAAAAGTACTGAAATGTCGTTGTCAGCGAACCCGGCAACTTTCAATTCGTTAACAATGGACTCCGCTTGAAATTCACTGGTTGCTATGCAAAAAACCGCTTTGGCCATAAATTCTCCTGGTTAATTTTGATCTTCGGGCCTCAGGATAATTTCATCGCCAAAAATTTCCATCAGGCAAGGGCACGTTTTTTCGTCCATCAAAGTGCTGAACCAACTGTCAGCGGAGCGGAGAGCATTATTGAACCAGGGCGTTCACCAGTTTACAGCGCGCTTCGGTGGTGCTGTTTACCTGCGCCAATTTGAAATTGCATTTTCGGAAGCTGGTCATGCCGAGGTTGTAGGCCGCGTAAAGTTCACCCGCGCTGGGCTCCCGCCTGTATTCCTGAAGCAAACCGTCGTGAAGGATTGTTAAATAATTAGCAGCATAACTCCGGCTGATTTGGGGGTTAAAAACGTTCCCGCGATAATCGTAAGTGAGAAGATTGCGTTTTTTGCGCCACTCCGTGACGTCCGACCAAGCTCCCTGCTGGAGTTGAAAGTGGCCTAGCGAACGGCCGTTATCGCCGTATGTATATTTCCCAGAATTGGATTCTACCTGGCAAACGGCATTCAGCAATCGGGCATCTGGTCTCCAAGGGGCGGCTTCCAATGAAAAGGAACCAAGACAAACCAGCAATGCGAGGAGGGTTTTCATATGCATTTTTCCGTTTGTGGAAATACGATGGAGGAAAAGATGTCAGCCTGCAATCGGGTCAAAACCTCGCGCAAGGTTGAGTAGAACCACCCCTCTCCCTCAGGGGAAGCTGCACGAGCTGTTAGGAGTGGAAGGCCCATTCCAAAATTCCTTCGGATACAGAGCGAGCAAAATGGAGACTTTGAAAAGAAAATCCCTGTCGCCGAAGTCCGGCAAAACCAACTTAAACTTAAGAAATAACAGCGATATTGACTCGACCCACTAAAACTGCCATTTGCAAAGGTCGCAGGGTAATGAAAAAAGCTGGTTCAGCATAAGCCAAACCAGCTTTTGAAACGGTTGCGATTACTTAAGGCTCATTGCGCAGTTCGAAAAAGCCTCGTGTTCCGGTGGTCACGAAAAACCCAAAAGCAGCATTGGTATTCTGAACCATGGCTCCTTGGAGAACTGTGGTCTTACCTGTAACCGGACTTGTAAACTTACCTTTGACGAGTCCAGTGGGAAGCAGTTTAAGAAGCAATCGGTTTGCACTTGCATTTTTTTCCACCACCGTGTTTGCGTTTGAGAATTCCACTGGAATTATTTCGGTGGCCACGCTTGAATTATTTCCACCGATTTCAACAACCGCATTGGCACCTAAGCTGATGAAAGGACTTGTCGTCCGGTCGAAGCGAGATCCAAAAGCCGTGATGTCTGCATCAATACCATCTGAGAATAAAATGCCGCCCTCAGGACGCTTCCAGTTAATGGGATCGCCCGAGACACTATCCTGAGTGACCAGAAGCCAGCCGATGAGGAAGCCTTGGCCGCGATAGAGCGAAACGAAAAACGGGATTTCTCCGCTGGACGAAATCGTCGTGCTTTGGCTGAACTTGCTTCCATCAGCGAGCGCCCCTCGAATACGAGCTTGGCCTGATTTCGATATCGAAATTGTGCCATAACTATGTCCTGGGTTAATTAACGTCACATTTGTTGAAGCTATTGTATTTGTCTCAAATGTAGTGTTGGTAACGACCGTTTGATTGGTGGTGCCGGGGAAGTTGGTTACAACAACTGAATTAGTTGTTATCACCTCAGTCGTATTTGGTGAAACTATAGTATTTGTCTGAAACGTAGTGTTGGTAACGACCGTTTGATTAGTGGTGCCGGGGAAGTTTGTTACAACCACCGTGTTAGTCGTTATCACCTCATTCGTTTGCGAGCCATCCGTGAAATTGCGAGGCAGGATAAACGTGTAAACCCCTTGAATTGGGGAAGGATTCTTGGAGCTATAAACAACCCGGTCACCGACGAGCGTCGAAGAGCAACCTGAGGTGGTCGTAACCGTTCCAGTAATCTCGGGGTTGGCGCCTGTAATATCCGTTTGGATATTTACTGTCGTCGTCGGCTTGGGAGACTTGCCAAGCGTCGCGACACCTGCGCCCGTGGAATCAACCGTTCCGGAACCCGCTACCGTTTTGCCAGCCACCTTGAGTTTTACCGAGAATTTCCCGTTTTTGCTGATTTTAATAGTGAAATAACCAGAACAGTTGGTCGAAACCGATTCATCGGTAAACAGACCATTGTAAGTTCCAACGATCGTGTCGAAGGCCCCAGGAACAGGACCAGGAGTACCGGAGAACGTGGCGGTAATGGTTCGGTCAGAAGTCATTACGACAGTATTAGTAAGATCGCTGTTGCCCTCAGCCGTGCCTGTCCATCCGAGGAACGATCTTGACCCAGCTGGTTTTGCCACGACCGTCACAACTTCACCCGCTTGATAAAGTGTTTTATTGGGAATCCTTGTCACTGAACCAGCCGATCCGGAAGGAATTCTTAGGACACTTAATCTAAAATTACCAGTAACCGGCCCGCTGTTGGTAGTAAAACTGGCTGTGATGGTTTTATTAGAGGTCATCGTCACTGTGTTTGTTCGGTCCGTAGAATTTGTTCCATCAGTTCCTGTAAAGCCTAAAAAAGCATTCGTCCCAGTTGGATTTGCGACAACCGTCACAACGGTATTTGAAGCATATCCTCCAGCTGGTTGAGTTGGAGTCTGAGAAACAGTCCCGCTTCCCGTGGTCGTTACGGTCAACACTAATCCAGTAACAACCGTGCCTCCCCCAGAAAAATTCAGATTAATATTTCCTGTTTCACCGTTGAAACCATCAACAGCAATGCGATAAGTGGTTCCTGCGGCGGCCGCAAACGTAACCGAACTCCGACCACCACTGAGATTGGGCGCATCTTCGTTTTTCACCACAGCGGTCAATCCAGCAAGCGTGCTGCCTGTATAAACGGCCAATTGAGTGTCCAAGCCATCGGTATCTGTAATGCTTTCACTGCCAGCGGTATCAATCGTTACGGTAGAACTAGCCGCCGGTGTCCATTCCCACCATACAGATTTCTGACCTGCTGCTTCAGAGGGTGAGTGGTTTGGTTCACCTGCTTGAAAAGTCGCCAGAATGTTGCTGCCGGTCACCGTGGCGGGAGGAGAAGGAGGGATGACAGAAGCATTGGCAAAATTGTCGTTTACGGGCGCTGCAGATAAGGTTGCTGCTCCCAAAAGCAGTAACGCAACGCAGGCGCTTGTTGAAGCAAACCTCGCGGTAAAACTTCGGGGACTAAGTTCTTTTAAACGGATTTTCGTTATTATTTTTTTCATTTCTTTTTTTATGTTTGTGATTGTCACGCTCCCGGAAATACTTCTCTCGTCAGGCACGGTCAAGCCCGGAAACACTTTTAGTTGCTGTTTTTAATAAAGCGATGCGTTTTTTGTTACAATCAGGGAGAAACACCGTTTTCTTCCCATCATGTCCCCGATACGGCGTGGGGGATTCACTCATTTAGACTGCTCAAATTCGTCCTGAATCTGGACTGGCTTCAGAACGAAAGAAACTTAAAAATATCAATGTCGCTGTCGTAATGAAGAAGTATTCGGTTATTCGCAAAATCGAAGTTAGACGGCCCGCCCGCTCTGTGAAAATCCCACAGCGTCTTTCCCGTCGAGGGATTCAGTCGATAAATGCTGAAACTCCCGCCCCGCCCCGTGACACCAAAAGAATCTTCAATTGCATTGGCCATGGCAAATCCTCCGCGAGAAGCATCCGTCAAATAGACATACTTACCTGTGAGAAAACAGTTCCCGCCCGTTTGCTCCGTTTTCCAAAGAGTTTTGCCGGACGTGGGATCTACTTTCAGCAGCAGAGATTTAACGGCGTCGTTGATTTTTATTTGCTCGGAAAACTGGATGTCTTCCGGCGAACCGGTGGTGCTGTTCACGTAAAGCATTCCATTTTGGTCAAATTGAATTCCACTAATTCCCACGCTGACCAGTCGCCAACGCACTTTTCCCGAAGGCAATTCCAACGCCGTCAAAACTCCTTTGTCAAAAACAAATAATGTGTTGTTCGTTTCGAGGCAGGGCGAAGTTCCCGAGGCGCGAAAACCATGGTTGAATCGTTCATCAATTGAATAGCTCAATTGGCTCTCGCCGATCTTTTTATTTTGTTTATCAAAAAGATGAAGAGTTTTTCCGCTGAAAAGTAAATCCACTGTTTTGGCCGGGAAAAAAATTGGCAGACCTGAGACTTCTCCTGTCCAATCCGGCGAGTCGCCTTCCATCAAACGTCGCAAGGTGACTGCATAGCGACTTTCATCCACTCGCTTGAAACCGCCCGTTGTCGCGCGCTTTTGGTCGTTGTTAATTTCTTCCAAAACGGATCGCGCGCTGGTGGAAGCGCTCGTATTTTCATTCAACTTGGAAGGCCCCGCTGGCTTCATGGTCTGCACAACGGCAATTTTTAGTTCCAGCAGTTTGACTTGCATCTCGACCAGGTTTCTTCCGGTGGGAATAAATTCCGTGCTCAATTTGTAGATCGAAGGGTGATTTTTTTCCTGGCCTTCCAATTCCATTTGCATGAGGAGCGCAGCAGTCGGAAGCACGTTGTCTGGCAGATCTTTGCCAGCCGGAATTTGTTCGCGCAGCGATGAGGAGACATCCGCCGTTTTACTTTCGCCGGAAGCGACATTGATTTGAGTGAGGCGTTTTTTTCCACGTTCTTCTTCTGACACAACCAGAGCGGTCGAATCTGCGGTGGTGAATGAGTTCAATCGTCCGGGAAATGGAATGGTATGTTTGATGCCGCCGTTTTTCAAATCAACGCAAATGACGTTGTGACCCAGACAAATCCAAACCTCGTCGCGCGTGAAGAATGGAGCGGTGAACGCTGAATTGTTTTCTGAATAATCTGATTCATCTGTAGCGCCCGCCGCGATTAGAGCGTTCGTTTTTGGCGCGGAAGATTTGGGATCGGAGAGGGCAGTGGACCAGCGATTCTTTTTGCTTTTAATGTCGTGCAGTGAAATCTCGTTTTTCTTCAGGAGCAAAATTTGAGAAGGACCAAGGAATCTTGCGTAAGTGCTTTCCTGACCGGACGGCAATTTCAAGGTGTAAAAAGGACGCGGCTTGGAACCGCTCAAAATATACCAGAACCAAAGGGCAATCAGCGCACCGATGAAAAGCGCCACCACGCCTGCAATAGCCATGATTTTGCGGCTCGCACCGCGTTCCACCACATCACGACGCAGTTTGTAAACTGGCACCCGAATATTTTCCTGCTCCGCTCGGTAGCGGCAATTCACCGAGCACAAGAATCCGAAAGATTGCATACACTCCGCGCAAATTGGTTTGCGGCAAACTACGCAATGGTCCACCGCCACAGCCCGCACGTGACGATGACACATTTCAACCCGGGGAGTAGCCGACGTGGCAAAATTTTCTTCGGCGGCAACAACGGGTGTTACCACCTTCACCACGTGTAAACGCCGAGGTTTTTCACTCGTTTCAACAGCGCCAGGATTCGTGTTGACCAGCGTTTGTTCAATCAGAGTGTTGGCTGTGTTCGTCACATCCACGCCGCAACGTGGGCAGGCAATGTTCACCGGCATCCGTCCCTCGACTGGTTCAACGTCAAAAGAAAATTTCGTTCCGCAGTCGCAAAGTATTTTGAGATTCATGTTACGGTTTTGGATTCAACAAAACGACGTTGGTCGGAAATAAATAATCGCGCGATGCCCGGGGCTTGACCGCTGCGATTTGTCCATCGCACGACAAAATGTTTCCCCCCAATTTGGAGTGATTGGCACCCGGCGTTTTTCCATTTTCTGAAAAAACCTGTTGCCGTTTGATTTTGGGCAGCGTGTTCACCTGTCTGTCAGACAAGAGCAATTGTTTGGAATCATTGGTTTTGGCGCGTCCCATGTAATACGCATAGCTGATCCGGCGTTTGGCAAACGGCTCGCCCTCGGGTAATTTGTGGTCGCGACTGGCAGGACAAATAAACGTTTCCGTGACGGTGGTGCTGCGAGGAACCAGCAAACTCAAAGGCGTTTCGGAAGTTTGAGCATCTTTTAAATCAGGGAAAAGTTCTTTGTTGTCGGCAGCGTAGATGGTCAAGGCGAGATAAATGTGCTGCAAATTTTTCTGGCAATTGACCAGATGCTTTTGGTCGTTGGAAAATCTGCCGCGTCCCACCATCATGATCGAGAGAATCAGCACCAGCGCGATGGAGATGAGTAGTTCTACCAGGGAAAAAGCTTTTTCACCGTATTTGGGCGTTCGCAAGAAAGCTGGTGTCATCGGCGACATGCAAACTGTTTAAACTTTTGCGGCAAGAAACACAGTCTAAAATACGCGGCTAGTAAATTTTACCAATCCGAAGGAGACCCCCGAACACTAAACACCCCTTATTGTTTCAACAGCTTCCTTCCAGACTCCGCTTGTTTCAGGCGCGCGGGTTTTTGCTGCGCTTTCTCCAACCTCAACATTTCTGCTGCATAACGTTTTCCCAACTCTCGTTGCGACGCCGCATCAAAGTGCACCAGGTCAGGTTTTGAAGTCAGCCCCTTGGACAGAGCGCAGCCGGTATTAGGCACAGTGTCAGGAATTTTTGAAAGTGTTTCGTTGACCAGTCGCGCAAAAGGCTGCGGGTCTCCCGGCCTCGTGTAGTTGAACTCCCCCGTTTGCCCGACGACAAAAGGTAGCTTCGGAGAATTCAAGTCCGCGCGAATGTCAGCGATCATTTTCGTCAGTCGGTCGCCATAGCTTTCAGCGTTGGTTTGAGAACCCGAGTCGGCTTCGCCTTGGTGCCACAGAACTCCAGAAAGCACGCCCACTTTTTCTGCATCTCTGGCGCGCGCCACGGCATTTTCGTAAAGGTCGCCGCCCTTAACCCAGCGTTTCAAAGGCGTTCCACCCACCGCGCACGGAACCAGTCCGATGCTCACACCGGGATTGGCGTCCGCCATAATTTTAGCGAAAGCCAGGCCCGGCCCGACGCCGGGTGTTTTCTTTTTTTCGCCCAGAGTCAGTGGTTCCACCGCGACTTGCCATTGATTACTTTGAGTCAAGACGAAGACGCGAGGATGTGGTGTTTTATCTTCCTTCTCTGGGACGCCGCGACCCGCCATGTTCGATTGGCCCATAAGTAGATAAACCTTGAATTTCTCTCTGGTCGGCGGTTGGTTCGCCGCATTGGTTTGAGCTTGCGCCAACGTTGTTCTAAGAAGTGTCAGCAATAACATTCCTGCAATAATTTTTTGAGTCATACGAATGGATGATTTCTTGACGATGCGTGAGAACCTCTCTATCTTTAACGTAATGTTGGCAGGAATACCATTCCGAAAATTTTCCACGTCCCAAAGAGCCTTTACCTTGATAGAATTGTTAGTAGTCATTGCCATTATCGCGATTTTAGCGGGATTGCTCTTGCCAGCATTGGCCAAAGCCAAACAAAAGGCGCAGGGCATCCAATGCTTGAACAACCACAAGCAACTGGGGTTGGCTTGGCGAATGTACGCGGAAGACAACAACGAGAAGCTTTTGTTTGCTTACGGGGGAACTTCTGGACCAGATGCATTTACCGATGTGTCGTGGGTTCAGGGCAACATCTCAACAGAACCTACTAACACGATCTATCTTGAAAGGAGTCCGCTTTCTAAATATCTGGGGAGAAATTTTAAGGTCTGGAAATGCCCGGGCGACCCGTCACCCAAGGTTCGTAGCATGTCCATGAATCACCTTGTCGGAGGAAACGGAAAGTCGATTTCATCCTCGAACCCCGATTACCTTTATGGTTATTGGCTTTCCCCCTTTCAATTATACACGAAGCTGAGTCAAATGCGGAACCCTTCTATGACTTGGGTATTGCTGGACGAAAATCCCACTCGCATCAACGATGGCTATTTTGTCACCGACATGGCGAATTGCGATCCCAATACCATGGAACCGACTGCTGGGGCTAGGCTGGTTGATTACCCGGGCGTTCAACACAATTCGGCCTGTGGGTTTTCGTTCGCCGATGGACATTCTGAAATTAAAAAGTGGAGTTCTCCTCTATTTCGTCAGGCGAATCCTCCCGCGTTGCCAACCACCGTCGGTATCGTTGAAGACATGCGTTGGCTCATGAAGCGCACTTCGGCAAAGAAATAGTTAGCCACCTCCCTCGCCTCAACGCGCTGCCGCGCCGAGAAGACTTTGCAGCAAATAAGGAAGCAGTTGTTTCTTGCGCGAAACTACTCCGGGCAGTTCCCAGACATGTGGTCCCCGCGCGGTAAAATTAATTCTCTGCAAAAACTCCTGCGCGCCACAAACCAGCAACAACGAGTTTTGCGCATTGATGTCGGTGACGAGCAATGCGGCAAAAAATAAATCCCGATTCCGATAATGCCGATCCAGTGCCTCAACGAGCGCCGCCTGCTTTTCCGCCAGGTGTGAAAAACTTAATTCCTCGATCTGCGAAACAGTGAAGCGTTTGCCGTCTTCGGAATATTCCTTGCAGTCCGCCGTGATGACCTGCTTGGGCGTCATGGTCAACAACGGCGAGCCAACCGCAAAAATTTCCTTGGCCAATTTTGTCGCGTCCGTGTTCGCGAGCTTGGAAAGTTTTTCCAGAACGTCTGTATCGACGCGTGTGGCCGTGGGCGAAGAAAGGTTCAGCGTGTCGGAAATTAATCCCGCCATTAACAAGCCTGCAATGTCCGGCGGGATGGGTATTCCCATTTGTTGATAGCAAAGTGCGACAATGGTGCTCGTCGAGCCGACCGGATTATTCCAGAAATGAATCGGCGCTTCGCTTGTAAAACCGCCCAGCCGATGATGATCAAGAATTTCAATAATCGGAATTTTATCCGCGCCCGGCACGGCGTGGGCGATTTCGTTATGATCCACCAATATCAATCGGCGCGGGACTGGTTTGATGAAATCGCTCTTCGATAAAACGCCGACGAGAACACCATCTTCATTCAAAATGGGAAACAAATAAGCGGGCAAATTTGCGGCTTGTTCGCGCGCCACATCCAGCAAAGTATCAGAAGTGAAACTGGTAAAATCCGCCCCAACCATGTGGTCGGCTCGCACCGCGCCTCGCGCCAGCAACACGGTCGTCGCGCTGTCGTGCGGCGAACTGATGATGGTGACTCCCGCTTCTTGCGCCGCGCGTTTGACCGTTCCCAAAATTTTCAAACCGCCTGTGATGATGATGGCGCGAACGCTGGATTCAATGGCCCGCATCTGAATGTCGTCGCGGTCGCCCACGATCACCAAAACTTTTTCGGCGTGATTGGTTTCCAATCGTTTGGAAAATGTGTCGGCGTTCATCGCGCCGACCATTAAAACTTGCTCGGTTGGTTCAGTGGGAAGAGTGCCCGTCAAAATTTTTCCGCCGAACGTGGCCACGATGCTTGCCAGAGATGCCACGATCAATCGCGCGTTTGCCGCTTCTTCGCGCGGTGGAAAAAGGTGATGACTGATTTTTGACGAGGAGAGCAAGCCCAGGCAGCGATTGTTTTCATCCGTGACCGGAAGGCCGCGAAGCTGTTTTTGTTCGATCAAAAGCACGGCGTCGTAAATAGCGGAATCCGCTCGCACCGAAACAACATCGCGTTCCATCACGTCGATGACGCGTGGCGAAATATCACTCAAAAAAACCGGCGCTTCGACCTTGAATTTTTCCAGAACAAAATCAATTCGCGCGTTAGTGTTGCCCGCGCGCGCGGCAATCACATCCGGCATCCCCAAAAGCTGTTTCAGCCGCGCATAACCGAGCGCGGAGCAAATGGAATCCATGTCCGGGTTGCGATGGCCGATAACAATCGTCTGCATGAGCCGGAATCTATCGCCGCAAAAATCCATTGAGGCAAGCTCGCAACCGAAAAACTTGTTGGAACGATGTGACAAAAAATCAAGGAATCGCTCCTCACAACAATGAAAGAAAGGCGAGACATCGGCGTGTGTTAAATAAAATGCAAACGGAGATTCGACCTTACTCAACTCTGGACACTCATCGCGCCGCCTCTTAATTTCGC